>CAMMVE010000004.1 GCA_946500265.1 uncultured Clostridium sp.
AATTTTTTGAATCATTTATTTAGTTAAATTCTTTTTGGATAGATTCCAAACCCACCCCATGGTCAGTGTAGTATGCTCCTAGTCCTGCTTTTTCTATTTCTTCTAAAGATGCTCCGTCAGTTAATTGATGTACTATAGTTCCTACCATTTCTAAGTGAGCCAATTCTTCTGTACCACAAGGTTATCAATTAAAAATTTTTAAAAAATTTATGGCTCAAAAGCCATTTTGCATAAATCATTTATTTACTTCATAAAAAATCATGATACTTTATTAATTTTTGGAAAAATGTCAAGTGTAAAGTTTTCAGGATTTGAATTTTTCTTTATTGCTTTTTCTGTTTTCAAGTAATTTACTTGCTTTACAACTGTTTTTAATAGCATATTTTTTTCCTCTGCTGTTTCAAGTTTATCATACAATGCTAATACATTTTCCACTTCTGGTATGAGATTTTTCTTTTCCTCTTCTTTTTTCTTTTCTTCTTCTAGTTTACTTTCTTGCGTTTTCAAATTTTTTTTAATTGCATCTATTTCCTTTGTAATTACTTGCATCCTATCATTAAACATTTCTTTCGTATATGTTCCATCTTCTAAAAATTCATAAATGTTAGTCCTTTTTTTACTTTTAATTTCTATTGCTTTCTTTGATTCCTTTATAGAATCTTCAAGTATTTTAATGTTATCACAACCAATTTTATCTATGTAACTATTAAAATCAATTTTATAATTTTCTAACCAAGATTTCAATGATTGTATTATTTTATTTTCTACAATATATAGTTTTGAACTTATATTGTCACATTCTGTATTTGGACAAATTAATGTATCATCCCATCCTTTTGCTTTATATGGTCTCCTTTGCATTATTGCTCCACATTTAGAACAACGAACTAAACCAGCTAATGGATTGTATATTATATTATTATGTTGTACTGGTACTTTATGAGTCGATAATTTTTGTTGAACTATATTCCATACATCTGTTTTTATTATCGCTGGTTGTAAACCTTTTATTAAAATACAATCATTATTTCTAGGTCTAGTTTTTATAATTTTGTCTCCTTTATAAGCCTTTACTGTTTTTCGTGAATTCCATCTTATCATTCCAATATGAACAGGATTTTTCAACATATCCTTTAATGTTGATACTGTCCATTTTTCTTTATGTCTTGGTTTTAATCCCATTGAATCTAATTCCAAACCTAATTTTTTTATGGATATATCATTATATGCATACAAATCAAATGCCATTTGTACAGTTTTTGATTCTTCATTAGGTTTTAAAGTATATCCTTTATCTTTCTCTATTTTAACCCTATCCCAACCAAATGGTGCAATATTACCAACATATTTGCCTTCTTTTACAGATGTTATTCTCCCTCTCTGAAGTCTTCTATTGATTACTTTATATTCTCGCCTTGACATAAACAATCCAAATTCAAAATATTCTTCATCAAATTCATTATTTGGGTCATATATCTTCATTGGTGTAATTATTTTTGTACTTGAAATAGAAAAAGCTTCTGCTACAAACCCCTGATCTTTTGTATTTCCACGAGCCAATCTTTCTACTTCAACTACTAACACACCTTTCCAAGAGCCTATTTTTACTTCATTTAGCATTTTTTGTACTTCAGGTCTATCGGCAATACTCTCACCACTAACAATTTCATGATAAATTTTACCTATTTTAATTTTCATTTTTCTTGCAAGTTCTAAAAGTATTTTTAAATGTCTCGCTAGTGTTTCTCCTTCTCCTTTTTCTTCGGCTTCTATATCAGCCCTTGATTTTCTTAAATATATAAGATACTCTCCATATTCAAAGTCAATAACATCAATATAATTTTTTAATATCTCTTCCAAGATTCCTCCCTTCCAAGTTATTATTTCTATCAAACTTGTGTGTCATTCTAACATTGTATTTTAAGTTTTGCAAATCTTTTTGGACATTTTGTTTAAATTTTTTACACATAAGCTAATGATTATTTCCCTACTTTTAAGTTCTTCTTCTTTAGTTCCTAAATAATCACTATGTATTCTAATTATTGTTTCGCCATCCTTATATTCTTTTATAATCATAAGCTTAATATCCTCTCCATTTAATTTTTTTAGGTACATCAGCCCCTACATTAATTCCTTCTTTTAATACATAACTTTTATTTCTTTCATTATAATCATATATTGATGAATTCCAGTCTCTATACGCCTTATTATTCATAGGTTTGTTTCTTTCTGACAATTCCATACTTGCCTGTATGTGCTTTTTCTTTACAGAATCATATTCATCAACTTGTTTTTGATTCCTTATAGAATAAATATATTCAACAGTTTTTCTTTTATTATTTTCTTTGTTTCGTTTTTTTCTTTCTTCTTTTTCTTTTATATATCTTATATCTTTTGTAACTATTCTAGATACAGTATATTTAGAAATATTAAGTTCTTCTGCAATTTCTTTTTGTTTTTTATGATCTATAAAATATAAATCTAATACTTGTTCTCTAATATTCAATTTTTACACCTCTTATTTCAATTTATATACTGCAACTTTTTACTAACACTTTTCTGACATAGAAATACTAATAGAGTATTAACTCTATTTATTTTGTTACTATTTTTTACAAAATTTATTTCTCTTTTAGAATGATCTTAACTAATCTCTTTACTTCATTTGTTCCAAATTTTTTTCTGTGCATTTCCATCTCACTTTTAATTGATTTAGGAGTTATATCTGTTGCACTATTTTGTAATGTATGTATTGCAAGTTGCATATAAGAAATAGCATCTTCCCAATCAATTAAATCTTTTTTCTCGGACTCCATATTAGTAGTACACCTCACTTTCTTTACTGTTCTACTAATAAAAGTCCAAGAAAAATTGTAAATGTCTCATTTTTTAAAAAATTTTTCTATTTTTTCTTAATTCTTTATAAATCATCTCTTTTATCTCTTGATTTAAATCTTCATCAAATTTTGAACTTATTATTGAATTTTTCTTTATTAAGGGATCATATTTATAAATTATTTCCATTATTTCTTCATCTCGTAAACTAAAATTATTAAACATATTTATTTTCCTCCTAACATTTTTTTCATTATTTTATCTAAAATAGATTCTCTCATTCTGTAAGCAGTAGCTCTACTA
The DNA here is from genome assembly GCA_946500265.1 of uncultured Clostridium sp. Classification (GTDB taxonomy): domain Bacteria; phylum Bacillota; class Clostridia; order TANB77; family CAG-508; genus CALXVA01. The sequence continues at coordinate 3,139 of CAMMVE010000004.1, forward strand.
ATATTCATGATTTTTGGTATTTGCTCTATACTTATATTTTCATAATATAAATAAAAGAGCATAGTCTTTTCTTTTAAAGACAATGCTCTTACAATTTTATAAAGTTTATCATTATTATATATTATTTTTTCAAATTCACTAGCTGATTTTAATTCTCTCTCAAATTTATATAATATAGTGTCAAGTAATGATTCTGAATCTTCTACATTTAATTCAGAATAGTCAATATATTTTGAGTTTATAAATTTGTAATTAGTTCTTATATATTTTCTCCTTACATTAATAATTAATTTCTTTAAATATAACTTTTCTTCATTTGATAGTTTTTCTAATAAATAATCCTTTCTTTCCATTTAATATATTCTCCAATCCTTTAAAATTGGACAAATATCTAAAAGTAAAGAAAGATTATTAACTTATCTTTTTACTTTTTTATAAATTGTTTATTACATTTACATCCCTCCATAAAAACAAAGTCTATAAATAAATTATTTTATTATTTTTTCCATCAGTTTTCTTATTATTTATCTAATGTTAATTAATAACTTCCTTTACTTATAGACCTCTGTCCTAGAGTATATATTAAATAAATACAGTAATAATTTCCATAAAAGTGGTAAAATATAGTAAAAGTTACCACTTTTTACTACTTTTTATGTAAAATAGTTTTTGAATATATTGAAATATAGGCTTTTTAGTTGTATAATAGTATATGAATTTGTTTTATATGGAGGGAAAAATGATTAAAGTTATGATTGCTGAAGATGATGTATCTCAGCTACAATTATTTAATAATTTTTTAACAAAAGAAACAAATTTTAGAGTTGTAGCTTTAACTAAAAGTGGTAAAGAAACTATTGAAAAATATTTAGAAGAAAAACCTGATGTATTATTTTTAGATTTAGATATGCCTAATATAGATGGATTAGGTGTATTAAAATATCTAAAAGAAAAAAGTGATAAAAAGAATATAATTGTTACTTCTCACTCAAAAGAATTAATTTCAAACTTATATGATTTTTCTAATATTTACAGATTAATGCCAAAACCTTTTGATTATTTCAAAGCAGTTTCCGTTGCTCAAGAATTGGTATCTACACATTCTCTAATTTCTACAAAAGAAAAAATAAAACACATATTATCAGAATTAGGATTTAATCCTTCTTCTACTGGAACAGATAATTTTGTAGAATTAATTTATATTAAATATCAAAGAAAAAATAGTAATCTAAAATTAAATAAATTATATTCTATAACTGCCTCAAAAATAGGCTTTTATACTGCACTACAAATAAAATGGAGTATAGATAATTCTTTATCTAGTGCTAAACGATGCATGAATAAAGAATTACTATACTCTATTTTTGACAATTATAACCCTACTTATGGAATGACTCCTCTTTATTTATCAGATTTGATTGTAGATTCTTTACGAAAAGATATAGTATAACCTGAATTTTTATTAAACATATTTCTCATTTCAATTACAATATACTTGTCAACTATCCTACTCTCTTTAAGTATTTTATTGTAATCAGCATTTTGCTTAATAAGTTTTTCTAGTTTTGCTGTATGTTTTAATCTTAATAATGTAATATTCCTCATAAAACATCACGCTCCTTATTAAGATTATAACATATATTATAAATAAAAAATGTCATATATTGTCGTTTTAAGTAAAAATGCACAATTTGATGTAAGAAATACTAACATCTTATTGTGCATTAATTATATTATTGATTATCTAAAAACTCTTTTAAAGCACCATTTACTAATCTTGTAAATGATATTCCTGTTTTTCTACTATATTCATTTAATTTGTTTATATTTGATTTTCTTAATCTAATTGCCCTATATGTTACTGTTTCTCTTTCACTCTTTCCGTAAAATGTTGGATTATTTCTTTCAATATATTCTTCTAAAGCAATATTCATAATTTCACTTATTGTTGCATCGTAAACCTTCTCTGATAAATCTTTCAATTTACTATAAATATTATCATCTATATTAATTGTTTTAGTAAAGATAGGATTGCTATATTTATATAATTTATCTCTTATTTCCATTTTCCCCTCCATTTTATAAATAAATTATACAATTTCTAATTATGTATTTATACTCGTAATGTTTATTGTACTTTACAATAAAATGTTCTGGACTTATTCAAAAATAAATTGTATAATGCTATTGAAATACTTAATATATTAATAAGTATTATTATAAGAAAGGAGGTTAATTATGCATATTTCTGAAAAATTAAAAACATATATTTCTAATTCTAAAATTGTATGTAAATCTAACATTATGATAACAGACCTAAATAAAATTCAATTATTAGATGTTCTAGATAATGATATTCAAAAAATTACTATAAGTGATTACTTAAATGAAGATATCCTAGATATAATTAATCTATGGAATTCAAATAATTGTTCAAAGAGTAACTTATTTTGTGTGTTAAATAAAAAATGTTTTAAACTATTTAAAGATGATCATAATCTTTATTCTGCACAAATGATTTTTCCCCTATTTAACAACAATACATTAAATGGTTTAATAATTTTCTTTAGAACTACATCAGATTATATTGAAACTTCTATAAAATCGGTATCTGGAATGATAAAATTTACTAATGAAATTATAAACAAGGAGATTTAAATATGATTGAAAATAATATTGATAAAAATGATATTGAATATACAAATGCAATATTAGATGAAAAAAGAGAGTGTCTTTTTGAAATTAAAGATTTTAAAAATCTAAATAAAAGTTTAGTAAAATTGAATGAAAACATAGAAAAAATTCCAATAAAATATAAACAATTATTTGAAGAATATGACCATTTATTTCATCAAGAGTATGAATATGAGATTTGTTTAATGTATTTTCTAGGATTGAAAAAGGGGATTTACTTTAAAAATACATAATAGTTTCCTTACTTAATTGTATAAGGAAACTATTATACGAATTTTTTATAATAGAGATAAGCTTAAATTAGCTTATCTTTATTAGCATAATATTCATTTAGTGCATCATAAATAGACATATTAACAAGTTTATATATTGATATATCGTATTTATCTTTTAATTGTTCTAAGCCATCAACAAATGATTCTCGTATAAGAAGTGAATGTTTAATTGAAATTTCATCTTTAGGTTTTACATACATCTTTATATTCTCATTTAAGATTAATCTTTCAATACAAGCATTTATTAATTGATTAACTGATGCACTAATCTCATTGTCAGATATTTCTTTTAGTTTTTCATATAAGTTCTCATCTATTTCTATTGTTTTTTTTATTAATTTTTCTTTTTTATAAAATCTATCAAATATTCCCATTATTCCACACCGCTCTTATTTTATTTTTCAATATTATACTAGTGTGGGACAAGGTTTTTAACCATGCTAGGACATAGATTTATATAATTTTTAACAGTATTATCTTTTTAGAAAATGAACTTAATTTACTTTTATTTTTTACATACAAAGTCTCTCTATACGCTCTTGTACATCTTTATTTCCTTCAGCATTACTATATTGACTTGTCATAAATTCTTTTAAAAGATTTAATTCTTGGTTTGTAAGTGTCTCATTTTCTATAATATCTAAAACCAAATTATAAAATTTCATCTCTGGGCTTGTATTTGAAACATCATGGTTATCACTATTTATATTTTTACTATCAAGTTGTTCTTTTAATTCTTTATATTCATTTGGATAAAATCTGTTTATAATATTTATAATTTCCTGTTCTTTTTCTGCTATTTTTTCTGTTTGTTCTTCTATCTTGTTTGTTAATTCTTCATCAATTTCTAGTTTTTCTGTCTTCGCCATTTCAGTTATAACATTAGTATATTGCTCTTTTTCTTCTAAAAGTTCCTGTTTTATATTATCTGTATTTTCAACTTTTGATATATATTCAATTACATTAGAAACAGCATATGCTGTAATAGGAACTATTAAAATAATACCTACCAATATTAATACTAATTTAATATTTTTTTTATACATATAATCATCTCCTCTACATTATTTCATAAAATACAAAATATGAATTTGGATACTGTCTACAAATATCAAGTAAATTCTTTCTTTCAGTTTCGCTCGAGTGATATGTCAAAACATAACTTGAATTTTCATAATCTGTTATATACATTGTATGATTTGCATTCCCTAAAAATCCTAATACACTATCTGCAATCTGTACAACATCACCTTTTGTAATACTTAATCCCCATGCTAAAGATGGATTGTTTGTTATATCTTTTCCTTTATAATAATGATATTTAGCATTCTTTTTCCAATATTTCCCGAATTCTGGTGCACTAATCCATGGACTTGGATCTGATAGTTGCCAAGTATTATCTAGCTGACTTACATTTGCTGGTTTAGAATAATTTTCATTTTTTCTATAAGTATACCAATCATTTTGATAGTGAATTCCAGATGCTAACATACATTGAGAAACAAAGTTTGCACAATCTCCTCCTAATGATCTTAAATCTGGATATGCAGGAACATATTTGTTAAAATTATTTTGTGCATACTTAACACCAAGTGTAGAATTTTTGCTTACTGGCTCTAATATCCATGCTTCATTAACATGACCTTGATATGTATATTGATCTACATTTCCTCCCTGATTACAAGTTGGTCCATTTACAACAACAGCTTTAGTTCCATTTGTTATTTTTGTAAAAATTACAAATGTAGAAAAATTTGATGGTTTAACAATAAATTTTTGTGAATCTGTTCCGTTATTACGCCAAATTTGAACATTAGCATAGTTTGCAGTTGAACCATTACTTATATCTAATGCATATTCATATACAGATGTTTTTCCAACTCTTGAGAAAAAAGTAAAAGTTCCATCATTATTGTATTTCATATACCATTTTTGTGAATCTGTTCCATTATATTTATATTGTTGAACATTAGTTCCGTTTTTAGCAACTCCACCAGATACATCTAGGTATTGACCCGTAAACATATTCTTTATAAAAAATTCTTTTCCATTAAACTCATCAACTGAATAAGTCACATTTTTTGTTTGCATTAATTGTTTAGAATTATCTTGAATTATTCCCATATTATCTAATTGAATGGTATCATCTTGATAAATTTCATTTGCAATTGTTGCTTTTGATGTTGAACATACTAAACATACTAATAAAATAGCTATCCATAAACATAATAAAAATTTAATCTGATTTTTTTTAATTTTCATATAATCCCTCCTATTTTCTTTTTTTGTAAACTTGTAATGCAATTTTTAAAATTATTTTTTCCCTCCCTTCCTAATATTTTTTATAATATAAGTCAAATAACTTTAGTAGCTAAATTTTATTCAATTTTATGTACTTGCATGTAATTATAATTTGTCTATTACAGTGTTTATTATTAATTTTGTTTTAGGCTTTTCATCCACATTGAATTTAAAGTAATCTCTTATTTTCTCCATTTTACATCTTGCATACATACTATCATTTGCTCTATTAATATTGCATTTTATATTGTGTATGGAATTATGATAAAAATCTGTTAATTTAGGATATATATCTTTTTCTAAAATGTAATTATTTTTAAGCTTTTCATTGACTATATATTCAATTGCTTTCACTAAATATTGAGTTCCCTTGAGTGAAAAATCATATTCTAAATATGAAAGTTCTTTTTCTATTTTCATTCTATTCTTATTTTTTTCTTTTTCTTCTAACATACAATTAATTTTAGTAATGTTTTTAAAAATATTATTTTTCAAATTAGTATCTGTATAAAGCAATATATTTTTATCTATAATGTTAGAATCTGATAATATAACAAAAGAATGTTTATATTTCTCTTTATTTATAATCCTTCTATAAAAGTTAATTTCATTTTCAAAATTTATCTTAAGAAAGAAAAAAACAATATCAATATCTATATCATTATTGTTTATGACATTAAGAGTTTCATCTTCGCTTTGTGCAATATAAACAACTTTTAAATTACTATCTAATTTATTCAACCAATTCATTAGTCTAATAGCATAATTTATATCTTTATCTACAATAAGTATATTTACCATATCACTCCTCTTTCTTCACTTTACACTTATTAGATACTATTTTTCTCCAAAAAGGGTGCAAATTTCTAAAAATATTTTGTGACTTTTTGTGACTTTCTTTTTTTTTTTTTATTAATTTGATATAATTTTTTATAAATATAAAAAAGGGGGGTGAATATTGTAATGAATGTAAAAAACAAATTATTTATTATATTTTTTATTATTACATTAATATTTATCATTTTTACTTTTGCATTTCCAATTAAGGTAAAAGCTTCAGAAATTTCTACAAATGCATATTATGATCCTAATGTTGTAACCTTTAAAGGTAGATATACTGGTAATAGTAACTACTATGACGGTCGTTATATGGCTTTTGAGGCAACAGCAACATCTTCTGATGGAAAATCGCATGAAGTAATAATTAGTGTATATATTGCAAGTATAAATACTACTAAGAATTATAGAATATATACAGACGGAAAGACAAGAAAAGCTGATTATATATCAATTGGTAACGGAAGTGATGCAATAATTTCAGCAACTTGCTCTGATTCGTCTGTAAGAATTAATTTAGACTTAAAAATGTATAGCTGGAAATAGTCTTAAACCTTACTAAAAAGAAACCTATTAATAGGTTTCTTTTTAGTAAGGTTTAAGACTATTTCCCATTGAATCTTTTATTTGTAAAGTATCATTATTAATATCATCTTTGCCAAGATTATATTGCAAAATAAATATGTATTTATCTCCTTCTAATGCTAATAATCTCTTATCAGCTTGATATAAATTATCATTATATATTAAGTCTAAATTTATTTCTGGACTTATCGTCTCTAGAACTATATATGTTCCTGTGTCTGTTGATATGAATTTATTTATATCATACATATCACTTGCTTTTGAAATATCAAATATTAATCTTTCCCTATCAATAAATTTATCTATTATGTCAATTTTAATATTCTTTTCTTCATTACAATTTATCTCTATTTGTTCCTTATATGCTGATGTATCATCATATAATATTATTTTTGAAAATTGAAATTGTAATTTTTTCATATTTGGTAAACCATCCGACATTAAAAATAACAATTCTCTTTTACTCTCTTTTTCTTCTTGAGTAATTTTGTGCCATCCTGTTGTAGTATATATAGAATAATTCATTCCTGATGATGCATCATAAATAATATCATCATTCCCTATTATTTTTAAATCTGGAATAGATATTCTATAATTCGGATTTATATATTCTTCTGAATACACATTAAATACTGCATATAAATTTATATCATCTAGCATTAAATAATCTACTTTTATACTAAATTTGTCATTTAATCTTATGTAATTCATATCAACATTTTGTATATAATCTTTATTTTCTATTGCATTAACAATACTATCATTGTTTATCCCTATCGAATCTAATCCAAATAAATTTCTAAAAAAATTAGTGATTTCTTTTGCAAAAACGACACCTGTTGTTAAAATTGATAAAGTCAATATTAACACTGCTACCTTTGAAATATTATACTTAATTTTTCTCTTATAAGGTGCTCTACTAATTACTTTAGCAGTTTCTTGTGGAATATCTTTATTTTTTTCAAAATATTCATATAGTAGTTTGTCTACATTATCTAGATTATTTCTCTGCTGTTTCATTCTCAACACCTCCTCTATAATATTTTTTTATTTTTTCTTTACCCCTTGTTATTCTACTCTTTATTGTATTAGGACTAGTATCTAAAATTTCAGAAATCTCATTCAAAGAATAATTGCTGTTATAAAATAAGACAATAGCAATTCGTTCTTCATATTTTAATTTACTAAGCATACTTTCTATGTCCAATTTATCTTCAATATTAGACATATCTAAATTTTCATCTATAACACTATTCTTATCTTTAATCAATTTACTAAAGATATTATTTTTCCACTTGTATCGTGCATAAATTTTGTTGCATTCATTTATTAGTATTTTAATGATCCATGTTTTAAAGTATTTTGTATTTTCTAGGCTTTTTAACGATTTATAAGCAATTATCATCGTTTCTTGAATTGCATCATTAATATCATCAATATTGTCTAATCTAGCTTGTGCTACTCTATATAATTCATTTTGAATTGATTGAATTAATTTTGTATATGCTTCATCATTTCCATTAATCGACTCTAAAATTAATTCTTCCACAGTATTTTCCCCCCTTATATATTTTCAGGTTATATTATGCTTAAATCATAATATCTAGTATTAATTTTTTCACAGCAACTAATAACTTTTTTTAACTATCAAATCTTTTTCGTTCAATCTATATACTTGTTCAATATATAGTAACCATTATTATTTAATTTTCGTTGAATCAATCTTGCACCTAGCTCTGAACTTTTAGTAGAAACATTAAATAATTAATCACATACTAAATACATTCTAACATATAATTAGTAAAAAATCATCTATTTTTACATTAACCCTTGAAATTCTTGAGCAAATCAAAATGATGTATTATTCCCTGTATAACAAAAATAATACATCATATAATTTAACCCCATCATTCCATTGCTTTACATTTATGATAGTCTAGTATGTAGAAAATTTCTACTGCAGATGCTGTTATTTAATAACCTTGTGCATCCTTGATCACACTTTTTACATCCACATATCCTCAAACAAGTTTTGCCTCCTGAAACTCTTTGTATATTGTGATATATCTATTGTAGACCTATATTTTAAACAAATTGTATAGAATGTAATTTATTCTTAATGATTTACAGTATCAACAGGAATAGAACTAATATTCTCAACATTGAATTTAAAGTTTTATCTGTTTATAGCACAATTTCCAATTAACTTTATATGCAATAACTATCCTATTACCTATAATCAATACTATAATTAATTAAAATGCAAATAATTATTCTTGTTCATATTACCACCAATTTAAACCTTCATTTTATAATCTCATCATAGCAACAACTTACTATTTTTTTCACACTTATATATTGTAATTTCTCGAGATGATTCTATATAACATCATTTAACGTCATATCCTTTGTTCCAATATAAACATCTCTATTTCCATCTAATCTATGGCATTTTATAATTGTATAATTTTCGTAATGATATTCCATACTTCCACCATCATCGTAAGATATTGCATTTGGAAAATCTTTATTTGCTTTGGCTATAATTTCTTCCATTGTTATTTTATTTTGTAATAATGCGTCTTTTAATAAATAATCTTTACCATCTATTTTTATATTTACAATTCCATCATACCCATATATTGTATAGTCATATTTATCCGTTTCTGTTTTGCTTAATATTGTATATACTCTATAACTATCTGTTGGCTTTTTAGCAGAAAATACTATTTCAAAGTCATCTGCTGATTTTATCTCAATTTTTGTTGTTTTAATTTGTAAAGGATATGTATTCATTACTGTTCCCTTATAAGTAATTTTTACAATAGTTCCAACCATATAAAGAGCATCAGTATATTCTCCTAGTCCAACATATACTTTATCTGCTGATTTTCTTATTTCTTCATCTTCATTTGGCTCTACTATAATTCTTTTTTCATTTGATTCAATCACTTTTCCAAAGAAAGAATATTCTTTTTCATCAAGGTTTTCAGTATCAACAGGAATAGAACTAATATTCTCAATATTGAATTTAAAGTCTTCTCTATTTGTAACACTCTTTTCAATTAGCTTGTATGCAACAACTACTCCAATAACTATGATCAATAATACAATTACAACTCCAATAATTATTTTCTTACTCTTATTCATATTAACACCAATTTAACCTTTCTCTTATATTCTCATCGTAGTGACAAATTACTATTTGTATTTTCTTCATAATAGCATAAATAAATCTATTAAGAATATATTTTAAATCTTCTTTATCTATTTCTTAATTATTATAGGTTCACTATATGCTGTTCCTCCTATAATTTCCCCTGTTGTTGCATCGACATAATAAGAATAATCTATATTATGTCGGTTAAAGTTTTCACTAAATAAATCAGATTCTGGTATATCGTACTGTATCATAACTTTCCATACCTTTCTAACAGATTTTTCTGTACGATATTCTACATAGTTTTTAGAAGGATATTCTGTTGTACTTTGTTTGCAATATTGTTCATAATCTGTTGTTCTTAAATATGCATCTCCATTCATTCTATCAATATCTAACTTAGTTTTAACACTTTTAATTTTATAACCTGTATCAATCTTTTGTTCTGCTTGTAAAGCTATCTGTTTTGCCTGTTCTTCTGTTATTTCAAGTGAATTATTTTCATATTTTGAATCGCATATTACAAAATAATATATTTCATTTATTTCAGGAACATAACCAACACTAATGCGCTCATAAGGATTTATAATTCCATTATATTCTTTATAAAAATCAATGTACCAAAGATATGAGTCTTTTTCTGTATTTAAATTTGAACTTATTTCTACAGTATTATATTCTTTTAAATCATATCCATATTTGAAGCAAAACTCCCTAGCTATTTTTTCAGCTTCCTTTTCAGTAGTTCTATAATTATCTATATCTTTATATAGTACATTGTCACAGTGTAAATCTAGATTATTTCCTCCATTTGCATCAAAACTTAATGAGAGTTTATTACTCATTTCAACATACCATGTTAAATCATAATTACTAGGATTTTTTTCAAGCTCTATAGATTCTATTTTTTCATTTTTATATCCAAACTTTTCTGCTATTGCCATTGCTTTTTCCCTTGCCTCTTTTTCAGACATTACACTAGATTGTTCTTCTTTTGTAATTATGTTTTCATTTCCTTCAGCATAAAATCCAACTGTCTTTTCAGGCTGTTTCCATATTTTTTCATATACTTTAGCTCCTGCATACACAATTCCAGTAGTTAATAATAAACTAGCACATGTTATTATGGCAACTCTTGTGATTGAATAATATTGTGTTTTTTTATTTTCATTATTTAAGCTTTCTCTAATAATTGTCTTACATTTATTTGGAACTTCTACTTCAAGACTTAAGTCTTGATATAATTTCTTATCCAATTCATCCATTACTATTTCCTCCTAATTCTAGAGCACCTTTTATTTTTTGTTTTGCTCTAGTTCTTTTAGTTTTTATTGTATTTTCTTTTAAATTTAATATTTCCCCTATTTCTTTGTCAGTAAATTTTTCCATATAATATAAAATTATAATAATTCTATCTTCATACTTTAGTTTGTTGCATATAAAGTTAAAGTCTAATGTTATTTCAACATTATCTATATTAGAGTATTCAATCTCTCTATTGTTTTCAAGTTCTTCAAAAGATATTATCCTTCTTTTATTTTTTCTTCTGTATATATTATTGCTTTCATTAATTAAAATTTTAATTATCCATGTTTTAAAATATTGATTTTGCTTTAATTTTTTTACAAACTTAAAAGCCTTTATTGTTGTTTCTTGTATAGCATCATATATATCATCATCATTTCTTAATCTTACTCTTGCAACCTTATATAATTCTTTTTCGAGCGATAGCATAAGAGTTGTAAAAGCTTCTTTATCTCCGTCCTTTTGCTTTTTCTACTAGTTCTTCCATTTCTCCCCCCATCTATACTTTGCTTTATAAGCCTTAGTTCAATTAATTAAATTAATAACACCTTTAATAAGTTCATTAAAAGATCTTAACTTATCTTGCAATGTTATCTTGTTTGCAAACTTGATACACTTATAAGACCTTTTTTCTATAATAAAAAGTTTCATTTTTTTGATTTATTTTTAAAAAAAATTTGGAATTTATTACCCTAAACATGTTTGGTAAAATTTTATAATATTTTATTTTATTCAAAGAAAAAACCTACCTTTTGAGAGTAAAAAGTAGGTTTTATTTTTTATTATTTAGTTTCTATAATAACATTTGTATAAATTTGATTCTCTATTTTCCTTACTTCAATTTCATAAATTTGACAAGGATAAGATTCTAAAACCATTCCTGTATAAATCACTTCCACTTTATCCCCTATACTGTATTCTTTTGAATTTTCTACTTTAACACTAACAGCGTCACCTAAATTCTTTTCTTCTGTTTTTACTATTATTGTTTTATCATTTATTTCTGTTACTTCTCCTATAAATGATGGTGCTGTTCCATAAATTTCTGAATCTTTTGAATAACTTGCTACTGTTATTAGTTTATATTCTTTTTTATTAGATTCATAGTCTATTTCTCCTGTTAATTGTAACACAATATCAAAGAAGTCTTCATTTTCTACTAAATCTATTGTATAAAATTCTGATGGTATATCACTATTTTTTATTACTCTTGTATCTGCTCCAAAAGCATCTCTTGTGTTATCAGTTGTTAATATATAACCAACATCAGCTTTATATTCTAAATCTGTAATTATTGCATCTCCTTCTATTGTGTATTGAACAAATCTTATAAAGTCAGATTTTCTGTCTTTATTATTTACATTTGTATTGTCAATAAAAGAATCCAACATACTTTTATTAAATACTGCATTGTTTGACATTACTACACATCCATCTTTTATAGCTTGTTCCATTTGATATTCTTGTGGTATTTCATTTAATAATTTTTTCTCATCTATATTATTTTCTATAATATTTTCAATAGATTTTAGTTCTTCATCAGTTATATCTGCTTGTTTATCTCCTTTTTCAATTGCACAACAATCTTGCTTTACCATATAATGTTCTTCATCATTTATTACAATTTCATAACTATAGATACCATTACATAATTCACTATTATATTTAAATCCTTTTAAGATTTGTTTTATTTTAATTGCATCATCATTTGTTATTGTAACACTTGCTATGTTATTATAACCATTTACCACTACTTTTGTGTTTGATAATTCTTCTGTATAATTATTATATTCGTTCTCAAAATCTTCATATTTCATAAACCATGAGCCAATTTTTATTTCGTCATATCCGTTTAGCATATTAAAGTCAATTACTTTATATCCAAGTCCAAAATATTCTATAGTTCCTCCATCCATAATTATTCCTGCAAGATTTCGAATACAAAATATTGGATTATCTCCATTTTTTACTCTATTATAATCTACTCCAAAAAATATTAATCCTAAAATTATAATTACTCCTAATACAATAAGAAATATCTTTATTCCTTTTTTCATTTCTACCACCTTTTTCCTTTCTATTATTTAGACACATTTTTATGTGCTTTCTGTTGGTGTTTTACAAAAATAATTGTAAAAATTATAGTAAAAAATAAAAATATTCCTGTAAAACTTAAAATTCCTATGTTGATATTTGTGTTTTTATAATTAACTTCTTGTGACTCTTGAACTTCTATTATTTCATTTTGAAAAATATCATCAGTTGAATTTGTATCACTTTCTATACTTAAACTTGTTTCATTTTCTAATTGTTCTTTTTTATCACTAATATTTTCATTATCTATTTCTATATCATTACTTATATTAGTTTGTTCCATTTTTCTGTTTGATATATTGCTTTTTATAAAAAGTAGTATTCCAATAATAACCATTGAGATATTACCTAATAATAATCTTAAAGTATATAAAGAGGTATAATATTTCCATTGTACTGTTCCCATTGGTATATTTAGCAACAATGATATTTCTTTAAATGACATATTGGATAATATTTTTAATGAAACTATATCTCTTTCTTGTTTATTTAATTTAGCAATAATTCTATTGTAATTATCTTTATCAATTATCTTATTTAGTTCTTTATCTTCTTCTGTTATATAATAGATTTCGTCTAAATTTACTTCTTGTTTCTTCTTTCTTAAATAATTAAGTGTTTCATTTTTTGTGAAAGAATATAGCCAACTCGATTCATTAGTTATAGGTAATTTATTCTTATCTGTTTGAAATATTTTCATAAATACAATTTGAACTATATCCTCACTATCTTCTTTATTTTTGATAATAGAAAATGTAATACCATAGATTAATCTATTATATTTTTCATACAAATCATCTAATTTGCTTATATTACCTTTTATTATATCTTGAAATATTAAGTGCAACTCTTGTTTTTTTAATTTATCCATATTTGCCTCTTTTTTAAATATATTTTTCATACTAATACTAACACAAAAAATATTAATTATCAACAATTTTGCTAATTGCGACATTAACCCTTGAAATTCTTGAGCAGATCAAAATGATGTATTATCCCCTTTATAGTCAAAATAATACATCATTTAATTTAACCCCATCATTCCGTCGCTTTACATTTATGATAGTCTAGTATGTAGAAAATTTCTACTGCAGATGCTGTTATTTAGTAACCTTGTGCATCCTTGCCCACACTTTTTACATCTGCATATCCTCAACAAGTTTTGCCTCCTGAAACTCTTTGTTTATTGTGAGTTTGCGTTACGAAATCTCACTTACGCATTTTGTGCAAATAGACTGTTTACACTAATACGAATGAATTTTATTGCGTCGGCTCATAACACCTATCTCTTTATTATTTTTAAACGAGTTTATGGCGTCTCTCGTTTTTCTACAATTAACATAGAAAACTCCAGTTATACTTCAATAACTGGAGTTTTCATCTATTCAAATTCCGTTTCAATTTCTTCTGATTTTTCTTTCTGTTTTGCTATTTCTAAAAGAGCATCTTCTAATTCTTTATGGTTTTTATATGTAACATATACACTAATATTATCAATATATTTATCTACGAATCCTGTTTGTATGATACTCTTTTTTAGAAAATTATATAGTTTTTCTTTAGATTCATTCTTTCCTTGTTTTTCCTCTGTAAAATGTTCTAGTAAATTTCTAATAGATATATATGATTCTTCATATATTCGTTTTTGTATATAATTAGTAAAGTCTTTTAGTATATTGCTCTGATATGTAGGACTATCTGATATTTTGCAATATATCAAATCTTTATCTTCGTCATCATAATAAAACGGACAATAGTCAGTATAAAATACTATATTTAAATTTAATTCATCATCAATAAATACATCTGCAACTCTTTCATCTCTATATAGTATCTCTAAAAGATCATTTTTATATTTTTTTAGTTCTATACCATCTTCATAGTTTTTTAAACAAATGATATTACTAAATTCATTACAATCTCTAATTCCATCCTCTACAATTTTATTAGCATAAAATCTTATCATTTCTTGCTTTGACATATTTACGGAAAATCTTTCTTCTTTCATCTATGCTCCTTTCTTATCTATTCAAATTCTTCTTCATCTTCATTTGTGTTTTCAATTCGATTAATCTTCTCTTGTGTTTTATAATCCAATATGAAATAATTTGTAAACTTTTGTATATATCTCATACTTTCTTTTAAGGTATTAACATCATTTTCTATACCCCATTTGCAAATATCTTTTAAATTATAATTTCGAGTATTTATACCTAATTTCTTTGCAATAACAAATGTAGTAGCACTATTTTCTATTTGTATTTGCTTTAAATATCCATCAAGATTATATTTAGATAAATTTTCTTGTCTACAGTTATTTTTTATATCATTTACTATATTTTCAATATTAGCCATTGCATTATTTTCTTCATACTGTAATCCTCTTCTTGAACACATACCCTTTAGCATTTTTTCAATATATTCAATACTTTTCTTGCTCTCTAATTTATTGGATATATTTAATTGGCTTATATCATAAACCTCTTGTGTGATATACTTGTATTGGTTATTTTTGTCTTTTATTCTTGCTACTTTTTTAAGTGGATTCTCATTTTCTTTTACTTCATATTTATGTTTTTCAACATCATTCTTTGAGATTATCAAGCTTATGTCTTGTCTTTGAGATTTTAGTATTAATATGTTGCTATAACTTATATTATACATTAAAGATAATGTTTCCAAAAAATCTTTCATTTTGTTAGTATCGTTAAATGTTTCTTTTACTAAATTGTTTATATTTTCCAATAAATTCTCTTCTATTTTTATCACCTCTTTTAAGACTGCATTTCATCTTCTTCCTCTTTGTTTAATTTCTTTGATTTATTTTCCATATATCTGCTTATTTCTAATTCTATTAACCTATTTAAATTCATCATAAATTTATCCTCTTTTGTTTCCTCAGGTTGTTTTTGATTACTATTTTTGGTTTCTTCTATATTTTGCTTTTCTTCTCCTAAATATAGTTTTCTTCTTTCTTCTAGACATTTATCTTTTTCCTTCTTTGTATCTAAAAATAATTTGTTTTGTATTTCTATTTTATTTTGTATTTCTTCCACTTCGCTTTTTAATTTAATAATTTTATTATTAATCGAATCTATTTCTTTAATATCTTTTTGTAAATTCATTACAATGTAAATAATTTTCCTTGTCTTGTTCATATCTTCAGATCTCATTGTTAATTTATCTTTATCCTTTTCTAATTTTTCAATTTCTTTCTGTTTCTCTACTTTTTTATCTTCCATTTCTTTTTTTCTTGATTCTATACCTAAAAAGTCATAATTTATTTTTTCTATTTTTGCATCTATTTCTTGCATTTGTTTTAATCTTGTTTTATTTGTTTCATCCATATATATTTTTTCTCCTTTCTTACATCAGTAAATAGGGAATAAATAATCTTCTGTTATTTATTCCCTATTTAAATATTAAATTTTAGTAGCCTGTTCTTGGCAATTTCTTTACTTTTAATTCTTTTTCATATACTTTTGTTGTATGATCATCTTCATCCCAAACTAGATAAGTATCATTATATCCTTCAATTCTTGTTTTATTTGTAAAAGTATCCTCATTTTCTACTGTACTATTTACAGTTGTAAAAATATATGGGTCTATTACTGACTCAAATCCTACATCAACTGTTCCAAAATCAATCTTAAATTCTGTAACATATTCTCCATCTTTTAGTTTTAAATCGGAAAAATCAATATAGTTGTTTACTTGTGTGTTTAAATTATCTTTTAATAGTTTATAATCATTTTTGTTAGTTTTATAATAAATAGCATAGTTTAAGTCTTGATTATATGTTCCAGTTATTAATTTAGTAATTCTTACATAGTCTGTTGGTAAATAATCGTACCAAGTAAACTTATCTAATTTAGTATTTCCTGTATTCTTTATGTGAAAGTCATATCTAATTTCTTCATTTACTGTAGTCTGAATTAAGCCTTCTTTTTCTATATCTACATTTGGCTCTTCTGGTTTATTTGTAATATTTACTTCAACTATCTCATCATTTTCTTTTATTTCTGTTGCAAATTCATTTTCATTTAATAAATACCATTTTCCTGATTCCACTTCTTTTATTGTATAATTTCCTTTATCTAACTTTCTAGTAATAGCAATACCATTTTCATCAGTAATAATTGTATCTACCAATTGCTTATTAGAATCATATACCTCAAATTTAACATTTGGTATTGGTGTACCTGCTTTATCTCCTGTAATAGGATTGTCTGATTCACTAGTTTTTACAATTTTAATTTTTCCCTTTATTCTTTCATTAGTAATTACTAGTTTAATTGTTTCGTTAGTTTTAACATCAACCTTAATAGTTTCTCCATTTAAAATGTGCATATCATCGGTCTCAATTTCTTTTATTGTATATTCTCCAATTGGTATTCTTGATGTTTTCGCATAACCTTCACTATTTGTTATTATTGTCTCAACTACTTCATCTTTTGAATTGATTACTTGAAATTTTACTCCTTCCATCTTATATTCTTTATCTTCTGCGTCTACTTTTAATATTTCAATTTGACCTTTTAATTTTTCATTTTTTATTGTAATTTCTGCTAATTCATTCCACTCTATTTCTGCATTATATGTTTCATTAGACAGCTCATATATTTCATTTGTTTTTGTTTCTTTTATAGAAACCATTCCTGTTCTTATACCTTCAATATATGCAATACCATTTTCATCTGTTGTAGCTTTGTATTTGAAACCATCTGAATCTATAATCTCAAACTCAACATTTGATACTGGTATTTTTTCATTATCTAAATCAACTTTGTAAATTTTTAAAGATCCTGTTTTTCTTTTATTATCAATATTCACAGTGCTTGTTTCTCCATAGATAAGTGTTGCATTATTTCTTGTAGTATCCAATATATGTTCTTCATCTGTTTCTAGTTCTGTTATAATAACTTTTCCGTGGTTTTAGATTTTCTATAAATATTGTTCCATTTTTATCTGTTATGAAATCTCCAATATTTTCTCCATTCTCGTATCTTATATTAAACTTGATATTTGGAAGTTTTTCTTCTGTTTTTTCATCTTTCTTTATTATTTTTAAATTTGCTGTATCTGAATTTATTTTCAAATTTGTTTTAGTTGATGTTTTTTCGAATGGATCTGCTGCAATTACATAATCTTGGTAATCATCTCTTTCCGCTTCTGCATAAAAAGCAGGACAAGTTTTTACTTTTGCATTCATAACATATATTGTTCCATTTATATCATCTTTAATATTTTGTTTTGGTATTTTAATCTTTACAATGTTTCCGCTCTTTTCATAAGTTGTTCCTGATGGAAATTTACTTAAATTTACATCATAACTTCCTATTTCTTTATTAGCATTCAATTTATATTCTTGAATTACATATTTATCATTTATATACAAATTGCCATTCTTTTGTAATTCCACTGTAGCCTCTCTATATTTTTCAGTTCCATTTTTAGCTTTCCAATATAAATTTTCTGCCTCATCTAATATCTTCTTTCCTCTTCTTTGTAAATCTTTTAATGTAAGTCCTAGTGCTAAATCAGATCCAAGAATACGGTCTGCTACTTTATATGTACTTT
Source organism: uncultured Clostridium sp. (assembly GCA_946500265.1). Lineage (GTDB taxonomy): Bacteria > Bacillota > Clostridia > TANB77 > CAG-508 > CALXVA01. The sequence continues at coordinate 21,970 of CAMMVE010000004.1, forward strand.
TAGGAGATTCATTATTTACTAAACAATGCACAACCACTTTCGTTACGAAGTACCAGTCATCATCACATTCTACACTTGTTTCTTTCCAGTTTACTCCCATATATCCTTCATATAAACATCTCCAAATCTTTTGGTCTTTTAATACTTCTTTTATATATGAATCATATCCATCAAAATCTGTTGCTCCTGATCCTACACCGTGGTTTACTAGGTTCAATACAGAATGCAGGTAATTTTTGCTTTGTATCTGGGTCTTTATAATAAACCTTGACAACTAGTTTAATCGCACCTGAATCCTTTATTTCTAAAAAACCGTGGCAATTCTTTTTCACCATACAAATGGCTAGTGTCTCCTATCTGCAATGTTGCAAAAGCAGGAACACTAATATTTAAAATTGTTATTAAAATCATAAATATTGCTATAATCTTTTTATTAATTTTCTTTATCATTTAAAATCCTCCTTAAAAAAAGAAACCTCTTTAGGTTTCTTTAAAATTTTATATTTAATTACTCTAAAACTTCTTGATGAACATAGGCTTTTGTATCATAGAGATAGTATGAAGTACCTCTACTATTGTACCTATATTCATCTTCTATATAAACTTTTACTATACAACCTGTTAATGCTAGTCCATTAAGTTTATAATCTCCACTATATGAAAACCAATCATTTGTTGGTTTTGATGTAACTGCTACTGCATATCCTCCAAACTCATTATAGTCACTTTGACTTTTCATTAGATTATTTAAGTATGATACTGCATGTGCTGTTTTAGATGAATTATATTTAGTAAAATGCTTATTTGCTAAATCCTTGTTTATTTCTTCTTGTTGTTCTTCTTTTTTGTCTTCATTATTTCCTTCGTTATCTACATTAGGATGCTTATTATCATTATCTACCTTATTATTTGTGTTATTACCATTTTTGTTGTTATTATTTGTGCCACTATCGTTTTTATTACTGTTGTTTGTTTTATTATTTATTTTATTATCTGTCTTGTTATTAGTATTATTACTTGTTTGTTTATTATTCAAATTACTATCTTCTTTTGTTTGACTGTTTTTATTTGAGTCCTTTGTATTCTCTTTAGTTATTATATTATTGTTTTCTTTTTTAGTTTCACTAACACCATTTGAAATTGTATTAGTTAATAAAGAATTTGTAATATTTTCTTTTTCTTCATTTACTATGGCATTCTCTGAAGTATTACTATTTGATATTGTTGTTTTAGAACTATGTCTTTTTAATAAAACTGCTACAACTATTAATACTAAAATAATCAAAACAAAAACAAGTACAAGTATTTTTTTCTTTTTCATAAAACATCACCTTCTATATTTGATGTTAACATTTATTTTCAAGTTTGGCAATAGTTTTTACTCAATTTCCGTTGCTTGTACACAAAGTCTTTGAGGTCTTTTATTTGTTATACAAGTTATTAGGGTTAACTTATTTTCTTTTGTCGGCTCTAATAAACTCCAATCGTTTTCATATATAGCCTGTATATTATCTACCATATATTTTCTAGTGTAAAATTTAGTTTGATATTTGAGAATATCTCCCTTTTCTAATTCATTAATTCTAGCAAAAAATGCAAATTCACCTCCTCTATTATGACTTGCCAGACCAATATTCCCATCATAAGTGGAAGTGCCCTCAATATGCCCGATATATTGATTTAAAATTTCATTGCTAGTGCCTTCTCGTACTGTTGCTTTTAGACCAATTTTTTCAATAGTTAATATTCCTAATACTTCTTCATTCCAAACATTTTCTACTTCTTCGTATATAATTTTTTCATAATTTTTGTCTGTAACAATTGTATTCACATCAACTAATTCAGTATTTTTATTATACAAAAAAATACCTATCATGGTAATGATAAGTATAATAATAGAAATGATACTCAAAATTACAATTTTACTCTTTGTCATTATATCCTCCTATACTACTATTTCAATTTCATTTTCTTTTATATTACAGATAAATTGTTTATCAAAATATTTTACTGTAATGTTTTGACCATACCATTTATTGTATAAATCATTCTTTAAAACTATTTTATATTTTCTTGAAATTTCATTGTTTTGCGGTGTTATATCTATTAACTTTCCACTTGCTTTTATCTTTCTTATTAATTTCCAATTATTATTTTGATAGTTATATATTAAAATATTTTTTCTACTTATAAGAATAATTCCACTAAATATTATAATTCCTGTTCCAGTAGCAACAGTTGGTACAACTATATTATTTTTTGTTTCTTCTGTTTTCTTTTCTATATTTGATTCTTCTGTTGCAACTTCAGTATATTTTATTGTTAATGTAACTGTATCCACAACTTCTTTTTTCAATTTTCCATTATATTTTACAGTAGCAATATAATTAGTTACAACTGTTCTTTCTCTTATTGCCTCATATTTCATAATCCCATTATACAAGACTGGTACATCTCGTCCATCTATTATTTGCGTTTTACTAACTGTCCATACTGGATCTACTAAATAATATGTTACATTATCTTTTTTTATTGTTTTTGGAATATTATTAAGTTCATTACTTTTTACATTCTTATATTCTTTTTCATAATAGACTTTGTATTCTTCTCTATAACTATCATTTGGCTTAATTGTTACAGAACTATTATCTATTTTTAATGTTCCAGTATAACCATCTTCTTTTACATTTAATTCTTGTTTAAACATATTCAAAACTTTATATTTATCATTAGTATTAACAAGTAGTTCCTTTGTTATTTCTTTATTTCTAGATACTATCTTCGTATTTTCTTTTTCTATAATATCTTCTAACTTATATGTAATTCCGTCCTTATTTATTTCTTTCTCTAACTCCTTTTTGCAATCTTCAATTTGATTTACTTTTACTGTTTTTTCATATTCAAATGTTTTTAAATTATTATCTGTTGCATTGCTTATTACCATATTTCCAATTATTGCTGATAAAATCGTAGCAGATAATATAATTGGTACTATTTTTCTTTTTACCATAGTTTCACCTTCCTTATTTTGACTTTAAAATATTCTTACTTCTTAAATCTTTAACAATTAAATTTGTAATATAATCTTTCATTGTTACATCAGGACTTATACTCATTAAATATTGTCTCATTAATTTATGTATATTTCCATTCATTGAAAAACACACATGTTTACTACTTATATCTTTATTCAAATTCTTCTTCCTCCTCTTTTAATTTATTTTTAGATAATTTCTTTTCTAAATCTCTTTTTGTTTTTTCTTGTTTTAATTCTTTTAAAAAATCAGCTGTAACTTTTATATTATTTTCCTTTTGGCTCGACTTTTCCTTATTGTTTTCATCATTTAATTTTTTTATATCTTTCTGTTTATTGTTTTCTATTGTTGTTTTATTTTCTTTTTTATCTGTTGTTTCTTTACTACTTGTTTCTTTCGTTTCTTCTTTTTTATTTTCTTTTAAAGTTTCATTCACTTTTATTTTTTCTGTCTCATTTCCAACTACTTGTTTTATTTCTTCTTTAATTTCTGAAATTTGTTCTTTTTCTAATGTACTTTCTTTGGTTTCTTCACTTATTTTTTCCTTTTGTTTGTTTTGTTCCATATTTTTTTCTAAATTATCTTTTATTAGACCTGTAACATAATCTTTAAGAGTTATATTGTGTTCTAATAAATGATATTTTATTTTCTTTTGCAATTCTTCATCTATTTTAATTGCTAAAACTTTCATATTTCCCATAAAATTATTTCCTTTCCTTGCTTTCACAAAAGCATATTTCCTAATTATTAAAAATTTGCATTAATAAATTTCTTAATTGCTCATTGAATAAAACTGTAATTCCAATACTTGTTAATATAAAAAACAATATTCCAATTATCAGTTTTACTATTTTTGTAATTAATTCTAGTAAAAAGAAATACACATTATTTGATTTATGCGTATTTCCCTTAATAACAAAATTTATTAAATTTTTTGTTTTAAATTTTAGTTTCTTCTTATTTTCTTTTTTCTTCAATATCTTTTCTTGTTCTTTTTTATCAAATATTCTCACTTGTTTCTTTTGTATTCCTTTATCAGATAGTGCCTCTATTAATTGTTTTTCTATTATTTCACTAAAATCTGAATCTATTAAATTATATATTTGCATTTGATATAATTGTTCCAACAATAATGAATTATCTTTGTAACTTGCTATTACAATAATTCTTATTTTTGGATACATTATTTTTATTTGACTAATTATTTTAGATAAATTATTAATATCTAATATACAATTAACATCAATTACAAAATATCTAATCACATTAAAATTTACATTAGTTTTCTTTATATATTCCTCTATATTAACACTATAGTATGTTTCATATAAAATTAATACATTGTTATCTTTACATACTTTTTGTATTGCATCTCTGACCTTGTCTTTTGCTATATAATTAAGCATAAGTGACCACCTCCTTTAATCTAACCATTGTTTCTTAAATGGTACATTATATATTATATTTCCTGACTTTAAGTTTGTAATTTCATTGTGTGCAGTCTCTTCTTTTCCTATTTTCCAGAATACATTATTCAATATGCTTATGGTTAAAAGTATAACAACTATAAGTACATATAATATTAATTCTTTAATATTATTCAAATTCTTCATCCTCTTCTTCCTCTTCTTCAAAATACTTCCTAAAAAATTTATCATACATAATTGTCATACCTTCTTTTTCTCCAAATTCTTCAATATCCATCTGTTCAAAAACTTCATTATCAAAAATTTTAACCTCTTCAGGCATTATTTGAAAGGTTTGTATTTCAACTAATCTATCTATAATTTCCTCTCTTAATTTAGGATTAATAGTATTTAAAAACCATCCATAAGTTGTTAGCATAGGTTTATTAGTAGAAGGTGCGTATACTGAAATATCCGCATTCCCATTACATCTTATGTTTTCTAATACTATAAAATCTGCTAAATCCTCTTTTGCTATAATATATTTATCTTCATTTGATGTTTCTATAAAATAAAACCCTTGTTCTTTACCTATTTCTGCCATTTCTTCTCTATTATATTTTTTGTATTCCATTTACTTACTCCTCCTTTTCCATTTCTTCAAATAAATATGGTGCAGGATCTATCTGCACTTTATTTGCTAATCTTATTTCAAAATGTAAATGATCACCTGTTGAATTTCCTGTTGTTCCTTGTATTCCTATAATTTGACCTTCAATTACTTCTTGATTTTCTTTTACTTTTAAAGAATTATCTTGCATGTGAGCATAAAATGTATAAAATATATTTCCATTTTCATCTTTGTGCTTTATTTCTACACAATTTCCATATCCATTCTGCCATCCTGCCCATGTGACTGTCCCAGCTTTTACACAAATAATATTACTATTCTTTTCTCCTACCAAATCAATTCCCTTATGATTGGATGATACTACTCCACCACCTTCTCTATTTCCAAATGCACTTGTTACAACTTGAAAATTTGCAACTGGTATTGGAAATTTCCCTTTATATTGTATATTGTCTTCAATTTCAATATCATTTGTATATTTGTTATTTTCTTTAGATGTACTATTGCCAAACTCTAAAAATGCACAACCTATTATAATTATAAAAAGAGTAACACCTATTGATAAATATAATATTTTATGCATATATTAGCTCACTCCTGAACTTCTCATCTATCTTTTTTAACTCTTCTTGGTCTATATACATATTAATGAATATTTTTCTAATACCTGCTATGAACAGAGCCTCTCCTATTTTGGCATTATAGATTAATTGTGTTTCTTTATCCGTCAGCTTAAATGTTTCTTGTACATCTCTTAAGTCTTGACCATCTAATTTAAAGAATAATTTATATGTACTATTAGTAAATAAGCTTTGTCCATATAATCTAATTTTTTCATTTAGAAAATCCTGAATTGATTGAGTTATAACAATAATATTTGAATTATATTTTCTTGCTCTTTTACTAATATTTTTTAAATATTCAAGAGTTTGTGGAATATTAGGGTCTATTAACATGTGGCATTCATCTGCTATAAGAATTGTTCTTTCATTTACATCTCTGCTCAAGAAATCCCAACAGTATGACATTATATTGTAATACTGTGCTCTTTTGTATTGCTCTTGGAACTTATGCATACTGCTTGTATTAAATACTGTCATGTCAGTATTAATATCAATATTAGTATAACCATTCCATATATCTGATGATTGACCAACACAAATTGGTCTTATTAGTGACAAAATCTTTTCATATATTACATTATATTTTTGCTTGTTTTTTTCTTCTATAAAAAAATACAAATCTTCCAATTTAGGAAAATCTGTATTTTTTAATCTAGCAATATTAGTATTTTTACTTATATTAAACTTTTGATATAGTTCTTCTAGTAATAATTCTAATGCAGAAAACTCCATATCTTGTAAACTAGGGTATAAAATAGAAAAAAATGTTCTTAAAAATTGAAAATGTAATGCTAATAAATTTGAATCTTCTTCTCTATCTATTCTTACCTGTAGTGGATTTAATATTCCTCCTTTTTCTCCTCCATTACAATTTATAATCTTTCCTCCTAAATTTTTACAAAGGTAAGAATATTCATTTTCTGGATCTATAATTAATATTTTGCTACTAGGTATTTCATTATATGCAATATGCTTTACAGCAACACTTTTTCCTGACCCTGAACTACCAACAATAACCATATTACTATTAGTTCTATCAGAGTCTTTTTGCCATATATTAAAAATCACAATACCTCCTTTTTCATTAATGCCTAGATAATATCCTTTTTGATCAATAAAGGTATTTTTGTTAAACAAAAAGCCTCCTGTAAATGTTGATGTTAAAATATTTCTTTTAAAATAATTATTTATTTCTCCTTGTATTGTGAAAAATGGTGCAATTGATTTATAGCCTTCTTGTAATAAAAAATTAGTCAATGGTCTTATTTTCAATTTTTGTTTTATTACTTCTTTTTCAATCTCCTTACACTTTTTATTTAAGTTATTTTCATTTTCATCTGTTACTAAAATATAAATGCTTAAATATGAAACGACTTCATTATTTTGTAGTATTCTACTAATAATTTCACTAGCCTCTTTTATTTCTTTCTCTTTTAATTGTTTACTAGATTCATTCTTTGCTAACTTTGCAAGTGCTGTTGCATCTCTAATTCTTCTATCTAATCCTTCTAATAATTCTGAATTATCAGTTGGCTCTATATTTATCGAAAAAACTGCTCCAATTTCATTTACTATCTTTCCAAGCCATCCTAACTCAACATTAGTTGGATAATGGATTATTGTATAAATCTTTGCAAATTTATCTCCTAAATATATCTTATTTCTATCAAATTTAAAACCTCCGACATGGAGTTAAAAGTTTTATTAAATCATAATTATATTGCGTCTTTTTCAGCTTTATTACCTCTCCTTTTAAGAACTGCCTCCTCAATTCTTTTCTTTGCTATTTCATAATAATTTTTATCAATTTCAAATCCTATATATCTTCTATTTTTATTTATTGCTCCTACAAGTGTTGTTCCACTACCAGCGAAACAATCTAATATTAAATCTCCCTCCTTACTAGAGTTTTCTATATGATATTCTATTAATTCCAACGGTTTTATTGTTGGATGTTTATATTTTTGTTTATCAACTTTATTAGTTAATGAGATATAATACTTTCTTTTAGTGTGATAATTCCCATATAATTTAACTCCTTTTTCTCTAAAAAATAATATGTATTCTGTATCAGGCAAATAATTGTTATTTATTAGTGGAGATGGATTTTGTTTATGCCAAGTTAATATTTCATGATTACAGTTTTTATTACTAAAGTAATTTAGTAAATCTTTTACTTGCCTTTTTGAACAATAAATATAAATATTAATTTTCTTCATTTTTTGAATTAGTAAATCCAATACTTTTAAATCAAACCCATCTTTTAAGTTTAACAAATCATTTGCATATTTATTCATATTGGAAACATTTTTTACTTTATTAATATTAAGTAGGTATGGTGGGTCTATAATTACTAGGTCTATACTATTATCATCAATTAGTTTTAATCCCTCCATACAATCTATATTGTATATTTCATTTGTTTTTAACATTTAACTCCTTTCTTTTAATTTTTGTGATGTGATTCTCGTAATCATTTCCTTCATCTTTATATGCCTGTAAATTAAAGAATTTTATTAAATAAATAATATCGTCCTTACTTAATATTTCACTTTTTAATTCACAATTTCTTAATCTATTCATCCAATTGTTAGCTCTCTTTTGTAACTCTATTTTTGATTTCTCTGTTTCTTTTTCCCAAATGACTAAATAAAATTCATTTTCTATGATTTCTTTATTAGTAACCAAATTTAATAAAAATTGTATTCTGTTATTAATTATCTTTATAAATTTATCATTGTTTATCATTTGCTTTAATGTTTCTTGTTCTTTTATATTATCTGAAATATCTAATATTTGGGGCATAATTAATATTTTATATGGATATTGCTCATTAGAAAATTCTACACTCATATAATTCATTTTATTTTCAAGTTCTTGTTCAGATAACAGCTCGAAATTTTGTGGTTTTATATTTAAAAACATTAATATATAACCATCTATTGTAATTACATAGCCTTCTTCTGTTATATCTGCTATATTTAAAAATTCATTTAAAGATATATCATTTTTGTTACTTAACAACTTTTTTATTATAAAAATCACCTCCGACATACTTATATTCTCTTTGCATTGTCTGAAATCTTAATATATTTTTTATAGAATCTGACATTGAAAAATTATTTCTGTTTTTTGTAAAAAAAATAACACTAATTACTATTGTTCCTATAACTATAAGTGTCGATATTAATGCTTGTTTAAATATTAAATAAATAATATAAGCTATAACACTGGCAATTACACCACATATTATTGTTTTTATTAATTCTTGTGTACCAAAACCTTCAAAGAACTCCGTTTTTAATCTTATTTGACTTGGTATTTTTAACAATCTTTTACTTTCCATTGTTATCATTTCCTCCTGTTTCTATATTATTATTTTGATTTGATTTTGCATTAATGTATTCTGAATAAGTATATGTAGTGGGAAATATAAATCCATCTGCATCTCTGTAATATTGTATATCTGCATAATATCCTTTCCAAAAATCTTGGCACTCATTAAATAACCTTAAATACGAAACATTATCTACTACTTTACCTTCTGAATATAATCCAAACGCATAATGTAGTGGCTCATCATCAGTAAGTGCTGCCAATTTTTTTCCTGTATCAGTTACGACATACCTTTTTCCTCCTAAATTAACTACTTCTCTATCTTGACAATCTTTATCTTCTACTTTTTCTATTGTCATATCAGATGCTCCTTCATCTACTATCTCAACCGTACTTCCAAAATACATTTTAGGTATATCAACTAGACTAAATGAAATTGTTATTAATATTGTTGCAATTAGTAAATGTTTAGTTAATTTTATATATTTACTTTTTTCATCTGGCTCTATACTCATTTTTATTAATAATATAATAAATGTAACCCCTGCAATTCCAATTCCTATATTTCTTAATGTTATTATTATTTCTTTTAATGTGTCCATTTCTACCTCCTTTTCCCATGTGGCATTAATGCTCTTATTGATCTTGCAGTATTACCCATACTGTTTATTAGACTTCCATTTGGTCTTATCATAAATTTTCCTAGCATCATTGGTGTATTTACAGATACGATTGCTATTGCAATTCCATAAATCAAATGACCATTAACAAGTGCTAATATTGATAAATTTAATAAGCCTAGTTGAACAACAAGAGTAAAAGCAGTAAGTAGGAAATCTCTTACATACTCTGTAAAAATACCAGTATCAGAATTTAAAAGTCCAATTGATGCAAAAGGTATTCCTAGTCTCATTACAAGAATTTCTATTCCTTTCATAATAAATTGACAAATTAATATAAGCCATACAATCAATAATACTAAACAAGCAACTGCAGTAAATATTCCTCCCCCCATATTACCTGTTAAAATTTCTGCCAAATTAGTTCCTTGAACAGTCATATTGGATAATATTCCATTTAAAAACTCTTGTACTATTCCTACAAATATGTTATAAATCTCTTTAAAACATATCATAATAATTACTGCTTTAATCATTCCTATCATTAATTGAATAGGATTTTCTTCTGCATCTCCTTCTCGCATCATAAAATAAATTTTTATAGCTTTACTAATAAAAACAATAATTAGAATATATATTGCGAAACTAAAAATAGTCTCATAAATTTTATTAAAATTTATAAAACTACCATCTGCTAATTTTAAATTACTGAGCTCTCTTTCTATATGGAAAACTAAATTTACCATGCTTTTAAAAAGAGAGTTTAATGTTGCTTCAGAGCCTCCAATAAAACTTTCTATGAGTTCTACAAGCATATCTGCCATATATGTATCACCTTCTTTTTATATAAATTCTCTTTATATTTACTTGTAGAATCCTAATATTGTATCTATTAATGCTAATCCACATGTTATAAGTACCATAGCAATTAATGTTGTCTTTATATTTTGCATATTTCTTCGTCTTTCTCCTTCATCATTTGTCTTTAAACAATACACATAATAGATGAAGTAACCTCCACAAATCGTTATGCCTATTCCTACCAACCAACTTATTACTGCATCTACTAATTTTTCAGTTCCAATTACTAATTTTGTACTTTCTAAACTAGATGCATTGACAACTTGTTGCATTGTATTTAACAAAATAATTACTAATATAATTTTAAATATAATCTTAATAATCTTTCTTACATTTTCTTTTTTTAGTTTCAACTTTTTATCTTCCTTTCCAAATTATTTTTTATCATATTTACTATCTCATCATTTTCTTCAATACTATAATCTTCAAGTTCTAAATTATAATACTTTTTCCATATCTCCCAAATCTTTATTTTTTCTAGTTTACTTTCCTTTCTATCTTTTTCTCTTTCAATTCTTAATCTTGTATTTTCTGCTTTTGTTCCCATACAGTTAATTTGGTTAAAGTACATTTTTGAAATATCTGGTACATTTAAAATAGCAGGTGGTTTTCCTGCTATCATTAATAAAATATATGGACTTTCTATCCTTTGTACTTCATCTGCTGTTAATAGTTTTCTTGAAACAAGACTCATGCTACTACTACTTCTATCATTTTTTATATTTGAATTACTGCTTTCTCCATAACTTTGAGCTGTATATGTTCCTAATTTATCTGATATTTTTGTTGCTGTATCTATATTAGCACTTTTCAAATACATCCAAGCACAATTATCTAAAATATTTTGTGCTCCTTCTTTTCCATATCGTTCTTCTAATTGAGCAAAACTTTGTAAGCATATTATAAATCTAATATTTCTACTTCTCGAAACTGTTAGCATAGACTGGAATGAATTAATTTTGGTAAAGTTTGCAAATTCATCTAATATAAAATTCATTCTTATACCTAGTTCTCCACCTTCAATTCTACTTGTTTCAACAAGTGATGTGTAAATTTGTTGTACTAATAAACTTCCTAATTTATGATATGTATCTCTGTCATCTGGTAATAACATATAGATTGCTGTCTTTTTCTTTGCAAAATTTCTTAAATCAAAATCCGATTTTTGAGTATTATTTGCCACATAATCATTGATAAACATTTGCAAAGTTGAAAGTGCTGCAGCAACAAAACTACCTCGAGTCTTTGAAGGTGCTGTTCCTGCTACTGCAAAAAACTTCTTAATTGGATCATCCGCATCTTTATTTTTCATATATTTATCAATTAACATTTCTCCATCTTCTGCTGTTTTAAACATTTCTGCAACAAAGTAATAAGCATTAGCAAGTGTTTGATATTTCCTTTTTCCTTTATTTTCAAGTACAACTGCCATTATTGCTGTTTTAATTACTGACATTTCTCCGTTTACCCATATAGGCTCTGTTTTATCATTTTTAGTAACTAACACATTTACAATATCATTAACTAAACTTTCTGCCAAAGCTATATTTCCATCTTCAACTGCATTTATGACAATATCTAAATAATTGTATTTATTGCTTTTTAAAAACTGTATATAATCAATAGCTATCACATCATATCCTAATTCTTTTAATTTAGTAGCTGTATATAAATATAGTTCACCTTTAACATCGCTTATGAACATATTTTCTCCGACCTAAACCTAGCATAGTTATCGTTGGTATTATAATACTTCTACTTTTTCCTGATCCTGAACTTCCTACTATGGTTAAATGAACATTATCATCAATATAGTAATATTTTTCTATGTTATCTTTTCTTTCAAAATTAGTTATAACACCACCTGAAGAAAAAGAAACTTCATTATATTTTTTATTTCTATCTAAAATATTACATTTAAAAATTTTACTATAATCTTTTTTATCTAACCACCACGAAGTGCCATATTGTCCATCTCCTACTGGAATTGGAACTTCTATTTTATTTGTTAATTTTATTGTATTGCTATGATATATGTTTTTCTTTCTACTAGAAAATAATAATAGAAATGAGATTATTATTATTTCTAAAACACAAAAAATAATAAATACTTTCTTTTCACTAAATAAAGTATTTATTATTGTCATAATATTTATATTAAATAAACTATCAAAATTTTTACTTAATATAAAATGTAAATTAACGGAAAGATATGCATTAATAAAAATGCTAATTATAATTGCTAAAAATATTAATATTCTTCTACTTATATTCTTTCTCCTTTATTGGAATTCTACCATTCCTCCTTTTTTGCAAATTAAAAGAACATCTACTAAAATGTAAATGTTCTTGTTATATATAACTTGTAATTTTTCAGTTACTTTTGATATTTTTCTGGCATTAATTTTATATCTCGAATCATATCTCCATTAATCATTCTGTTTCCATTTTTTTCTTCAACTTTTATCCAGTTATCTTCTACTGCAACTATTTTTCCTTGTACTCCAAAAGATTCATTAAACAAACTAATGATACAAACTTTATTCATAAATTCTTTTATCATTTCTTGTGGCATTTTTCTTTTCCTACCTTTCTTTTCTCTTTTCATTATTCCTAAATATAATTTATTTCTTCTTGGTATTATTATACAACAAAAGAGTATTATAAACCAAAACCACCAATAATTTATTTTTACCACCTCCACAATTATCTGTTCTATAATTTGTAAGTTATCATTATTCTTCAAATAAAACCTTTTGCATTCCATAAGGATTATTTAAAAAATCTTTATATATTTTATAAACTTCTGTATCTTCATATTTAATTTCTTCCATATTATTATTCATATCAATTATTTTTCCATATTTATACGATAATAATATTGGAGAATGTGTTGCAATTATAAATTGTGAGCCATTTTTAGCTAATTCGTGTATATAACAAAGCAAAGTCATTTGTCTTTGTGGAGATAAAGCTGCCTCTGGCTCATCCAAAATATATAAACCGCTATTCCAAAATCTATGTTCAACCAGTTTCAAAAAAGATTCTCCGTGTGAACAAGAATGCAAATCTTCTCCTCCATAAGTTGTATAGATCAAATCACTATTATTGCTAATATCCGTTGCAACATTATAAAAAGATTCTGCTCTTAAAAAAAATTTTGTTTTAGGTACTCCGAACTTGCTAATTGTTAAATGTTTATATAATTCTGAATAATCATCATAGTTCGAAAATTGCATATTATTACTACCGCCTTCTGGATTTAATCCTAAAGCAATAGCAATAGCTTCTATAAGTGTAGATTTTCCAACTCCGTTTTCTCCATAAAATAAAGTAACAGAGTTATCTATTTTTAATTCATCAAAATCACTTAAACATTTTATATTAAAAGGATATTTACTATTATCTACATTCTCCTTATTTAATCTTACTCTATTTACAAATAAATTTTCCATTCAACCTCACTCACAAATTACTATTTTTTTCACACTTATATATTGTAATTTGTATAATTACTTTTAAGGAATAATTGTTATATTAGTATGTTCTACTTTTTCATCCGTATCAAAATATATATTAATTTCATAATAATCCGTAGTATAGCACTTGCCAAAGTACCATTCTTTTCTCATACTTCCTGCATCATAATAATATATTTTTTTATTTTCCTCAGTATTATATTTAGATTCTGGTTCTCCTAATAGCTCAATAACTTCTTCTTTGGATAGTCCAACAAGGCTTTGATTATTATTAAATTCTTGCATTTTTATATAGAGTTCATCTGGTTTTTCAAACTTCCATAATAAGAATACACAAGATGCAAAAGCACAAACAAATATGATAAAAATATAAATTGACTTTTCTAATTTCTTATCTTTATTAATTAACTTTTTTCTTATGAACAATATTATTATAGTACCCAATAATATTCCAGGTACTGCGAATTGTACAAATATGCCAAATATAATTATTAAACCTGCCATAATGGTAATTTTAATTCCTCCTACAAATTACTATTTTTATTTATTGATTATTTTTTGCTTATACCTTATAACTTTACTCTCCATATCTTTCTCTATATTCTTCTTCAAATCCGAACAAACCTTGTCCTATATTTGTTGGAAAATATTTGTTATTCATCAAGAAACCATGTATCTCATCATTTTGGTCTTTAAATCTTATAGAATATCCTCCAAAACTAGAACTCCATTCTATATCTACATACTCTAACTGCATTTTTGGAAAGTTTTTCTTTAAATAATTTGTTGCAGATACTCGTGCTATTTGTTTTGGAATTATTCCACTAATCCATAAGGCTAAAACAACAATTAAAATTACTAATATTGTTATTATAATTATTCTTTTTTTATTCATACTCTTGCCTCCAACTTACTACTTCTGTATTTATTATAAAACACACACATTTTTTAAAATAATCTTTGTCCTTTATCCAAAAAAATCCAATAGATTATTGCTCCAAATACTGTTGCAATTAGACTCACTATTGTATAAACTTTTGAATCAATTTTTCCGTTTTTTCTTCATATATATATTTATTGGAATTAATAATACTAAATATATAATTAATATTATTATACCTATAAATACATTAAAAGCAAATTCTGTTTTTGGTACATCATATCCACTACCATTCGGTCTATTAGTAAAAAATCCATAAATAATCAGTAATACAATAGTATCAATGTATCCCATAAATCCATTATAAATTACTGATGCTATCATCATTATGTATTTTTTTACTTGTTCCTTAAAAGACATTATTCCTATAAAAAGAATAGTAAGTATAAATAATAATAGAATTCCACATACATACAGTATTGTCATACTATTTCTCCATTCTAATTGAACTTTGTAATATATTAGCTAATGGCATATATTCTATTCTTGTTTTATCAAGATCTCCATTCTTACTACTTTTACTTATAATATAGTTACTAATATCATTTATATTTCGTCCAATTTCTTCAGTAGAATATTCTCTATCTTCAATATCTATATCTATATTCGATAATAATTTTTGATTTTGTTCTGATAAGTCTTTTTTATAATTCATTTTTTGCTCCATTCATTTTTATTTTTTCATAACTTACTATATCATAAAAAACAGTTAAATACAATTATTTTACATATTATTTTTCCCAATTTAATGATGATGCATTTCTCTTTTTTAGTGCTAATTCTTTTTTAGCCTGTTTAGATAAATTTTTCTTATATATTAGTTCAAATCTTCTTAAATATTTTTCTTCCTGCCTTGTTGTAAAATATAGCGTATTAAAAATATTCCAAACCAATTGTCTGCCATTATTTATATATTGTATTTGGTTATATTCTAGCTTTTGATTTAATAATATCCTTTCAAAATTTAATATTTGATTACCGATTAATTTTAAAATCTCTTGTTCTGCTTTTTCTTTTTCAATTGTTTGTGCCTGTTTTATTTTTTCTTCATTTTGATATTTATACCTTACAATATCTTGTTTAATTTCTATATATTTTTCCACTTGTTCCTGACATTCTAAAGACCATTCAATTATCTTTTTAGATAGGTTATCAACTTCATTTATAATATTAGGATATTTTTTTAAATACTGATATTTTATACTACCACTTGTTTGTTTTAATAGACTTTTTATTTTAATTATATCATCAACTACCAACTTTATTTTTTTATTTGAAATATTATGTTTCAATATTTTTTTATCATTAAAGTCTTTTTCATATTGTAGAATATCCTTTATAAACTTTTTATTTGTACTAACATTCTTTATTTCTTGTAAAAATTTATTATTAGTAATAATCCCCTTCCTTGCAATATCCTTCTCTTTATATAGTTCAAACAAATCTTCTTTAAATATTTCGTTTATAAAATCCTCTCTCATTTTGTTAACTTCTTTATACTTTACAAAATAATTCATTTTATCTCTTTGCTTGCTCCATACCATAACTTGTAAATGGGGATGTCCACTTTCTAAATGAACTGCTCCGACAGTATTGCAAATCATGATATTTTACATTTAATTTATCTGCAAAACTTGATAATTTCAATTTAAAAAGTTCTTTCCATTTTTCTTGTGAGTCATAGCCAAGTCTAATAGCATCATATTCTGATAAAGATATGGTACAACGAAAAATTGGAATTTTATTATTGGCTAGTTTGATTATATATTGATTAATTGGTTCTATATCTTTCATATTCTCAATATCAGGAAATTTATCAATTATTCCAAAAAGTCCGTGCTCTGTATTAGTATTCTTTATTGCAAATTCACTGTACCCCAAATAATTTGTATAACTTTTATGTCTGAAAAAAGTAGTCCTTTTATTTGGATTAAAATTTTCAAATAAGAAAACCACATTACTCATTTCGATATATCTCTCCTATTGTATAAAAATCATATAAATCTTTTTTTGTCATATTCTCTGTATCACGGCTAATATAATAATTAGCTTTATTCCTAGCATTAGTTAGCATATTAATAAATTGTTTATGCATATCATCTCCTAACAATTTGTCTAAAAGTTCTCCTAATAAATATGTATTAATAGCACTTGTTCTTAAATATTTTGCATTTAATTTTCTTTGTGATTTTATAAAAGGATTTAGTTTAGCATCTATAATTTTATCTAATTCTTTTATTATAAAATCTAAATTATCTTTATACATTTGAATACTCAACTCTTTATCAATACCTGCTCTTATTAGCTCTGATACATTATTATATGAACTTCTTTCTACTACTTTTTGTATCATTTCTTTTTTATATTCAGGAATATTTATTGTTACTCTAGTCAATTTTTCATTCTCATTTTCTTCTTCCATATTGCCTCCTTGTTCTTACCTCTTGTAAAACAAAATTGCCTTTAGCAATTTTGCAGGATCAGGGAGTCTACTCGACTCCCATCAACTGCCTAAAAGCGTAGCTTTTAGCGAGTCTACTCTCACAAAATGGAGTAGACTATCAGTCTACTCTAAATTATCCACTTTTTTACTAATATTCGTCTTCTTCCATTTCTTCTTTATCAGTTATTTCAACATATTCGTCTATAATCATAAGTGCTTCATCATAGCTTTTTGCTCCATTCGTTATTCTATTACACATCTCTTTTGCCTCTTCTTGCATTCCATTTCTCTTTAATGTTCGGGATGCTATTCCCATTAAATTAAATATGTTTCCATCTTCTCCAATTAAAGCACATTTTGGTTTTTTAATTGTATGTTCATCAATTGCATATCCCATTCTATCTCCAAACATATTGTCAATTGTTTTTTCATCTTCTAAACTTGTCCCATGATATAAATCATATATAACATTATTTAATTCTACTTTTTTATGATACTTTTCTAGTGTATCTGGTATTTCTCTTTTATCAAATATTTCAAAGTAATATCCTGACTTTACTGCAACTCTATCTTTTGAAATTGTCCTATTCATATTCCACTTCCTCCTCTTTTTTTTCACACTTATCAATAGTCTTTACATATTCATTTATAATCTCTAATGCCTCATCATAACTATATGATTCTGTTGCTCTTTCAATCATTTCTCTTGATTCTTCAAACATTTTGTTTTGTTTCAATTTTTTTGATGTCATCCCTATTATTTCTACCATACTTCCAAACGCATTATAAATATTACATTTTAATTTCTTTCTTTTATTATTGTTCTGATTATTTTTTTGTTCTGTATTCTTCATTCTTTCTGAAATACTCAAATATTTTAATGTAATAGGCTTAAATATTCCATACTGAAAATCATTTCTCATTTGATACATCATTAAATGTATTATTTCACTTATTTCATTAGATGTTAATGCTCTATTTTCTACTTCTTCTAATTCTTCTTTCTGTTTAGGTGTCCCAAAAAATAAATTCTTTGGCGAATCATTTACATATCCTAAAACCATCATACTATGAGCCAATGCCTCATGATATTCCGTATCCAAATAAGAATCGAAAAGTGCCTGTTTTATATCTTTTATTGTAACTGTCTCTATATTTTCCATAATAATCACCTCACTTTATCAATTATAATACTATTTAAAATTCTTCCTCTTCTTCTTGAGCTTTTTTCTGGAAATCAAATTCTTGACTTAAGTAACCTTGTTGCGTTTTTACTATCTCTTTCGTTTCTGCATAGTCCCTTCCCAATCTTTCTAAATCTGCATATTCCATTAAATCTTCAATGTCTATTGTTCCGTCATATACTAATCTTTTTGCCAATTCTTCATTATTATATGCATCAATCAATTCAAAACATTTTATATTATTAGCATATTTTATTGCTTCATTTATGTTTACTATTTGTTCTTTTTTTGCCTCTAATATTGCTAATAACTTTTCTCTATCCTCATCATTAAATTTATTAATCATGCAATAAAATGTTTTCATATAATTAAATGGCGTTGTATATCCTAAATCACTTGACCTAGAAATCAATTTATTTATTGCATCTGTTATTCTTGATGAAAAATCAGGATCTTCTTTACATATAAATTCACATTCTTTTATGTGCGTATCTTGAATATCTAAATTATAATAATCTAGTCCTAAATATTTAAAATCTTTTTCAAGTTCTATTGAATCATTAGGTACTAAAATTTTAATTTCTTTGTAATTTTCTGATGTCTCATATTGATTCTTATTCACAATATCTATTCTTAAATACATATTTTTCTCCTTTCTTTCTAGTCTATATCAATTTACTCAAATTCTTCTGTATCTTCTTTTTTTATATCGTTTTCAATTCCTTTAGCCACATATAAATTTTTACCTTCTTTATCAAAAACATATACTCCTACCTTATTGTTTAATTTATCTTTCATATATTCTGTTTTATACTCTTCTGCATATCTCTTTGCCTCCTCCAATTCTATACAACCTGCTAATAATCCTCCATTGCTATTTTTAACATAATATATAGTATTGGGATACATCTTTAATATTTGTTTTTGTGTAAAATTTATATTCTTTACTTTCATAATTTGTTTTTCTTCTTCTATTATTTCTTTTAATAACTCTAACTTTTCTTTTTCTCTGTTCCATTCTTTTATAAATTTAGATTTTGGCTTTGTCATTAAATAATTTTCTGAATAGCATAACAAATTATGTTCTATTAACTCATACATTTCATTAAACAATTCCAATTTATTCAAATTCTTCCTCGTCCTCCTGTTCTTGTTTTTTTTCAAAAATATCTTTTACGATTCTATTTGTAGCTCTTATACAATTCTGATTAAATTCTCTTTGCCAAGCTTGTTCTTTTCTTGACCAATGAAATCCATTAGATTTTAATTCTCTTCTAATATTTTCGTTTGGAATCTCATTAAATAAAAACTGAATTCTGTTAATTTCTTTATTATGTATCACCTTACAGTTGTCAAATTTTACATCTTCAAATTTAATTTCTTCAAGTTTTTCCAACCTTTCTATCCTTTTTTTAGTTTCTCTGATAGTAGCACCAATATTTGTAAGTTCCCACTTATAATGTTCTCTTGCTTTTATTGAATTTCTTTCATTTTCTAATCTTTCTAACTTTTCTTTTAGCTTTTCAATTGCTCTTGGATCATCACTATATATCACTTTACTATTTTCTGCTGATTCTGCTCTACTACTATAAAATTCACTCTTTTTATCTTCTTCAATAGATTTCTTAATATTGTTTTGAGCTCTCGCTAGTAAATTTCTATGTCCTTTTGCAGAATAATGATCAACTAAAATAGGTTGTCCTAATGGTATTCTTTCTAGCGTTTTATTTGCACTTGAATTCATATATTGATTCGATCGTTCTTTTGCCTTTTCAGATAGTATCTTATACCTTTCTATTCTTTTTTGCTTTCTTTCTTCATAATCACTTCTTCCTCCCACTGTTTATCACTTTCCTTTCCTATAATCAGACAACAATGTATTATTAATGTAGCAAATGAGCTTAACATTGCTACTACTATTAAAATAAAAATGTACACTTTACATTCTCCTTTCAAATAAAAAAGAGCTTATATAAAGTTTGTGTTATATTAACTCTTATCCAAACTTTATACAACTCTTATTCAAATTCTTCTCCTAGTTCATTTTCTAATTTTATAATTGAATAATTTTTCTTAAAATTTTTTATTGAATATATTTTATCATCACTTCCGTTTTCACTACCTTCGAAAACAGCTATATTGCCATTTGGTAATATAGTCGCAACTCCTTCTTCTTTTGTTTTTACGTTTTTTACAATTATTGAAATATCATTTCCTGACTTTTCAAGTTTCTTCACTGTTTCAATTATAGTATCAATATTCATAAAACTTTTCCTCCAATTTATATTTGTATTAATTCTTCCCAAGCAAATCCTTTTCTACCAAAATGACCGTAATTAGTAGTTTTTGAATATATTGGCTCTTTTAGTTTTAAATAATTAATAATTCCTTGGGGTGTCAAATCAAACCTCTCTTTTATTAATTTTATAATTAATCCTTCAGCTATTCTGTTTGTTCCAAAACAATCAATGTATAAAGATATTGGTTTATTTATTCCTATTCCATACGACATTTGAATTTCACACCTTCTTGCTAAACCATTTGCAACAACATTTTTTGCTATATGTCTTAACATATATGCTCCAGACCTATCTACTTTTGTTCCATCTTTCCCTGAAAAAGCTCCTCCTCCATGTCTTGCAATTCCTCCATAAGTATCTACTATTATTTTTCTTCCTGTAAGTCCAGTATCAGCAATAGCACCTCCTATTACAAATCTACCTGTAGGATTTATATAGAATTTTGTTTCAATATCTAACATTTCTGGATCTACTGTCTCTAAAATCACATTTTCTAATATTTCCTTTTGTAACTGGATTAATTCTACCTCTTTCGAATGTTGTACTGAAATTAAAATAGTATCTATTCGAATTGGCATATCATTTACATACTCAACGGTAACTTGTACCTTACCATCTGATTTTAAATATGGCAAAA
The DNA here is from genome assembly GCA_946500265.1 of uncultured Clostridium sp. Taxonomy (GTDB): domain Bacteria; phylum Bacillota; class Clostridia; order TANB77; family CAG-508; genus CALXVA01. Next base: position 43,465 of record CAMMVE010000004.1, read on the forward strand.
TATTATTTTCTCTAACTTCATCAATCTTTTTAGATAGTTTATGTGCTAATATAATTGGATACGGCATATATTCTTCTGTCTCATCTGTAGCATAGCCAAATATAATTCCTTGATCTCCTGCTCCTCCATCATCTACTCCCAAAGCAATATCTTCACTTTGTTTTGTTATGTTTATCTCTATTTTACATTTGCTGTAATCCATAGAATTTTCTGCATCATCATAACCTACTTTTTTTAATGTATCTCGTACTACTTTCTCAATATCTACCTGACCGTTTGAACTTACTTGTCCTGCTACTGTAACTTTACCATTTGATAGCATAGTTTCAACAGCCACTCTTGAATTTTTATCTTTCCTTAAATATTCATCCAATATACTATCAGAAATCAAATCTGCTACTTTGTCTGGATGACCTTTTGTTACACTTTCACTTGTTAAAAAATAATTTTTATAATTTTTCATCTTATAAATTCCTCCATTTCTATTTTTAATTCGCCACAGAATCGATTCTGTGGCTTTTTATTTTTTAATTAGACATATTACTCGTACTCATCTTCTGTATCTTTTTCCATTTCTCTATATTTTTTTAATTCTTTATTCAATCTAACTATTTCATCTTTAAGTTTGATATTTTCTTCTATAACTGTTATCTTATCAAGCATTTTAGTTCTTTCACTTTCATATTTATCATTAATAAGTTTTAAAGACTCCATGCTAACATAAGAATTTTCACTTACAATAATATGATCTAATAATCTAATATTAAATGCCTTTAATAATTGATTAGAAATATTTGATATTTCCTTATCTTGTAAACTTGGCTCAAGTGAATTTGATGGATGATTATGTACCAAGATTACCCTATCACTTGCAGTTACTAAAGCTGTTCTTACAATATATTTAACATCAATTTCTATATGAGAACTTGTTCCAATTCCCAATAAGCTTATATTTCTAATGTTATTAACTCTATCTAATCCTAAAAATAAAAAATGCTCTTGTATAGCATCTTTTATTTCTTGTACTTCTTCTAGATTAAAAACATCTTCAGGTTTATTTACTTTTCTTTTTATTTTTTCATCTTGCAATTTCTTCATTATTTCAATTTCTATTATTATTACCTCCATAAAAAAAGAACTATATAGTTTTCTATATAATTCTTACAATACTAGTTTTTTTCAAAAGCCCTAGAATCGATTTTAAGGCATTTTAATTTTTTATGAAATAAATTATACATCTTTTAAATACTCTTTTTTAGTTTAATAGAATAATAACTTACAATTGATAACAAAATGGTGCTAATTCCTCTGTACCTATATCATTTAAAATTGCTTTCGCTTTTTGGTCTGGCATCCCAAATCTTTGAGATAAATATCTAAGTGATGCTGCGAGTTCTCCATCGGGTCCACCATATTGGGATATAATAAATTTAGCAAGTTTTGGATTAGGGCACTTTATATTAATAGGGTATTGTAATACTTTATTATAAGTCCACATTAAAATCACTCCTTTCCCATGGCCATGGTTCCTCTAGCCATCTCCATTTATTGCATGGATAGTAAATAGTTAGTGGTCCAAATATTCTTTGATATTTATCCTTTATTTCTTCTAGTTGATTGCAATATTCTTTATGCAAGCATATTGCCTTTCTGTCATCTGGATGTGTATCAAGATATTCTGATATATCTACAATTGCAAAGCTTAAGCATTTTATTTGCTTCATCATTTCTTCTCTTACTCTATTTCTATTCTGCATACATTGTTCTGGATTACAACTATTGCAACAATTTAAATCATCACTAAGCGCTTGTGCTGTATTGTATCCAAAAGCTGCATTTATTCCTTGTGGTGTGTATTGACAGTCATTTTGCGTATTAAACCCATTGAACATATAATTTCTATTATCTTCATTATTTTCCATTAGCCATTACACCCCTCTCCAATTGTATTTCTTCTCTTCAAGTAATTTATAAATTCCATACTTTGACATGGTTCATATGGGCTTACTAATTCTGGAAAAATAGTTCCATTCTTTAGCCCACAGCATGGTGTAAAAGTTTTATCTAATGTTTGAACTGGCACATAACTTTGTGCTAATAATGGATTTGTAGGAAATACACTTTCCGCTTCATCAAATCCACAGCCACAGTCATATTCATTCATTTGGCAATTGTCCATGTTACAACAATTATTATTGTAATTTACATCATCGCATACATCTTCTAATACCTGGTTATTGTTATAATTCATGCAATTACATCTTCTGAATCTGTTATACATATTTTTTCCTCCTATTCATATGTTATACTACATAATATGATTAATTTATGTAAACAGTTACCTTGTTTTTTACAGAATATATATAAAATTTAGTTTCATATATAAATCTATCACCACATTTCATGTATCTTTTTTATGTAACAAAAAAGATATAACTATTTTCTATAGTTATATCTTCTTTAATTCATTTTATACTCTATATTTAATTATTCAACTTTTAAAATTCCACCTATAGTTTTATTCATTTCAGAATTTTGTCCATCTAATATAGATGCTCCACCTGCTATTGCAATTATATCATCTTTTTCAAGAATTCCTACTTCTTTAGCCTTATTAACTCCTGCTTGTATCATATCATCAATATTATCTTTCTTATCAACTAATATTGGATTTACATTACAAACTAATGCTAATTGTTTGCTTACTTCTTCATTTGAAGTTATAGCATAAATTGGACATTTTGGCATAAATCCAGCTAAATTCATTGCTGTTCTTCCTGTATTTGTATAAGCAAAAATTGCTTTTGTATCTAAGTTCATTGCAGTCATGCATGTAGAATAATTTAAGTTAAATTCATAGTCTTTTTTAATAATTTCGAAGTCTCTATTTTTAAATCTTTTCCAGTATTTAATCGAATCTTCAATAGATCTTGCAATTTTATCCATTGTTCTAACACATTCAATTGGATATTTACCAGCTGCTGATTCTGCTGAAAGCATAATTGCACTTGTTTGGTCATAAATAGCATTTGCAACATCGCTAACCTCTGCTCTAGTTGGTCTAGGATTATTAACCATAGACTCAAGCATTTGTGTCGCTGTAACAACTATTTTACCAGCTTTACCACATTTTTGTATGAACTCTTTTTGTCTAATTGGAACTTCTTCCATTGGAATTTCAACACCTAAATCTCCTCTAGCAACCATTATACCATCAGAAACTTCAAGTATTTCATCAAAGTTATCTATACCTTCTCTATTTTCTATTTTAGAAATAACTTTGATATATTCTCCACCATTTTCTTTTAATACTTTTTTAATATTTACAACATCTTCGGCTCTTCTAATAAATGAAGCTGCAATATAATCAAAACCATTCTTAATTCCAAATAATATATCAGATTTATCCTTATCTGTCATACTTGGTAATTGAATCTTAGAATTTGGTATATTAATACTCTTCTTATTTGTTAATCTACCACCATTTTGAACTTTACAAACAACATCTTTTCCATCAATTTTTTCAACAATAACTTCAATTAATCCATCATTAATTAAAATTCTTGTTCCTGGTGTTACTTCATTATATAAATTTTTATATGTAACAGATACTTTTGTATTATCTCCATCTACATCTTCATTTAATAAAGTAAATGTATCTCCTTCATTTAATATAGCTTCTCCTGTAGCAAATTTACCAATTCTAATTTCTGGTCCCTTTGTATCCAAAAGCATTGCTACTGGTAAGCCTACAGCTTTTCTAGCTTTTTTGAATGTTTCTATTCTATTTCCTTGTTCTTCATAATCTCCATGAGAGAAGTTAAATCTAGCAACATTCATTCCTGCTTTAATTAACCCTTCCATCATCTCTTGTGCATCTACTGCTGGTCCTAGTGTACAAATAATTTTTGTTTTTCTTGGCATATAAAATCAAATCCTTTCTATTTTTTCTCTAATTTTTATCAAGCTTTTCTATTATATCATAAATCTTCAGAAATTTCTACAAAAATTTAGAATTTTTTTTAGTTACTATTTAAAGGTAAGACAGATTATAACTCCCGTTGCAGGACATGCATATTTTAATAACCTTTAAATAGTAACATTTTTTACAATAAATCCCTTGGCTCATTTAAATGTGAATTAGTTTCTTTTGTCTCATTATATCTTTCTATAAAATATAATGGACGTCCTTTTGTTTCATAAAATGCTCTTCCCAAATATTCACCTATTACTCCTAAGAATATAAGCTGTATTCCTCCCAAGAATAATATTACTACCATTGTAGAGGCATACCCCGGTACTTCTACTCCAGAAACTAAAGTTTTTATTATAATATACAACATGTAAATAAATCCTACAATAGAAACAATTACTCCTATAATGGCTGACCATCTTAATGGTGATGTAGTAAATGATGTAATTCCATCTATTGATAAATCCACTAATTTTTTATAATTCCATTTTGTTTTTCCTGCAGCTCTAGGGTCTCTATCATATAAAATTTCTTTTTTATTATATCCTATCCAACTAAATAAACCTTTTGTATATCTTTGAGACTCTCTTATAGATTTTAGTGCTTCAACACATCTTCTATCTAATAATCTAAAATCCCCAGTGTCTTTTTGGATTTGTATTTTTGTAAATGCTTGTAAAACTTTATAATACATTGTAGAAGTAAATTTCTTTAGCCAACTCTCACCTTTTCTTGACCTTCTTTTTGCATATACATCATCATATCCTTCTTCCCAGTATTTTAACATTTCTGGTATTAATTCTGGTGGATCTTGTAAATCAGCATCTATTATAACTACAGCATCTCCTTTGCAATAGTCAAGGCCTGCTATCATTGCAGTCTCTTTTCCAAAATTTCTAGAAAGATTTAAATAACATACTCTTTTATCTTTTTCTCTCAATTCTTGCATTATTTTAAGTGAATCATCTTTACTTCCATCATTTACTAATAATATTTCAAAATCATATTTTGAATTTTCATCCATCAATTTTTTTAGCCTGTCATATAGCATGTATAAGACTTCTTGTTCATTATAGGCAGGTACAAGTATTGTTACTAATTTTTTTTCTTCCATAAAAAAACTATTCCTTCCTAATATATTTTGCTATTTTAAGCACCTATATATTATCACAAATAGAAGAAATAGTAAATATTACTTGCTTATTTTTATATTATTAATCATTCTATATGTCTTGCAAATGTTACATTCAGTACATATCTTTATTCTATTTTCGAATATTAATTTTAGAGTATTTATAAATTCATCTTCTTCATTTATAATGTGCACTTCAATTTTGCTTGGTAATATGCTAAGCAAAGTATTTAATGCAATATCATTTGAAGAAAAAGTAATATCTGATAGGTATTTTGCATTGTTTATATTACAGTCAATTTGAATAATGTTTTTATCTTTATCAAGTAGAATTGATTCTCCATTTACATATATCAAATGAATTATTTCCATTTTGGATTCAGATGTATTAACAAATATTTTTAGCAGATTAATAAATTCTTTGTATTCTTTTTCTATAATATACTTATTTACTGACATATCAACTATGTTATCTATTAATTTTATATATTCATTTATTCTAAAATTTGCTACTCCTTCTAGCACTATGTTCCTATTATCTTTAATATATGCTTTTATCTCTTTAAATAGAGTTTCTTTTATTTCAAATTTATCTTGTTTCAAAAATTCTACACAATTTTCAAATATAATATTTCTCTCGAAATCGTCGAAGTAAAAATAATTTATATTAATTATCCTTTTTATTATTTTTTCTTGATAAAATTCTAGTATAGTATCTAAAATCAAATTAGCTACTATATTTTCAAATTTTTCTATATTACTATCCTTATAATGGATTATTACATTTTCGTATATTTTAAAAGATTTATGACAATAATATATATCAGGGAAATCTATATTCAAAAATTTATTTAGTAGATATTCTATTATTTTTTCATTATCTGTTTTTATGCAATATGACTTCATTTAGGAATTGCTCCTTTCTTACTTTATATATTATCTACTAAATTTCTATTAGATATACATATTTTATTCCATTTTTTTATAAATGTGCTAGGTTACTATTATCTATCTTACCCAAACCATATCAATGCCACCTTTTAAATTATATACCTCTTCATATCCTAAATTTTCTAAAATTCTTTTTGCTTCTCTACTCCTACCTCCACTAGAGCAATATAATATTATTATATCTGTTTTATTTTTCACATAATTTCCAATTTGTTTTTCAATATTATATAGAGAAATATTAATCGCTCCATCTAAATGTCCTTCTTCATATTCTTGATTACTTCGTACATCTATTAAATAAACTGTTTTATTTTTCATAAGCTCTTTTAAATTTTTGTATGATATTTCTTTATTCTCTATGCTTCTATAAAATATTCTTTTAATTTTCTTTATCATTTTCTCCACATCCTAAAAAGATATTACTAATGTATAATATTAATAATATCTTTTTTTGTTACATGAAACGTGGGAACACATTAAAATGTGTCCCCAGTGTTTCATTTTCTATCATAAAAAAACTTGGGAGCAGCCCCAAGTTTCATAAATAAAATCTATTTTCTTTTAGTCTCTGATGCTTTTTCAAGCCCAGCTTCATTTTTTATTCCTAATACTGTAACTACTATTACAAACGCAGCTAATCCAAGTGGAACAATAATTCTATTTACAGGATATCTAGTTATTGCTATTATGCTAAGTAATAATAGCTCTACTGCTACAATTGAAATAATGTAAGTTAATAAAGTTTTAACTACTCCAAGTTTTCTATATCTAATAGCAACATAGACTAAAATTAGTGCTGCACTTATTCCTATCCACAATGCATAAGGAATAACTACACTAGATAACCTCACTTTTGGATTATGTGTTATTTGAACATCGTCACTTGTAATTTCCAATTCATATTTTTCGTTTATTTTTGCAGTTAGCTCTTCAACTTTACTGTCTAACTCTTCTTCTGTTCTTGTATCTGGTATTGTTATAGCTACCATATCTCCAAATACTTCTATTTGTTGTATTATATTTTTTTCATCAGGAAAAACTTCATTTACTAGATTTTCCATATCATTCATGTTAAAAGTTTTACCTAGATATACATCAATTTCAACATTCTTACTATAAATCAAATCTGCATTTAACCCAATTGTTGGTATAATTATAATTCCAGCTATAATGATACATATTAGGATTATATATACTATCTTCTTCATTTTTAATATCGTTCCTTTCTTAAATGTTTACAATAAACTTTTACATCTTATACTTTATTTTTATTGCTATTTAAAAATAAGCATCTTGTTATAACTGCATTGTATATTGCAGATATGAACATTCCCCAGAATACTATTGTTCCAAAACTAATAGCTGGTAGCCATGTTGCAAAACTAAATACTACACCAATTATCATAGTTGGCACTAGAACTAATAATATTTGTACAAAGGATTTATTGAATGTATTTTTGTAATCTGCAACATCTGCTTTCTTTAATCTTTCTGATAAATATACTAGAAGTATATAATTTAAGATTCCAAGAAGTACTATTCCAGCTATACCTTCTATTGTAAATACTACATTTGTAAGCCTTAAAACTATTAATAAAAGTGCTATATATCCAATAAAAGATATAATTCCAAATAAACCTATTTTTTTGTATCTTACTATTAATACTATAAATGCTATTGCTATTAGAAGTACTGCTCCTATTACTATTGCAGGTATAATTCCATCTTCTAAACTCAAATCTGATTTTATAAATCTATTTTGATCTAATTGAACTTCATATGGTATTGTTCCATCTTCTAATAGAATGACAATAGTTGCACCTTGATTTAAATATGCATTTATTGTACTTGTATTTGTGCTTTCACCTAAAGACAATTCCCACACACCATCAGTTATTTCATTTTCAAAAGTATGTGTTTGTAATTCTGAACCATCTATTTTTACACTTACACTTTTTGTTGTATCTTCTCCTTCTTCATTTGTAGAAGCTACATATGTGTTTGAAATTTCTTTTAGCTTTTGGATAGCATCTTCTTTCATTTCAAGTGTTAAATAAACTTCTGTATAGCCTGTATTTAATGTTCTATATCCGACAGATATATCTTTTAGATTTGAGCTATCTAATAAAACTTGTCCATCTTCATCTTCTACAGTCATCATTCCTCTACTATATAAAAACTGTGTAGCCATATCAGTCATATCATCTTCTGGTATGTAGAAAGTAATTTCTCCACTATTTTCATTAAGTCTAGTAATATATTCTTCTATACCTAAAGCTTTCAACCTTGCTTCCATTATATCTTTAGCTTTATTATAATTATCTTTTGTCAAAACATCTTCACCATTTATAGGAACTTGCTCACTAGTTCCATCCTCTGCTGCTTCTTCTACTACATTTCCATCCTTGTCATAATAAACAGTTTCTGTTTCGTTACTTGGAGACAATGTAACTGCTCTATATCCTCTTAAATCCATTCCCAATTTATATTCTGGAATTATATTTTCCATAAAATTTGCATTTTGCACAAAAATCCCTGCAAAAGATATCATTGATAATAATATGATTAATAGTATTATTAAAGTTATTTTTAGTCTTCTATCCATTTTTTACATATCCTTTCTGTTTTCAATTGATTTCTAATTAATATTTTTGTATATTTTTATTTTCCATCTTATTTCTTAAATATGTCTTTATAACCATGCTTTATAATTGATTAACACTTTATCGCACTTTTATAGAAGTTTTGTATCGTTAATAATTAACTCAAACCAGATTCCTAAAAATTTTGCAGCATGCTTACTCATCATAGTTCTGTCCATAAAAATTTCAAAATAATCAAGCACTGGAGATATTCTAGTATCTATTGTTAAATTTAATGTGGCTTTTTTCTCTTCTTTACTTATAAAAAAGTCTGCATTTGTAACTGCATAATTTACCTTATCATGTTTATCAAATGTTGATATGTTTTTATTTACAACTCTTGACCTATGAACATCTGACTTATCCGCCAATATTAAAGCTGCTGAAATATCACTTACAGCTGTGCCCGTTTGTTCATCATGGTTTCCTATAGCCATCATTATTTCAGTTCTTTTTTCTGCATCCATTCCCATTCCTTTAAGAATTTGATAAGAAAGTATTGCACCTGAATGCGCATGGTCTACCCTATTTACGCAATTTCCAATATCGTGCATATATCCAGCGATTTTGGCAAGTTCTATTCTATCTTCTGGATATCCAAGAGTTTCTAACACCTCCGCCGCACGATTTGCTACCATAGTAACATGTCTTAGTGAATGCTCTGTATATCCTAATGCATTCATTTGTTTTTGCGCACCTTCTACAAGAGTTTTCACTTCAATATTATTTTTAACATCTTCAAAAGTAATCATAAAACCTCCATGTTTTATTCTATTAAGTACTATATGATTTTATCCCAAATTAGCAAAAATATCAACTGTTTTGCAAAAAAAAATCAGTGAAACACTAAGGACAGATTTTAATCTGTCCCCGTGTTTCACTAATTTTTCAAATTAACCCCTATTATTCCACCTATCATTCCTGTTATTATTGCCACAATAATCATAATAATAGAATTCAATCCAATGGAAAATCCTGCACCAAATATACTAGATAAAATATAAAGTGTTATTGCATAAATCAGACCAACTAAAGCTCCATTCATAAGTCCTTTTTTCTTTATACTGATACTACTCATTGAACTACCAATTAATATACTAATTCCTGTGATTACTAAAACTACTGGCACCATTGTATTTTCTGAAACGTTTGTAAAAGATAGAACAGCTGCATATACAGTTAAGAAAATCAAACTTAATATAATTGCTATAATAGCTCCTTTTATTACATTTATAATATTTTTATTTTTTTCTTTTGAAATGTCATCTATCTTTTTCTCTTTCACCAAATTACTAACATTACTAATCATACACTATATCATTCCTTTCAAGTATTCAAAACTTTTTTAAGTTTCTTTCATTTTAGTAATATATATTCTTTTAATAATCATTTTAGAACTTTGTGTCTCACTGTTAAACAATAATTTGGACAAATGGAAGAGTCCCACTTTGTCCAAATTTTATTTTTTATTCTGTTGTAGTTGTATTTGTCACCACTTCGTTCTGAGCAGGAGTATTTGTACTTACAGTATTTGTGTCTACAGTATTCGATGTTATTGTATTTGCATCTGCTATCACATTGGCATCTACTACTGTATTTCCATCTACTGTATTTGTATTCAACTCAGGAGTTGCTGGTTCATCAAGTATTTGCTCCTCAAAGTACTGGTCTACATCGTACGTATGCTCTACTTCAACTATTTCTCCATCTTGTTCTTGTGGCATATTAAATGTCATAGAATACTTGTCTTGTCCATTTATTACTTGGAAATATACTGCATTTAATATCATTGGTACATATTCTTCGCCTGTTGTATCTACAATTGCGTATTTATCTTCTTTTCCAACAACAATTGCTTCATATTGAGGTATTGTTAAAACATTACTTGCACTTGCTGCAGCATTTCTTCCTACTAAACAACCCATTGAATCATATTCTATAGGTAATATTAATTGGCCATTTATATTGTATAAGCCCCATTTCTTGTTTTGATACACGGGTATACATTTCTCATATAGCACGTATGGATTTTCAAGTCCATTTGAATTGAAATTATCTGCATTTACACCTATCTGATCATATTCAAGGTGAATTACTATATTTCCATTGTGATTAATAACTCCATATTTATTACCATCACTTACCAAATAGTAATTAAGGTCTCTACTTATTTGTTTTATTTCTGTATAATTTGGTTCTATCTTAGTTGTACCATCATTTGATAAAATTCCCATTCTGCCTTCTTCAGTTCTAACTGTAAATTCTTGGCTATCCTCTTTAAACTGTATACTTGTATATTTTGCGCCTATAATTTCTCTATTGTCTGCACTATATACTCCATAATAATTGTTTGCATCTCTAACAACTACTAAATCATATCTTAATGCTTTTTTATTATTAAAATCTACATTATCATTTGCAACTGCAGAATTTGGAAATTCTGTAGCATAATAGTCTGATAAATAGTCAAGTGAAACTACAGAGATTTGGTTGTTAGCTGCATTATATTGTATTAAACAATTAGTGCCAATTTCTATTCCTTCTTCTATAACAAATAGCTCTCCATCAATTAATTTAACTGGTTCACTTAATTCAAAATATTCATAGTCCTCATTTGTAGGAACTTTTTTATAAATAGTATTTGAATTTAAAGAAAACGAAGCAACTTCATCAGTACTACTCAAATAACAGTCTGTAGTTGTTTCTGTATATTTGCTATCTTTATAGTCACCATTATATGCTGTATAACCCATTAATTCTCCAAACTTTTTAATGGCAACATATACTTTGTCTCCTTCAATAGAAAACATACTTTCATCATATGTTGCAGACTTACCGTCTACACTAAATTTCATTGTATTTTTTTGTATTTCGCTCATCATATATAATATAACAACACATACGACTATCAGCAATACAATTAAGACTGAAATAATAATCATAAGCCTTTTTGAATTTTTACTTCTTCTTACAGCCTCATCATTTTCTAATAAATTCATATAAATCCCCCCACTTGTTGGCATTTTTCTTTTTCTTATGTTATTTGTGACCTGTTTGCCTGCCATCAAAATATTCTTATTTAAACTATTTTACTATAATTATTTGTATTCTAGCTTTCATATCCATATTTTTTGTAAAACTCTTTTCTAAATTCAAGTAAATTATCATTCTCTATTTCTATTCTAACCTTTTCCATTAATTTAGTCAAGAAGTTTATGTTATGAATTGATAATAATCTTACACCTAAAATTTCATTTGTTTTTATAAGATGTCTAATATATGCTCTAGTGTAGTTTTTGCAAGTATAGCAGTCACATTCAGGGTCAAGAGGTCCCCAGTCTCTTTCATATGTTGCATTTCTAACAACAACTTTTCCCTTCCAAGTCATTGCAGTTCCGTTTCTTGCAATTCTAGTAGGTAAAACACAGTCGCACATATCTATTCCAGCAAGTGCTGCTTCTATCAAATAATCAGGTGTTCCTACTCCCATTAGATAACGTGGTTTATTTTCTGGCATAAGTGGTGCAGTAAAATAAAGCATTTTCAAGAACTCTTCTTTTGGCTCTCCTACGCTAATTCCTCCAATAGCATATCCCGGTAAATCAAGAGCAATTAAATCTTTTGCACTTTGTGTTCTTAAATCTTCATAAAATCCACCTTGTATAATTCCAAAAAGGGCTTGATTCTCTGTAGTATGAGCTTCTTTACAACGTTTAGCCCATCTTGTAGTTCTTTCCATAGACTGTTTTGTATACTCATAACTAGCAGGATATTCAACGCATTCATCAAAAGCCATAATGATATCTGCGCCTAAATCTTCCTCTGTTTTCATTACACTTTCAGGCGAAAAGAAATGCTTGCTTCCATCAAGATGCGATTTAAACTCAACACCTTCTTCTGTTATTGTTCTAAGAGGTCCTAAGCTGAAAACTTGAAACCCTCCACTATCTGTTAGAATTGGTCTATCCCAATTCATGAACTTGTGAAGTCCTCCCGCTTCTTTAACAATATCTTGTCCTGGTCTTAAATATAAATGATATGTATTTGATAATATAATCTGTGCACCTATTTCTTTTAATTCTTCTGGCGTCATAGATTTTACTGTTGCCTGAGTTCCTACAGGCATAAATACAGGAGTTTGAATATCTCCATGTGGAGTATGAACAACTCCTCTTCTCGCTCCTGAATTTTTATCTATATGTAGTAATTCATATGTTACTGCTGGCTTCATTTAATCCTCCTTAGTCAATAAATAATTGTGTTTTGGCGTTGTTGAACTTCACTTCGAAAATCCTCGATGTACACAAAGTACACCTCCGGTTTTCTTGCTCGTTCGCCTAGCCAAAACAACAATTCTTTATTAACATTATAAATTTCTTTAATAAAATTGTTGTCACATAATAAACATTGCGTCTCCAAAACTAAAAAATCTATATCTTTCCTTTACTGCTTCATTGTATGCTTTCAAAATATATTCTTTTCCTGCTAATGCAGATACTAACATTAATAGAGTAGACTGTGGCAAATGGAAATTTGTAATTAAAGCATCTAGGCATTTAAATTTGTAACCTGGATATATAAATATCTTTGTATCTCCTTCTGTTTCTTTTACCATTCCGTTTTCATCTGCAATTGTTTCCAATACTCTACATGATGTTGTTCCTACCGCAATTATTCTTTTTCCATTTTTCTTTGCATTATTTATCTTTTCCACATCTTCTCGCTTTATATAAAAATGTTCCGAATGCATTTCATGATCTTCTACTTTTTCTTCTTTTACCGGTCTAAATGTTCCTATACCAACATGCAAAGTTACATTTGCTATCTGCACTCCTTTTTCTTCTATTTTTTTCAATAGTTCTGGTGTAAAATGTAGTCCTGCTGTTGGTGCAGCTGCTGAACCTTCATATCTTGCATAAACTGTTTGATATCTATCTTTTTCTTTTAATTCTTCATGTATATATGGAGGCAAAGGCATAAGACCTATTTTGTCCAATATCTCATTGAAAATTCCATTATAGACAAATTTTACTTTTCTTGTTCCCCCAGGCATTATATCTAAAATTTCTGCTTCCAATAACGGTTTTGTACCGTTTTTATCATTTTGATTTTTATTAACATCACTATAACCACTATTAGGATTATCATTAGATGTCTCATTGTTTTCATCAAATAGTACTTTTGTACCAATATGGAGTTTATTTCCTGGCCTTACTATGCACTCCCATATGTCTCCTTCTATGTTGTTTAATAGTAAAAACTCCACATGAGCTCCAGTTTCTTTTCTTCCATATATACGTGCCGGAATTACTTTTGTATTATTTCTAACCAAGCAGTCTCCTGGTTCTAAATAATCTATTATGTCCTTAAATTTTTTATGTTCTATTGTTTGTTTATCGCGATTTAATACCATAAGTCTAGATTCGTCCCTTTTTTCAATTGGAACTTGAGCTATCAATTCTTCTGGTAAATTATAATCGAAATCTGATACATTCATTATTGTCACTTCCTATTTTTAACTACTTTTGAAAAAAACTTTCCCTATTCTATCTATAATACTTCTAATTTCCTCAATGATATTATCTGGTTCATCCAAATAATCCAATTCTATTCCATATTCAAAATTACTCTCATGAATTGGTTTTGATGCATATGCAAAATCTGTAAGCCCCATATTTGGTGCATTCTCTATTGTGTTTTGCATATAATCTTCATACCATTCCTTAAGACCTTCTGTAGCAGACTCTGTATACCCATATTTTTCATTATCATGCAATTTTGCAATTTGATTACCATTTTCCTGTTCGTTTCTCTCTAAAGTGTGCAAAAATTCATGTAAAAATACTTCTTGAGGAAATTTATTGAATATAGAATATTCATATATTCCACTATTTCTATTATCTGGTAATCTTATATTGGAAAATCCTATTTGTTTATATTCCATAGAACCGTAGTCCGATCCAGTCATGTACTAATACATTTTCGCTTTTATTTAAGTCTCCTAATCTAACAGCTGCATAAATATAATCGTATTCAGTATCATCAATATAATCTGATATTAATTCATTAATATCGTTTGGATCTACATAGTATTCATTTTCCTCATCATAAGAAATAGAAGTAAGAGGCTCTGATATTTGAATTATGTCATATGTTATTGTCATTTTTCCATTACTCATCTCAGGTATTATTTCCTGAAGTCTTCTCATATTTGTTCTAATTGTTGCAATGTCACGAGAAGATAATTCTAGTTCAACTTTTCCAAATCCTTCTACATTTGCATCAATATTATTTATTGTAAAACATGCAATGTGCCAGTTTTTATTTGTATCTACTTGAGCTTCTTCTAATTTAATATCTGAAAACCAAGCAGTGCCTTTTGAAAATTCTTCATATCCTCCTAGTCTAAATCCTATCTCTACAGTTTCTCTATTGTTTGAGTTAAACATAAGTGTAACTTTTTTCCAGTCGTTTGTGCCTGTTATCGCTTCAGAAGTTTCAGTTGTCCCATTAATAGATATCTGAGCACCTCCAGTATATTTTCCTTCCATGTTCTCTACATTTTCTGTTTTTATCATGCAACTCACTTTATATGCAGTATTAGGAGTTACTTTTATTTTCTTGTAGAACATTGCATCATTAAAATTTCTATTCTCTATTTTGTAGCTATCCTCATCAGAATATACTATTTTAGAATCCCTTGTGAAGCTGGTTTTTCCAGCTTCACGAATTCCTTTTGTATAATCATAAAAATTATATTTACAATATAAATATTTAGCAAATAGAATTAGAAATATTATGATTACTATATATACAATAGTAGTTGCTTTTATTTTACCTCTATTATTCATATTCTCCCTTTCGGTTTACGAAATATTATAAGATTATATAAGTTTGCTCAATTTTATAAAATTTAATACTGTTTTTAATAATTTGATTAATCTATTTGCATTATTGTACCATAGCTATTTTATATTTTCGCTACATCTATGGCATATTGTTGGATTCTCTTTATCTTCTCCAACAGTTTCAGAATACATCCAACATCTTTCGCATTTTTGTCCTGGTGCTTGTTCTACTTTTACGCCAAGTTTAACTTCATCTTTTCTAGCATTTTCTTTAACTTCTAGCTTAGAAACTATAAATACAGTTTGCAATAACTCTAAGTTTTCTTTTATAAAATTATATTGGCTATCTTCTGCATAAATTGTAACTTTTGCATTTAAAGAATGTCCTATTGTTTTATTTGCTCTAGCATTTTCTAATTCTTTTGCAACTATATCTTTTAATTTTATAATTCTATCCCATTTTTCCATTAATTCTGCATTATCATATTGAGCATTTGGTTCTGGAAAATCTGTAAGCATTACACTTTCGACCTCTTCATTTTTTGTATGTTTCATTGCTTTCCAAATTTCCTCTGCAGTAAATGATATCATTGGCGCAAGGATTTTAACTAAGCTATCTAAAATTATATACATAGTTGTTTGAGCAGCTCTTCTTTCTATTGAGTCTTTCTTCAATGTATATAATCTATCTTTTATTATATCTAAGTAGAAATTGCTCATGTCAATTACACAGAATTGATTTATGTCATGATAGCAATTGCTGAAATTATATCTATCATAATTTTTAATTGTATCTCTTACAAGTTTATTTAACCTTGCCAATGCCCATTTATCGATTTCTTGTAAATCTTCATATTTTACTGGATTTTCAGGGTCATAATCAGAAGTATTTCCTAATATATATCTTGCTGTATTTCTCATTTTTCTATAAACTTCAGATATTTGTTTTAAAATGTCGTCAGACAAGCTTACTTCTGATGTAAAATCTGATGAAAGAGCCCATAGTCTTAATATATCTGCTCCATATTTATCTGCAACATCACTTGGTGCAACACCATTACCTAAGCTCTTTGACATTTTTCTTCCTTGCCCATCTGTTACAAATCCATGTGTTAATACTTCTTTATATGGTGCAATTCCATTTATAGCAACACTTGTTAATAGTGAAGACTGGAACCATCCTCTGTATTGGTCATTTCCTTCTAGGTACAAGTCTGCTGGATATTTTATGCCTCTTTCAACCAATACGCTTTGATGTGTTGAACCTGAATCAAACCAAACATCCATAATATCAGTTTCTTTCTTGAAATGGTCACAACCGCATTTGCTACATTTTGCTCCATCTGGCATTAAGTCTTTTTCATCCATGTCGTACCATGCATTTGAACCTTTTTCTCTGAAAATGTCTTGGATTTTCTTTATAGATTCTTCTGTTACATATGGCTCTTTGCATTTTTCACAATAGAATATTGGAAGTGGAACTCCCCAAGTACGTTGTCTTGAAATACACCAGTCATTTCTTTCTCTAATCATACTAGAAATTCTTTCTTCTCCCCATTCAGGAATCCAGTTTACTTTTTTAATTTCATCCAATGCAGCTTGTCTAAATCCATCGACTGAAGCAAACCATTGGTCTGTAGCTCTATATATAACTGGCTTTTTGCATCTCCAACAATGTGGATATGAGTGTGATATGTCCACTGCTTTTAATAGATATCCATTTTCATCAAGCCATTTTGTTATTTCTTTATTAGATTTTGCATAGAACATTCCAGCAAATGGTCCAGCACCTTCTGTTTGATGACCTTTTTCATCAACAGTAACTACTATATTAAGTCCATTTTTTAATCCTGCTAAATAGTCTTCTTTACCATAACCAGGTGCAGTATGAACAGCTCCTGTACCTTCTGTTAGTTGTACATCAACTGTATCTTCACTACCCATTATTACAACAGAATCTCTATCTAGGAATGGATGCTTGCAAAGTATACCTTCTAAATCTTTTCCTTTAAACTTTGCTATTTCTTTGTAATCCTTAATTCCAACAAGTCCCATAACTTTTTCTACAAGTTCTGTAGCTATAATATATCTTTCTACATTGTTTGTTCCTACAAAGTTAGTATTTTCACTTTTTTGAACTTCTATAATGCTGTAGTCAAAATCTTCTCCTATAGTAATTGCAAGGTTTCCTGGCAAAGTCCATGGTGTAGTTGTCCAAATTACTAAAAAAGTATTGTTTTCATCAAATTTACCTTTTGCATCTCTAACAGGGAATTTTACATATATTGAAGTACCTGTTACATCTTTATACTCAATTTCTGCCTCAGCCAAAGCTGTTTCGCAGTCTGTACACCAATAAACAGGCTTTAATCCCTTATATATATATCCTTTTTTATACATATCACCAAATACACCGATTTGTCTTGCTTCCATTTTAGGATCATATGTTACATAAGGATGCTTCCAGTCTCCTAATACTCCAAGCCTTTTAAAACCTTCAGTTTGCATTTCTTTATATGTGCTTGTAAACTCTTTGCAAGTATCTCTAAACTTAGTTACAGGAATTTTATTTCTATCTAATCCTAATTTTTCAATTGCTTTCTTCTCAGTTGGCATTCCATGTGTATCATATCCTGGAATATATGGTGAATAAAATCCTCTTAAAGATTTATATCTAACAATAGCATCTTTCAAAATCTTATTTAAAGCATGTCCCGCATGAATTTCTCCATTTGCATATGGAGGTCCATCATGAAGTACAAAGCTCTCGTGCCCTTCATTTTTCTTTAATATTTTTTCATACAAGTCGTTATCAAAAATTTCTTTTTTAATATCAGGCTCCCTCTCTGGCAAATTAGCCCTCATTGGGAAATCTGTTTTTGGCAAATTTAATGTCTGTCCATAATCTTTTTTCTCTTCACTCATTTTAACTCCTCCTTGTCGCTTTGGGGACAGGTCTCCCGCCGACATTTTGTCGCCATGGGGACAGGTCTCTACTTAAGCTAAATTTAAATTCATATATTTACAAAAATAAAGCTATCTCATCTCTAGGACGAAATAGCTTTTAGTTTCCGCGGTACCACCTATTTTAAAAGAATTTATAACTAAGCTAAAACCCGCTTATATCTTTCAGCAGAGTCTCAGCATTTTTGTTCTTTTCTCTCAATTACTTTTAACGCAAGCATACGGCTTAATTTACTATTATTTCAAAAAAGCTACTAAAAGGTGATAATAAATATATCCTTATTTGCCAAATCTCACCAGCATTGGCTCTCTGTAAAATGTATATATATTTACCTTGTCCTTTATAATTGTATTTAATTTTTTAACTCAATAAAAATATATTACCACATTTTTACAAAAAGTGCAAGTAGTAATTAATTGTTTTTTCACAGTGTTTTGAATTTTTTTCAAATTATTATGTTACTATTTATATATCCCTAAATACAATTTACAAAATTTTCTTGCATTTACTATATTAATGTAATAGAATTAGAAAATAAAATAATTATTTTATGCATCTTACTATTGGAGGAATTTATATGACCAGTTTTACATTAAAATTAATTGCAATGATTACAATGTTCATAGATCACTTTGGTTATGCTATTATGGGCCAATTTAGTTTTTTTAATTTATTTGGTAGATTAGCTTTTCCTATTTTCGCTTTTCAAATAAGTGAAGGGTTTATCCATACCAAAAGTGTTAAAAAATATCTACTAAGATTAATAATTTTTGCATTAATTTCGCAAATTCCTTTTTCGCTTTTTACATATTACATCGTTCATTCGAATCCTTTCACTTTAAATGTATTTTTCACACTTGCGTTTGGACTTATTTCAATTTATTTGTATGACTTAATCACAAAACTATTTGATAAAATATGTAATGATATAAAAAGTAGAAACTCTGAATTAAATACTGAAAATGAAAAGAGTTATAAGCATAAAAATGCTTATTTGAATTTTTTAAAGTTGCTTGGTATTATAATCGGTATCGTCATAGCTTGCGTTCTTGCATATTGTGCCAATGTTTTAAACGCAGATTATGGATTTTGGGGTGTTATCGTAGTATTTGCATTTTATGTGTTTAAGAAAAATAAAGTAATTAGTACCATCATATTCTTCTTATTGTGTATTGCAAAGTACTTAATTACTTTCATACAAAGCGGATTTAATTATCTTTATATCCTACTTTGCTTATCCACATTTGCAAGTATTTGTTTTGTAAATAGTTACAATGGCAAACAAGGTATAAAAATAAAATATCTACTTTATATCTTTTATCCATTGCATCTCTTACTATTATATTTTTTCTTCAGAGGCTAATTTATTTAAAACATTGAAGTGAAACACTGGAGCCACATTTAAATGTGTCCCCATGTTTCACTGCTTTAAATAATTAATGCTGCCTTAAGACTTGACTTGTAAATGAAAAAATGTCGCCTTGAGACCTGTCCCCAAAGCGACATTTCTTATTTATTTAATTCTTCTATTGCTCTTTGTAATTGTGTGTCATTTTCTTTTGTAAGCTCTGTTATTCCTTCTGGTAGCTCTACTGTAATATTTGGCTCTATTCCAACTTTGTTTATTTTGTTTCTATTTGGTGTACAGTATTCTTCTGTAGTTGTTTTTAGCCCACTTCCATCTGATAAGCTTATCAATGTTTGTATTACACCTTTTCCATATGTCTTTGTTCCTATTATTGTTGCTTTTTCATAATCTTTTAATGTTCCTGCAAATATTTCTGATGCACTAGCAGAGCTTCCATTTACCAATACTGCTATTGGTATATCAATAATTGGATCTTCTTCAGATTTGATTATTTCTTCTTCTCCTGCTTTATTTCTCTCTATTAGAAGTTCACTGCCTTTATCACATATCATTTCCAACATATCAATTGATTCGTCTACAACTCCGCCACCGTTTCCTCTTATATCTATTATTAAAGATTTTGCACCTTCTCCTTTTAGTTTTTCATATGTCGATTTAAATTCTTTTGCTGTTCCTCCATCAAAGTCCAAGACTTTAATATATGCTATATTTCCATCAAGCATCTCTGATTCTATATGGCTTACTTCTATTCTTTTTCTTTCAATATTTACTTCAAAGGTTTCATTATTTCTTTTTATTCCTAGCTTAACTGATGTATTTTCCTCGCCTTTGATTTTGTCTGACATTTCTGATACATTTTCAGGTGTTATTTCTTCTCCATCTACAGAAACAATTTGGTCATTTTCTTTTAAGCCTGCTTCTGCTGCTGGCGAGCCTTCCATTGGTTCTACTACTGTAATTGTACCTTCTTCATAATTTACTATCATATATATTCCTATTCCAACAAAGTTACCCATCGCAGAATCGTACTCTTGGCTCATTTCCTCAGGTGTGTAATATTCTGTATATTCATCTCCAACACCTGCCACATAACCTTTTACGGCCATTTGTAGCATTTTTTCATCATCTAAATCACCTATATACATATCTTCTAGCAATGTTCTAATAGATGCAAGTGTTGTTTCTATTCCTGTTGTTCCATCTCCTTCCGCAATGCTTTTTATGCTTGAAGATGATGTTAATTGTTCTGTTACAACAACTGCTGTTATCAATGATGATATTAATGCAGTAATAATTATTAACATTATTACTTTATAAATTTTCTGTGCTTTTTCTGAATTCATTTATAATCAATTCCTTCCTTAAGTCCGTCGATTTATGGTTTCTTAACAAAACTCCATGGACTCGTACAAGTACCATTTACTCTTACTTCAAAATGTAAATGCGGTCCTGTTGAATTTCCGGTTGAACCGACTTCCATTATGGTTTCGCCTTCTTTAACTTCTTTGTTTAATGTTGTAAGTACTTTGTTTCCGTGTCCATATAATGTAACTATTCCATCTCCATGGTTTATCATTACACAATTTCCATATCCACCTAACCATCCGGCATATGTTACTACTCCATCTGCTGCTGCAACTACTGGTGTACCTAAAGCTACACCTGCAATATCTATTCCTGTATGTTGTTTTACAACTCCTTGAATTGGATGTTCTCTCATTCCAAAATCTGATGTAATTACAGTTCCACTAGCTGCTACAGGCCATAGCATTTCTCCTCCTGTATATTGAATATTCGGATCAATTCTATTTGTAGCTAAATATATTTGTTCCTGAATTTCTTCTTGCTCCTTCTTGTATTCAGTCAATTGCTCTTGTATCTTCTTTTCATCCTCTGAAAGATCATCTATATAGCTTTGCTGTAAAGTTTTCATATTAGTTAAGACTATTGATGTTTGCTCACTTCTTGATTTTATAATTCTTATTTCATTTTGCTCATTTTCTAACTTTTGTTTTGTAATATCCATTTCGTCTTTTACTTGTTCTATTTGATCTATCAATTTACTATCATATTCGGCAATTTCTTGAATCATATATGATCTTGAAATAAATTCTGTAATACTTTTAGCTTTTAATAATACATCTAAATATTGAGTATCACCTGACTCATAAATCGCAACAAGTCGTCTAGCAAGTAAATCACTTTTTTCTTGGTAATATTGTGTAGCAACTGCTAATTTTGCACTTGCATCATTTATGGAATTCTGTAATGTTTCCATTTTTTGTCCCAATTCTTCTATTTCTTTTTCATATTGGGATATTTTATCTTCTGTCTCCTGTACTTTTAGCAAAGATGCTGTTAATTCATCTTGTACATATTCAAGTTTGTCACTTGTTTCTGCAATTTTATTATCTATTACTTCTTTTTGTTCATTCAAGCTTAGTTCGTTAGTTGTGGAATTATTTATTGCGTTTGTAACTATTTCATTTGTTTCAGAATTCTCAGCAAATACAAAAGTACAGAAATATTGAAATACTACAATAATTAATATTATAGATAGAATTTTCTTCTTCATATTCACTAATCATTCCTTTGCATGTATTTAGGTTTTCTAAGGATATACCTATAAACCTATATTGAGTATAATGTTGGATGTGTTGTATACTGTAGTGGGTCTACTCTATAACTTAAATCAAGTCCTCCTATATATACTTCATAATGTAAATGTGGTCCTGTTGAAATTCCAGTGTTTCCAGAAACTGCTATTTGCTGTCCTCTTGATACTGTTTGTCCAGCACTTACATTAAATGATGAAAGATGTCCGTATGCTGTATAATATCCATTACCATGGTCTATTTCTATGTAATTACCATATCCACTCATCCATCCAGCACTAACTACTGTTCCTGCTGCCGCAGCATGCACTGGAACATAATTAACTGGTATATCTATCGCTCCATGGTTTGAAGATGCACCTGATGTAGGAGATTCTCTTGGTCCAAAATATGATGAAATATAGTTGTAATTTTGTGAACTTGAAGATATTGGCCAGCTTAATACTCCTTCAAAACTTCCTTGGTAGCTATAGTTTTTATCACTACCACTACTTTGTTGCTTACGACGTTCTTCCTCAGCTTTTCTTTTAGCCTCTTTAATTTGATCTTCAAATTCATCTATTTGAGCTTGTAATTCCTTTTCTTGCTCAGATAGCTCACTTACTTTTGTACGCTTTGTAGCTCTTGCTACTTGCAAGCTTTCACTTTTTTGCTCAACCTCTTTTTTAGATTCTGTCACTTCATTTTGTTCTTTTTCTAATTCTTGTTTTTTAGTTTCAGTTTCTTGCTGTTTTGTTTTTATAGAGTCTATTACAGTTTGGTCTGCCTCTGCCATTTCTTCTATTCTATAGTAATTAGAAACAAATGATGTAATATTTTCAGAAGATAGAAGCACATCTAAATATGTAGTTTGCCCTCTTTCATACATTGCTACTAATCTTTGTATTAGTAAATCTTCTTTTTCTGCAACTTCTTTTTCTAATTGTTTAATTTCTTTTTCTTTATTAGTTATAGATTCTTCTAAAGAGTCTATCTTATTATTTAAATCTTCTATTTCATTTTCATACTCAGAAATTTGAACATTTAATTCACTAATTTCATCCATTACTGATTCTTTTTCTGCAGTAACTTCTTCTTTTTTGTCTTCTGCTTCACTTTTTTGATCTTGTAAATCAGAAACGCTTGCCGCAATTGACGGTACATTCATCATGCATATCATCGTAAGTATTAATACAATAGATACAACTTTCTTCATCATAAAATCGCTCTCCTTAAAATTTTATCTTAAAATTTCGTTTTTATTCCATTTTTTATGTTTCGTTTTTATACATCAAGATATTTCTTCATTGAAATAGCACTACCTATAGCACCAATGCCAATTCCCATAATAACATATACTGTAAATAGCAATGAAATCATATCTGAGAATGAAAGTAATCCTAATCCTATTGTTTCCATTGTTTGTCCAGTAGTAATTTTTTCTGCTACAAAATTATATGTAAATCCTAAAATAACAACAGTAATAATAGCTGATACAACGCCTATTATAATACCTTCTACCATAAATGGCCATCTTATAAATCCATTTGTTGCTCCAACATATTTCATGATAGAAATTTCTTTTCTTCTTGCATGTACTGTAAGTTTTATAGTATTTGCTATAATAAATATAGAAATGAATATTAAGAGTACTAAAATCACACCTGTTGCAGTTCTAATTCCGTTTGCTATATCTACAAGCCTATTAACAGTATCGCTTCCCACTTCTATTTTTGCAACATTTTCAAATCCAGAAATTTTATCTCTAACTTCATCTATTTTAGTTAAATCGGTTAAAGTAATAACATAAGAAGCTTTAAAAGGGTTGTCCTCTCCAGAATATGGATCTAATATTTCAGCATCTTCTCCTAACCATGATTTCATCTCATTCAAAGCTTGCTCTTGAGAAACATAATCTACTGTATTAACTTCTTGAATTGCTCTTATCTGTCTTTCCAATTCAGCCTCTTGTTCTTGTGTTGCTTCTGGATTTATAAAAACCTGCATAGCTTGATCTGACTGAACTTGTTCAATTATATAATTTACGTTTTCTCCTATTAGGAAGAAAATACCAAATATGAACATTGTGGCACACATTATAATAATTGAAGCCGCAGTAGACTTTTTATTTTTAAAGAAATTTCTAAAACCTTCCCCTATTAAATAACCAAAAATACTATACTTCACTATTATACCCACCTTTTTTATCATCTCTTATTATATTGCCTTTTTCAATTTGAATAACCCTTTTTTTCATTCTATCGACAATATCTTTGGCATGAGTTGCAACAACTACAGTAGTTCCTCTTCCATTAATATCTTTAAGAAGGTTCATTATTTCCCATGCAGTATCAGGGTCTAAGTTTCCTGTAGGCTCATCTGCAATAATCATAGAAGGATTATTAACCAAAGCTCTTGCTAATGCTACTCTTTGTTGTTCTCCACCTGATAGTTCATTTGGATACACTTTTGCTTTATCGCTAAGACCTACCAAAGACAAAACCATAGGTACTTGTCTTCTAATATGTTTAGGCGTTGCTCTTACAATATACATAGCATAAGCAACATTGTCATACACAGTTCTATCTGGAAGAAGCCTAAAATCTTGGAAAACCACTCCCATACTTCTTCTCAAGAAAGGTACTCTTTTAGGTTTCAAATATGTAGTATCCTTTCCATTAATAATAATACGTCCAGAAGTAGGCTCTTCTTCCTTCAAAATTAACTTAATCAAAGTAGACTTACCAGAGCCAGAACTACCAACTAGAAAAGCAAACTCCCCTTTATCGATCTTAAAATTAGCATTATGAACGGCCTCTGTACCTGTATCATACTTCTTATTTACATTTCTAAATTCTATCATTCTTATCTCCTTTTGTCGCTTTAGGGACAGGTCTAAAAGCGACATTTTTGTCAATATATAATTTGTCTAAAATATACTTCTATATCATAACAATAAAACCAAAGTTTTGCAATAGTTTTTAACAGAAAAAACAACATAAATTTTTCTTTTAAAACAATTTATGTTGCTTTTTTCTCTATAAATCTTTTATTTACTTCTTTTTTTATCAAATAGGAAATTAATGTAAACTTTTGTCATTTCATTAAAAATTGATTTTTATAATTTATTTTATATTTCTAGTACATTTTTTAATGGATTATTATGTATTAACCAAAACCTTATTTACTATTGCCTCTGCATCAATTTTATAATATGTCATAAGTTCTTCTGCTTTTCCGCTTCTTCCAAAGCAGTCATTTATTCCCATTCTTTCCACTTTAACTGGGTATTCTTCTGATAGAATTTCGCATACTGCACTTCCTAATCCACCTATTATATTATGGTCTTCAACTGTTATAATTCTTGCGGTTTCCTCTGCACATTTTACAAGCAAATCTCTATCTATTGGTTTTATTGTGTGCATATCTATTACTCTAACATCTATTCCTTTTTCTTGTAATATTTTTTGTGCTTTAAGTGCTTCAGATACAGTTACTCCTGTTGCAATTATGCTTGCATCTGTTCCGCTTCCCAATTGTATTCCTTTGCCAATTTCAAATTGCTCATTTCCTTCATATATAACTGGTGTAGCCATTCTGCATAATCTTAAATATACAGGTCCATCTATTTTCGCAATTTCTCTTACTGCCCATCTTGTTTGAGTATCATCTGAAGTAGATAGAACAGTCATATTTGGAAGCCCTCTCATTAGCCCCAGATCTTCTATCATTTGATGTGTTGCTCCATCTTCTCCTACTGTTATTCCTGCATGTGTTGCACATATTTTTACATTTAATTTTGGATATGCTATGCTTGTTCGTATTTGATCATATGCTCTTCCTGCTGCAAATACAGCAAATGTGCTTGCATATGGTATTTTACCAAATGTACTAAGTCCAGCTGCTATACCCATAAGATTTTGTTCTGCAATTCCCACATTTATGAATCTGTCAGGGAATTTTTTCGCGAAAATACCTGTTTTAGTTGCTGTAGTTAAATCGGCATCCAAAACCACAATATCTTTGTTTTCTTCTCCAAGTTTGGCTAATTCTTCTCCATAGCTTTGCCTGGTAGCTATTTTTATATCACTATTCATAAATTTCCTCCTTCGCTTCTATACAACAATTCTATTTTTTTAATATACCGCTAAGACATAATCTAAATTCTTAATCTTGTTTTTTTCCTCCTTCTCCAAAAACAAGACTTCCATTAAGCTCCTCTATTGCTTTTTCGTACTCTTCTTTACTAGGAGCTTTTCCATGCCATTCTGCTTTGTTTTCCATAAAAGATACACCTTTGCCTTTTACAGTTTTTGCAATTATAATAGTAGGTTTATCCTTTGTCTGCTTTGCTGTAGTGAAAGCATCAATTAAATTATCAATATTGTGTCCATCTACATTGATTACGTTAAATCCGAAACTCATAAATTTTTCTGTGATATTATTCATTCCGCCAACTTTTTCTACTTCTCCGTCAATTTGTAAGTTATTGTTATCAAGTATAATGCATAAATTATCTAATTTATACTTTGCAGCTGTCATAGCAGCTTCCCAAACTTGCCCTTCTTCTATCTCGCCATCTCCCATGATGCAGTAGATTTTGCAACCTGCCTTATTCATTTTAGAACCTAAAGCCATTCCTACTGCCGCAGATAGTCCTTGTCCAAGAGAACCTGTTGTCATGTCTACACCTGGAACTTTTCGCATATCTGGATGTCCTTGTAAATTGCTTCCTATTTTTCTGAATGTTTTTAGCAATTCTTTATCAAAATATCCTTTTTGCGCTAATGCACTATATAATCCAGCACTTGCATGTCCTTTAGATAGAACTAATCTATCTCTATTTGGGTCATCTGGCTTCTTTTCATCAATATTCATTTGATTAAAGTATAAAACTGTTAAAATATCTGCACAGGATAGTGCTCCCCCTGGATGTCCAGAATTAGCACTATACACTGCTTCAATTATCCCCTTTCGTATTTCTACTGCAATTTTTTGCAAAGCTTCAACATTAGTGATTTTCATAACTATACCATTCCTTTCGCTCTTATACTCCAACAGAGTTTGCAACAATATCATTAATTGCTAATCCGTTTGAACCTACTTCATTTGCCTCGATTTCATTTGCAATTATTTCATTGGCAATAACATTATTTTCTTCTTGTTCTTCTTCAAATGCTGTCTCAAGCTGATCTATTAAATCCTGTAGTCTTTGTATATCTCTTCCCATTAGTTCTAAATCAGAATTAGATATAGAATCTTTTAAATTTCCATTTGCTTTGATAACTGCTTCTACTAAATCTTCTACACTATCGGTATTTTCCACTTCTATATCTACAGCATATTGAGATACCAAATTTCTTAATGCTTCATTTAAATTATCTCCTATTGCAAGTTTGCTTCCTGAAGCAACTATTACTTTCTTTAATGTTGGAACAGAATTTTCCTCATTTATATACTCTTGATATACTGGCTCTACATATAACAAGCTATTATCAAGTGGTACTATAATCATATTTTTAGTAATTCTTGTTCCTGTTACATTTAACGCTTCTAGCTCTGCTGATATTTCTTCATCTTGTTCTATTTGTGTATCTAGTTGCATAGGTCCAATAATATTACTATCTGACGCAAATTTATATATAGTAATTTTTGGTTCTCCACTTTCATAAGTTCCTACCATATATGAAGTAATATTTTGTTTTTCTATTGGAGTAAATGGAAGTACCAATCCCAATTTACTTTCTTGTGAATCCACAGTTTTTACCATAGTATAGTATGGTTCAATATCAACTCCTGTTTTAGAAGAAACTCTTCCTGTATTATGTGTTGCAATATCCCATACATCGTCTCCTCTATACAATACATCTGGTTGGATGTCATGGTATCTTTGTATTATATCAGCTTGTATGTTATATAAAAATTCAGGATATATAAATTGGCTACTTATATCTGATGGAATTGTTTCATCTTTTACAAATAAATCTGGATATATCTTTGAATATGCACTTGCTATTGGGTCTGAAATATCTGTAATATAAAATTTAATTGTTCCATCATATGCATTAATTAATACTTTTACTGAATTTCTAATATAATTTAGTTCAAGCTTATTCAATGTATCTAATTGTAGAGTAGTTTTTTGTGAATATGGATAATTATTTGATGTTGTATATGCATCAAGTACCCAAATTAGTTCACCATTATCATTTACCACCATATAAGGATTTTCATCATATAATAAATATGGCATTAATGTTTTAGCTCTTTCAATTATATTTCTATTTGTTAATATTTTACTATCTGAATTTACATTTGCAGAAAATGCTAAATTCAAATCTCCTTCTTTTATTCCCAAAATAAATCTATCAATAAAATTCAAGCTAAGTCCTGCCTCACCATCATATACATTCTCAGCATTTGTTGTACTTGTTGATGGATAGTCAAACTCTTTTCTGTTCTTGCTGTTTGTAACTATATTATTGTTTGTTTGTAATCCAAAATAGATTCTTGGTTCTGTAACAGCTATAATATCATCTGATGATGTATTAAAGTTTTTTTGTAATTTTAATAGGTTACCGTTTGCATCAGTATCTGTAGCAGATGTAACTACAATTCCATACCCATGTGTATATTCATATGTTTGATTATTATATGTTCCATTTGCATTAGAAATTTCACGAGGAGAAATATACACTAATTGCTCATGTCCATCTATTCTATATTTAGCTATTTTCGCAGTATTGTATGTGTAATATCCCTTTTCTGTTTGTACAGTATTTAAATCTGTTAATACTGTATCTTCATCTGCAATGACAATGTTATTCATTACTTCTGGTAAATTATCTATAGTTTCTTTTGTAATGGTTTCTCCTCCATTTTCAATTGTAAATACTTCTCCATCTATTCCATATGCTTGTTTTGTAAATTCTATATTTTGCTGTATATTATCTTCTTCTCTGTCAAGCTCATTTGGTGTAATAAAAATCACTTGGAATATAGCCATTATTATTAAAAGAACTATAATATATATTGGTACTACTAAAATCCATGCAATTACTTTTTTAGTTTTGCCATTATTAAATGCTCTAATTGCCATAAATACAGATAGTATAATAACTATTGGAAGTATTCTGTATCCCCATAATTTTATTGTTACATCAGTAACTCCCGCACCATAAATTGAATATGTTGTGTCTTCTTGTAAATTCAAGAATTTATCAAATCCAATATCAAATGTTTTTAGGAATACAAATCCAGCAAGTAATATTGCAAGAATTTTTAAATTTGTAAATAATTGTTTTAGAAGTTTGCTCTTTTTCAAAGCCTCCCTATCTACTCCATCAAAGCAAATATTAAATACAACAATATAGTATATTACTGTATATATTGTTAGTCCTATAACTATTGCTATAGCATACATTAATATTGTTTCGATAAATGGTTTCTGGAACATGAAAAATCCTATATCCATTCCAAAAACTGGATCGTATACTTCAAATAATGTAGCATTTGTAAATAACATATATTGATTTAATATTAGTTCTGTTGTAATAGCACTTACTATAACCGATAAAATAAATGAAATTGATTTGTTTGGAAGTTTTGGCATTGGCTTTTTTTCTAGTTCAAAAAATGGCTTCAATGCTTTTTTTATTCTATTGTTATTCATGTATATTATAATGAATAAAATAATAAAGTTAATTCCAAAAGTTATGGCTGTATAATTTACATTTTGCCAGAATATGCTAATATATTCTTCGCCAATTTCAAGGATTTCCAAATATTCTCCTCTATAAATAACATACCCCACAACTACTACTAGCAATATAAAAAGTAGTACAATATACATTCTAGTCTTGCTCTTTTTGCCAGTTTTACTTGTTTTATCTTTTTGTATATTGCTATTTGCTTCGTCTTTTGTATTCATGTTATTTGTATCTTCTTTTGAGTTTGTCCCTTTTTCATTCATGACAAAATCCCTCCTCTAAATTAAGGCCTTTACAAAATCATCACTATTAAATATTTCCATATCATCTATTTGCTCGCCAATTCCTATAAATTTAACCGGCATCTTATTCTCATTTGCTATACCTATAACCACTCCACCTTTTGCTGTTCCATCAAGTTTTGTAAGTACTAGTCCTGTAATATCTACAGTTTCCTTAAATGCTTTTACTTGACTTATTGCATTTTGTCCTGTTGTTGCATCTAAAACCATTAATATTTCCTTTGATGCATTTGGTAATTCTTTATCTATAACTTTTTTTATTTTTATAAGCTCATCCATTAAATATTTTTTATTGTGCAACCTTCCAGCCGTATCACATATTAATACATCTGCATTTTTTTCCTTTGTAATTTTTATTGCATCAAATACTACTGATGCTGGGTCGACACCTTCTTCTTTTTTTACGATGTCACAGCCTGCACGGTTTGCCCATATTTCCAATTGTTCAACAGCAGCAGCTCTAAAAGTATCTGCAGCAGCCACTACAACTTTTTTACCATCTTGTCTTAGTCTATTTGCCATTTTACCTATTGAAGTAGTTTTTCCGACTCCATTTACTCCAACAACCAAAATTACTGCAGGCTTTGTATCTAGATGTAAACTATTATCTAAAGAGTCAAATATATTCTTAATTTCTTCTCTTAAAGCTTGCTTAACATCTTCTGCATCTTCTATTTTTTCTTTTTTAATTCTAGTACGTAAATTGCTTATTATCTCTGTAGAAGTTTCAACACCAACATCTGAAAGTATTAGTGCTTCCTCTAATTCTTCTAATAAATCCTCATCAACTTTTCTAAAATTACTAAAAACATTATTCATCTTCTCTTCAAATGAGTTTTTAGTTTTACTTAATCCTTGCTTTAATTTATCAAAAAATCCCATGAAAATCCTCCTTAACAATACAGTTTATATTATATTATTTTTAGCAAATTATGTCAATGTTTTTTGATGATAGTGAAAAACGTGAAAGTTTTTTTCACATAATAGTAGAAAAAATTTTATATATATTATATAATTGAATTGCAAAATTCATTATATAAGTTTATGGGTTAAACTTACAGTCCAAAACCCAAATATATTTTAAGGAGCGTATGGCAAATGGACATGCCATACAAAATAAGATTTTGAAAAAAGTTTTAGTAAGTGATTATGACCAAACTTTTTACATAAATGATGAAGATATTGAAAAAAATAAATTGGCAGTAAGTGAATTTAGAAAAGAAGGGAATATCTTCGTAATTGCAACTGGTAGAAGCTATCTTGATTTTAATAAGAAATTGAAGCAATATGATTTTGATTATGATTATGTTCTTATAAATCATGGTGCTACAATACTTGATAAATCTTCAAATATATTTTCCAATTTTTCAATAAATAATGAGATAATTCTCAAAATAAAAAAAGATTTGGAATTAGAAAAATCTATAGAAAATTTCTGTTGTAGTGAATTAGAAAGTAGAGTTGATTTTTCTCATAAAAATCTAACTAAAATCAATGTTAAATATGCTTCTCCTGAAGATGCGGTGAGAATAAACAAAACTATTAATTCAAAATATGCAGATTTTGTAAATTCTTATCACATATCATATAGTTCTATTGAAATTATAACAAACAAAATAAACAAATCAAAAGCAATTGATTTATTGCTAAAAAGATTAGGTGTTTCTAGAGATATGGTATATGTAATCGGAGATGGTTATAGTGATGTTGCTATGGTAAGAGATTACAGTGGTTTTTGCATGAAAGATTCTGTTGATGAATTGAAGCAAATAGCTAAAAAGGAATACAATAGTGTGTCTGAATTGATAGAAGATGTGATTTAATAAAGAAAGCAGAAAATTATTTGCCTTAACAAATTAATTTCCTGCTTTCTTCATTTTTTACTAGTCTAAATCGTCTACTTTTTCATTTCCCTCATTTTTCTTCTCCATTGGTTCCGGATGCTTTCAGCCATCCAATTATCTTGGAAAATGAGCCTGACTCCTTTGTTGGTAACTTCATAGCTAGCCCCAAAAACTTCCATTCTCTGCGCATATGCCTCTAAATAGCACATGCACGCTTCAAAGGCTGAATCATCTCCATCAGTTATCTGAATGTCAACAATTCTTCCTTTGCTCGGCTCAACTAATTGAGCCATAACTTTTTGGTTAGATGATTTAAACTGCTGTTCCATTTTGCCTCCTAAAAATATCTGGAGGCTATACACAGCAACCTCCAGAAAAAAATTTTTTTCCGTTGTCTTTGCTGTGTAAAGTACAATGGATAAAGTATATTATAGCACAAGTTACATAAATTTGCAATTTTTTTGAGCGATAAAAAGTCAACATTTTATAGATATAAGTTATGATATATTAATTATTTTTTCTATAATTTCCATATCTTCAATTCTATTTATTGCAAAACATTTCTTTCCCAAGTCTTTTATAGAAGCACCTAAATGATACATTTCTTTATTATCTATAACAATGAATCTATCGTGAAATTTATTTCTTTTAGCAACTTTATATTTATGCTTACTTGAACGGCTATATCATTTTTCAACAAACCTGATAACATAGCTATTCCTTGTTCTGTAAATACATAAGGTACATATTTTTTCCCTCTATGTTTACTATTTTCATTTTTTGAACTGGTCGCAATTTGCGACCAGTTATTTTCCTGACCTAAATTCAAAATTGCAGTTTGTCTTTTTAAGTTCTTAACTTCTTCCTCTGTTAATTGAAAACAAAAATTCTCTGGAAATCTCTCTTTATTTCTGCTTACGGTTTCATTTACTCTTTTGGTTTGATAATTATATAGTCTAGCTACATCACTATCTAACATAACTTGTTTCCCTCTTATAGTATATATTAAATTTTTTATTTCTTCATTAGATATTTGATTTTGAATTGACAGTTTGTTTTTCTCCATAAATTCACATCCTTACTATAAGTTAGCAATATTATAGAACGTTCGTTTGTAGATGTCAAGTAAATTATCCAAATTTATACCTTTTTCTATTTGATAGCCATATATAAAAAACAACCTACAAACCTTATAGTTCGTAAGTTGTTATAAATTGGAGCCATTACGAAACAGGTATGCGAAAAAATATATCTGCAAAGTAGTGCTCTTTTTATATAATTCGATTTATTGATTTAAATTTAACATAAATTTTAAGAATTATCAATAATTTTAGATAAAATAATAAAAATA
>CAMMVE010000005.1 GCA_946500265.1 uncultured Clostridium sp.
AGTAGCACCAAAAAACTCTCCGATCATTTTTTATTACAATTTTATTATTCTTAAGCGTGAAATTAGTTATCATATCAATGTTTCCTCCATTTAAAAAAATAGAATATAGCTATTTCAATTTTTAATTTATCTATAGACTTACACAAATCTATTTACAACACTATTTTAGCATTTTATAATGATTTTATCAAGATAGAAAATGGCACGTGCAAATAATTATTTTCTATTATAGTACATTGAAAATTGAATAGCAAACTATAAGCACAGATAATGAAACTTTCGTCTGGCTAACGTGATGTAAAGGGGCGATTCTCTAAAAAGAGGAATGAGGGCAAATCTCATATGGGTGTTTACCACTTGTGGTTTTTGAATTTATAAGATATAAGAGAATGTATTGTATAAAGAAAGGAGAATTTGGAAATAATTACAACTAAAGGAGTGAGATTTATGCAAGAAGAAAAGATAGAAAAGAAAAAGTATAAAAAGAAAAATGATTTTAAAATAAATATTATATTTAATGAAAAAGGAGAAACATTAGACAGAATAATAGAAAGAGCTTTTGGAAATTATTGTCTGAAGAAAAATTAAAGTAAAATAATGGTATTTAATGAGATAATATGGTATAATCAAAATCAAGAGTATCAATATTATCTCATTATCTTTAAATAGCATAAGAAGGAGGTAAATGTGAGCTATACAATAATGAATAATATTG
This sequence comes from uncultured Clostridium sp., assembly GCA_946500265.1. Taxonomy (GTDB): domain Bacteria; phylum Bacillota; class Clostridia; order TANB77; family CAG-508; genus CALXVA01. The sequence goes on from CAMMVE010000005.1 coordinate 716, forward strand.
ATTATAAAGTAGGCATATATATAAGGCTTTCAAGAGAAGATGAAGAAAAAGAAAAATATCAAGAAAGCGAAAGTATTGGAAACCAAAGAACTTTGCTAATGCAATACATCAAAGAGAACAAATTAAACTTTATATCAGAATATGTTGATGATGGTGTGAGTGGTACAAGTTTTGATAGACCAGCATTTAATAGAATGATTCAAGATATAGAAGCTCGGTAAGATCAATATGGTAGTAACGAAAGACTTATCAAGGCTTGGTAGAAACTATGTGCAATCAGGATTATACATTGAAACATATTTTCCAGAACATGAAGTGAGGTTTGTCGCAATATTAGACAATATAGATACGGCTTATGATACATCAAACAATGATATAGCACCATTTAAATCAATATTAAATGAAATGTATGCAAAAGACACATCAAAGAAAATAAATAGTGTATTACAATCAAAAAGAAATCTTGGAGAATATTTAGGAACAGCACCTTATGGCTATAAAAAAGATCCAGAAAATAAATACCATTTAATAATAGATGAAGAAGCAGCAAATGTTGTAAAACTAATATATGAAAAGTATCTAGCAGGCTTTGGTACAATGCAAATAGCTGATTACTTAAGTAAAAAGAAAATTCCAATTCCATCAGATTATAACAAGAGAAAAAGAGGAACAAAGTCTCTAACTTATGGACTATGGCAACAATCTACAGTAAGATTCATTCTTTCAAATGAAATTTACACAGGAACAGTTATACAAGGAAAAAGAAAAAAGGTAAGTTTTAAATCTAAAAAGTTTATAGATTTACCAGAAGAAGACTGGATAAAAGTAGAGAATATGCATGAAGCGATTATAAGTAAAGAAGATTTTAAAAGAGCAAAAAAAGTAATTCAATCAACTAAAGGCTCAAGAGTAGTACAAAACGATTATTTATTTAAGGGATTACTTCGTTGTTATGATTGCAAAGGATATATTGGAATAAGAAGTCCAGATAAAAACGGAAATATCTATGGGAGATGTCAAAGATATGGAAGGTTTGGAAAATTTGATGTATGTTCGCCACACAATTTTAATTATCAAGTTTTTGAACAACAAATGCTAGAAGTTTTAAGAGAAGTTTGCAAAGAATATACCAATACAAAAAAACTAGAAGAAATTGCAGAACAAACTAAAACAAAACAATGTAAAGAAGTTAATATAAAAAAGCAAATAGAATCTTTTAAACAAGCAATAAACAATGAAACTAGAAAGTTGGAAGTAATGTATGATGACAGACTGGCAGGAATTATCACACTTGACGAATATATGAAAAATGCTAATAGAATAAAAGAGATTGTAAAAGGATATGAACAAAACATCAAAGAGCTTGAAAAAGAACTATCTGGAGAAAGTGATAAGACAAAAAATGATAATAGATTAGATAATTTGATAGAAGAATTTCTTAATATGGAGAAACCAACAAAAGAAATAATTAGAGAATTTATAGAAAAAATTGAAATTCATAGCGACAAGCAAGTTGATATTTATTTCAATTTTAAACCACTACAAGAAATGAAAGAAAAATTAAATTTTATATGTGCTAGAAAAAGTTATGAGAAAAAAGTAGGATAGAAAAAATGTCCACAACTGCAATACACACATGGTGCAATTTGGGCTATAATTGCAGAAGCAATTCTGGGTTTTGGAGATAAAGCAGTAGAATATTTCAGAATGATAAATCCAATAGAACATTCAAGAACAAAGGATGAGGCAAACAAATACAAAGTAGAACCGTATGTTGTAGCAGCAGATATTTATGGAGGAAACTTGGCAGGAAGAGGAGGATGGACATGGTATACTGGTTCTAGTAGCTGGCTATATGAAGCAGGAATAAAATATATTCTGGGACTAAATATTGAGGAAAATATTTTAAGAATAGAGCCACATATTCCAGCTAATTGGAATAGTTACAAAATAAAATATAAATATGGAGACAGTATATATAATATTACAGTAAATAATAAAATATTGGATAACAAAGAAGATATAAGAATTATAATAAATGGAAAAGACATGAGTAAAGAGGAAAATTACGTAGGAAATAAAAAATTGCAAACCAATGAAATTTTATTAAATAAAAATGGCGAAATCTTTACAGTAGAAGTTGAAATTTGATTTTTACCTGCTAAAGTAGTATAATTATGATATAAAACTTCTTAGGAGGCGTAAGAAAAATGAAAGACAACACGATGGGCAAATTTCTTGCAAAGCGGCTATTAGGTATTCCTATCGCTGCTGTTGGTGCACATCTTTTCTGGTGCTACTTACTAAAAGTTCTACCCTTTGGATTAAACTTTGACCCATATTCTGAGGAAATTTTAAACCAAGTCATTTGGACCATTTGGGCCTATGGTGGTTTATGGATTGCCGGTTTAATGTTAGTTGCAGGAATTGCAATTGCATTAAGGAAAACGGACGAAGAATGTGTGAACGAAGAAGTCGAAGAGGAGTACGAGGAAGAAGTTTGAAAAGATGGGCCAAAAGGTCACCTATTTTAGGTGGCCTTTTCATATGCATATCTCTTGACAAAAATATAAAATAATATATAATGAAAGAAAAAATGGCTAAACATAAAAAACGTAATTTATATAAGTAAGAATGCCATTGGGGAAGGGAATGAAATTAAATATGAATGACGAATCAAAAAGATTTAGAGATAGCATGTATATGGGAAGTGGCTCTCAAGATAATATTATAAGATTAAACAGAGAAGAATTTGGAAAAAATAGTGATGCAAGGAGAAGTAAACATAGAAGTACGGCCGAACATCAATATAATGTCGTTAGAGGAAGTGCACGTAGAGCAAAAAGAGCACAAGATAAAGCAAAGAGAGAAGCAAAAGCTAGATTACAAAGAGTTGGCGCAGGTGTTGCAGCACTATTACTAGCAGCAGGAATTGGAATGGGAGGACTTGCTGTAAAAGGCTCGTTAGAAGCTGACCCAAAAGTTACTGTTACGGAATTACAGGAAAATGGTATAAGTGCTTCCAAACTTGGGTTAGATAATTCTACTTTTGAGTTAATGCAAAAATATGATGAATATTTTGAAAATTTTGACCCTAACAATTTAAATCTTTCAGAAAATGAGATTCTAAACATGGTTGACGAAATTGGTCAATTGAATTATGATGTTATGAGAGAAAAAGTTGCTAATTTATATGGTGTAAATGCAAGCAAAGTAGACTATAGAATAAGAGATTTGGGACAAGATGGTTCACAATATGCAGTTTCTATTGAAAAACAAGACGGAGAAACAGTAAATTATGTAAAGAATACTTTCCCATTTGATAAAGATAATAAAATGCCAGGAGATATAGAACTTTTAGCGATACATGATGATACATGTTATAGATTAAAAGATGAACTTAAAGAAGATAAGATTTCAAAAGTAAATGCAATAAAAACATTAAAAAGATATTATAGAGATGCTTCAAAAGTTGCAACATCAGAACTTTCATTAGATGAAAAAGGTAATATAGAGATGAAAGAATACGAAGAGGTAAAAGATAAAGACTTAGGAGAAGAAAGATAATATTAAAAAAGGCAAAAAAAAACAAGATATTACTTGTTTATTTGCCTTTTTTATGATATAAATATAGTCAAATGAAGAAAGAAAAGGTGAATTTTTTGTGGAAGATGGTAGAATTAATGAAGCAAAAAAAACAATTTTAATAGTTGATGACGAGAAACCTATTGTAGAAATTCTGGTATATAATTTGCAAAAAGAAGGATATAACACCATAGAAGCAAATGATGGAGAAGCAGGTATAGAGATGGCTTTTTCACAAAAACCAGATTTGATACTTTTAGATATAATGCTTCCTAAAGTTGATGGATTAACAGTTTGCAAAAGAATAAGAAATTCATTAAACATACCAATAATTATGATATCTGCAAGAGATGAAGAGATAGATAAAATATTGGGATTAGAATTAGGAGCAGACGACTACATTACAAAACCTTTTAGTGTAAGAGAATTAGTAGCTAGAGTAAAAGCTAATCTTAGAAAAGCAGAAATGAGCGAAGAAGAAAAGAATTCTCCACCTATGGTTCATAATGAAACTAAGCAAGAAGAAGTAGAGCAAGGTCAAGATCAAATAATAGTAATTGGAGAACTATATATAAACCTTGATAAATTCGAAGTTAAGGTTAGAAACAAACCAATAGAGCTAACTTTAAGAGAGTTTGAAGTTTTGAAGTATTTGGCAAGTCAGCCAGGTCAAGTAGTAACAAGAGAAGCTTTGCTAGAAAAAGTTTGGGGATATGAATACTATGGAGACATTAGAACAGTAGATGTAACAATAAGAAGAATAAGAGAAAAAATAGAAGTAGATACATCAACTCCTAAATTATTAATTACTAAAAGAGGTGTAGGTTATTATTTAGCATCAAAAGGTGGAAATAAAAATAGTTAGCAATTAATAATTGCTAACTATTTTAACGTTAATAATTATTTGTAGCTATCTAATAATTTTATAATTATTATAAAACGAACTTGTGCTTTTAGAAAGGGATAAAATAAAAAATGAAAAAAAATGTTAATTTAAAAATCGTAATTATTTTTTTTGTTTTAGGAATTATTATAATATTAGGATTTGGAGCAAGCAATATATTTATGCTAAACCAGATGGAAAATATGGGAGCAAACCAAGAGAATGCTGAATTAATGCAAACAATTACTGCGCAGATTTCTCAAACTAAATTAATAATAATAATTTCTATGGTAGTATATACAATTATCTCTATTTTAATAGGATATTTTGTGCTTAAAGCAGTTGTTTCACCAATGAAAAAATTAATACAAAGTGCAGAAAAAATTGCTTCTGGTGAGAATGTTAAAGTAGATGAAAATATTCAAAATATTGGTGCAGTAGGAGATATAGAAAATGCTTTTGGCATAGTTACAAATGAATTAAACCAGAAATTAAATGAAGTTGATAGACAAAGAAAACAAATTGAAACAATATTGCTGCATATGACAGATGGAGTTATTGCATTTGACATGGACGGAAAAATAATTCATATAAATCCTGCAGCGAAAGATTTATTAGGATTAAGCCCAAAAGAAAATACATTCGAAAAAATATTTAAGAAACTAAATATTGATATTAATATAGAGAAAATAATATATTTGGAAAATTGGACATCATCAGAACAAAGAAAAAACATAGGTGAAAAGTATGTAAATATACTTTTTGCACCATTTCATGATGAAAATGATAGACCTGCTGGTGTTATTACAGCAATACAAGATATTACAGAACATGTAAAATTGGATAATATGAGAAAGGAATTTGTGGCAGATGTGTCACATGAGTTAAAAACTCCAATTACATCTATCATGGGATATGCAGACACATTATTAGAGGGAGAATATGATGACGAAACAAGAACTAAGTTCTTAAGCGTAATTTCTACAGAAGCAAGAAGAATGGCAAGACTTGTAACAGATTTACTTACTTTATCGCGATATGATAATAAAAAGGTAAATGCAGAAATAACTAGTTTTGATTTGGGCGATTTAGTAAAGAAATGCCAAGAAAAATTGAGATTCGAAATAGAGAAGAAAGAACATAATGTAGAATGCTTTGTAACAGCAAGTGTACCACCAGTTGTAGCAGATAAATACGGAATAGAAAGAGTGGTATTAAATGTGCTATCAAATGCAATAAAATATACACCAGATAAGGGAACAATAAAAGTATATGTTGGATTTGTATATAATGATGCGTATATAAAAGTTATAGATAATGGAATAGGAATTCCAGAACAAGACTTGAGTAGAATTTTCGATAGATTTTATAGAGTTGATAAAGCACGTAGCAGAGAACTAGGAGGAACAGGTTTAGGATTATCAATTGCAAAAGAAATACTTGATAAAAATAAAGGCAGTATAGATATTAAAAGCAAAGTGGGAAAAGGAACAGAAGTGGTAATTCGCATTCCTACGAAAAAGTAGAACTCAAATGACCGAAAAACAAACCTACAAATAACCGAAAAAATATCCAACAAATAACCGAAAGATATTGTATTAATTCAACAATGATGGTATAATATAATAAATTAAAGAAAGAATATGTTTATAAAAGATTAAATGAAATAATCCTTATAAACATATTATATGAGGAGTAATTATCATGGAAAATTATAAAAACAGAATTGTTGATGAGGTTCTAAAGAAAAAATTGCAAGGTAAGGGAGCGGTTTTAATTCAAGGACCAAAGTGGTGTGGAAAAACAACAACTGCTGAACAAATTTCTAAAAGCATATTGTATATGGCTAAGCCTGATGAAAAAGAGCAAAATTTGACATTATCAGAAATTAATCCGGGTTTACTTTTACAAGGAGAAGTGCCAAGATTAATTGATGAGTGGCAAATTGCACCAAAGTTATGGGATGCGATAAGGTATGAAATAGACCATAGAAATGCAGAGGGGCAATTTATTTTAACAGGATCTTCAGTTCCAGCTAAAGTGGATGATGTAACTCATAGTGGAACTGGACGATTTTCATGGCTATTAATGAGACCAATGAGTTTATATGAATCTGGAGAATCAACAGGAGAAGTTAGTTTAAAGGATTTATTTGAAAGTTCCAAGAAAATAGAGGGAATAAATAATTTAGATATAGAAAAAATTGCATATTTAATATGCAGAGGCGGATGGCCAAGAGCCATTTTCATGGAAGAGGAAATAGCTCTTGAGCAAGCTTTTGATTATTATGACGCTGTTGTTAATAGAGATATTTCCGAAGCAGATGGTATTTCCAGAAATCCAGAAAGAGTAAAAAATCTAATGAGGGCATATGCAAGAAATATAGGAACTCAGGTATCAAATGATACTTTAAGAAAAGATATTATTGCTAATGATTCTAGTTCTTTAGACACAGATACAGTATTGTCATATGTAAATGCATTAAAAAAGATATTTGTAATAGAAGAGGCACCTGCTTGGAATCCAAATTTAAGAAGTAAGACGGCGATAAGAACAGCAGATACAAGATACTTTGTAGATCCATCAATAGCTGTTGCTTCGCTAGGAATTGGCCCTAAAGATTTAATTAATGACTTAAATACTTTTGGATTACTATTTGAGACATTATGTATAAGAGATTTAAGAATATATGCAGAAAGCATAAAAGGAAATGTTTATCACTATAGAGATGCGAACTCATTGGAATGTGATGCTGTTATTCACTTAAGAAATGGCTCTTATGGGTTAATTGAAATTAAACTAGGAGGAGATACGCTAATAAATGAGGGAGCTGAGACATTAAAAAAATTAGAATCGCGTATAGATACAACTAAAATGAAAAATCCAGCATTTTTACTCGTAATTACTGCAATAGGAAAATATGCATATAGAAGAGAAGATGGAGTATATGTAGTTCCAATTGGTTGTTTAAAAAATTAGATATTATATCAAAAAATCCGCATAACTATTGAATAAGTTTGAAAAAAATTATATAATAATATAGTAATTTATGATAAGTTATATATAAATTACTATATTATTATTTTTATCATTCCAAGTAACTTGGCAAATGCGTAATATATGTATATTTACCAATGTGTAGGAAATCAATTTTTGAAAGGAACGAAAGTAGAATGAAGTTAAGCGATAAAGCTAAAGATATTATAGAATGGATAGTGTGCATTATTGTTGCATTTGTACTAGCATTATTAATAAGGTATTTTGTTGGAACACCAACTATTGTAAAGCAACCATCAATGATGGATACTTTACAACCAAACCAGAGACTTATTTTAAATAGAATAAGTAGAACTATTAATGAAATGCCTGAAAGAGGAGATATAATTACTTTTGAAAGCCCTGATATAAATCCAGAAAATTATGACCCTAATAATGTGGTTGCACAATATTCATATAGTCCATCTAATTGGTTTGGCGATTTTGTATATTATTTCTTAGAAATTAACAAAGAAAGTTATATTAAAAGAGTTATCGCTTTACCAGGAGAGCATTTGGAGATAAAAGATGAAAAAGTATATATTAATGGTGAAGAATTAAACGAACCATATTTAAAAGAAGGGGTAACTACTAAAATTAATGACAAAAATCCATACTGCAATTTGATAGTGCCTGAAAACTGCGTGTTTGTAATGGGGGATAATAGAGACCATTCTACAGATAGTAGAGCTTTTGGATGTATACCACTAGAAAAAATTGAAGGTAAGGTTTGGATTAGATTTTGGCCATTAAATTTATTTGGTAAAGTGGAATAGGAGTAGTATTTTGAATTTTAGAAATATTATTGGAAACGATGGTGTAAAAGAATTATTAAATAATTCCATATCTACAAATAGTGTTTTGCATAGCTATATGTTTGTTGGACCTGATGGAATAGGGAAAAAACTATTCGCTATAGATTTTTCTGAAATGATACTATGCTTGAATGATAATAAAGCTTGCGGTAATTGCGATTCATGTGTAAAATTTAGTGGAAATAGTCATCCTGATTTTGAAATAGTAGATTCAGAAGATGGTAAATCCATAAAAATAGGTCAAATCAGATTACTTCAAGAGCAAATTGCGGAAAAGCCAATAGTTTCTGATAAAAAAATATACATTATTAACAATGCAGATTTAATGACTACAGAGGCGCAGAATTGTTTACTAAAAACATTAGAGGAACCTCCAGAGTATGCTGTTATAATTCTAATTTTATCAAATGAAACAAAGTTACTAAATACCATCAAATCTAGATGTACTAAAATTCATTTCCAAAAACTATCAAATGAAGATTTAATAGAGTTTGCACAGAAAAACAATGTTGAATTTAAACAAGAGCTACTAAATGTGTGTGATGGTAGTATTTCAAAATTATTATCGTTAAAAGATAATATGGAGTCATATAATATGTTGGATACAATTCTAAAAGATTTATACAGTAAAGATATTGTAGATATATGGAATGAAGCTGACATATTATATAAATCAAAAGACAACATTTCAAGTCTGTTAGATTATTTTAATACTATTTTCCTAAAAAAACTACGTAGCACAAATGATGGTAGATATATAATAGGAATAAAAATCGTAGAAGAAACAAAAAAGAGATTAGCGGCAAATGCTAATTATGATATGAGCATAGATAACTTATTGCTAAAATTATGGGAGGAATTGCATGAAGGTAATATTAGGAGTTAGATTTAAAAAGCCGGGGAAAGTATATTTCTTTGACCCAGGCAACTTACATATAGCACTTAAGACAAAAGTTATAGTTGAAACTGCACTTGGAGAAGAACTTGGAGAAGTAGTAGTCAAAAAGAAACTTTTACCAGATACAGAATTAAATACACCTCTAAAGAAAATAATAAGAATTGCAAATTATAAAGATATAAAACATCATGATGAAAACAAGAAAAAAGAAAAAGAAGCTTTTAAAATATGCGAAGAAAAAATAAAGAAGCTAAAACTAGATATGCATTTAACAGAAGTTCAGTATAGTTTTGACAATAGTAAACTTTTATTTTGCTTCACAGCTGATGGAAGAATTGATTTTAGAGAGCTAGTAAAAGAACTTGCTGCTATATTTAAAACTAGAATTGAATTAAGGCAAATAGGAGTAAGAGATGAAGTTAGAAGAATTGGTGGTAACGGTGTTTGCGGAAGAGAATTATGCTGTTGCTCTTTCCTAAATAATTTTGAAACAGTATCTATAAAAATGGCAAAAGAGCAAAATATGTCTTTAAATCCATCTAAAATTTCTGGAAACTGTGGAAGACTTATGTGTTGCTTAAAATATGAGCAAAATGTATATGAAGATAAACTAAAACATTTACCTAAAATTGGAGCCACAGTTCAAACAGATGAAGGAGAAGGAATTGTTGATTCAATAGAAACATTAAGAGAAATTGTTAAAGTAAAATTAAAAGATGACAATGGAGAGGCTTACTATAAAAAATATAATGCAAGTAATTTGAAGGTATTAAAAGATCCTGAATCTGAAATTGTTGGAGAAGAAGAAAGCGAAAATTTAGAAGAATTACAAAGATTAGAAAAGTTAGAAGAGCAGGACAAAGAAGTAGAGCATAATGAAGATATATATTAAATATAACAAAATAAATACTTTAAGGAGGTGAAAATAATGGTATATAAAATTAGTGAAAAATGTATTAGTTGTGGAGCTTGTGCAGGTGCTTGCCCAATGCAATGCATATCACAAGGTGATGAAAGATATGTAATAGATGAATCAGTGTGCATAGGATGTGGAACATGTGCAAATGTATGTCCAGTTAGTGCCCCTGAGGCAAAAGAATAATTAGATATTCATGAATATTTATATAAAAATTCACATATTATAGAATGTATAGACATGATATACATTCTATATTTTGTTTATTATTTAGTGGCGAGAAGGGAAATATTCTGATTAGATTATAATTCTTAAAATTTTCTTAATTTTATATTGCCAAAGTTAAGAAAATAATGTATAATAGACGTATATTATGTCGAAATAAGGAGGATGTATTTATGGAAGAAAAGAAATCTAATGGATTTGCTATAGCAGCTCTAGTATTAGGTATACTTTCAATACTTTCAAGCTTCACAATTATGTGGGTAGGTCTAGGTTGGATAGGACTTATCTTAGGTATAGTTGGTATAGTAATGGGTGTTATGGCTAAAAAGAAAAATCCAACTGGAATGGCTACAGCAGGTTTAGTACTTTCTATTATAGGTACAGTTTTATGTGCAATATTCTTTATTGCATGTGTTGCATGTATAGGAGCTGTAGGAATGACAGCTAGTGAATTAGGATCATCATTATATTATTAAAATAAAAACAATTAATGGAGAAAACTTATTAATTGGCAATTCTTTTAAAAGGTAAACAATTTTATTTGTTTACCTAATTTCTTTTTAATTATATAAATATTTCCATTGACATATATTAACTGTATGATTATTATTTTTATAACTGTAAAGCTTCATTATTTAGGGGGATTATAAATGTTACCATCGATAAATGTATTTGGACTAGAAATTCCAACTTACGGTATCATTATTTTTATTGGAATATGCATTGGAGGAATTATTGCTATTCAATATTTTTCAAAATTTAATAATATAAAAAAAGAAGATGTATTCTATGCCATATTATATGCAGTAGTTGGGCTTGGAGTAGGTGCAAAACTACTATATATATTAACTAATATACCATTTATAATTGAAAATTCTGCAACTCTAGGTTTCTGGAACATTATAGGGCAAATGTTTAGAGGAGGTTTTGTATTTTATGGGGGACTTATTGGAGGAATATTAGGAGTTTTAATATATGCAAAACAATTTAAAAATTCCTTTAAATCATTGCTATTAACATTAATTCCAGTTGTTCCGCTAATACATGGCATAGGAAGAATTGGTTGCTTATGTGCAGGATGCTGTTATGGAATGCCTTATGATGGCTTTGGTGCAATAACATTTGACCATTCACCAATTGCTCCTAATGGAGTTCCATTGTTTCCAATGCAAATAGTAGAAACGATATGTAATCTGATAATATTTATCATATTACTAATAACATATAAAAGATTCTTAGGAACATATAAAACAGTAGGGTTGTACCTGATCTTATATAGTATAGTTAGATTTACATTGGAATTTTTTAGAGGAGATTTAATCCGTGGAATATACTTTAGCGTATCAACATCACAGTGGATAAGTGTAGCATTGCTCATAATAGGAATTGCAATTTTTATCTATGAACATAGAAAGAAACTTGGATAGAAGAAATAGAACTATAATAGAATCAAAGTGAAACTTGGGGACAGATTTAAAATCTGTCCCCAGTGTTTCACTTTGCACGAACAAAAAAGAAATGTCCCAAAAGTTTAAAAACTTGAACAAAAGGCAGCAGTCCTTTTGTTCAAGCTTTCAAGTTATCAAGTTATTAAGTTATTAAGCTATTAAGTCGTTAATTTGTTAAGTTCTTGACAATTATTCTTTATTACTCATTTCTTCTAGTTTTAATAAATCTTCCCATCTTCTATCTACTTCTTTTTGGAATTCTTCTATCATCCATTCATTTCCTGGTTTAAACATGTGTTTAAAACGTTTTTGTGGCTTTAAGAATTCCTCTATAGGAAGTTTTTTTGCTGGTTTATATGTTATTTTATATTTACCATTTTCAACCTCATATAAAGGCCAATAACATGTTTCAACAGCTAATTTATTAATTGTCATAAGGTCTTCTGTTGGATATCCCCATCCTCTTGGACATGGAGATAATACATTTAAGAATGTTGGACCTTCTGTATAAATTGCTTTTTCAGCTTTTTCATATAAATCCTTGAAATTCATATATGCAATAGTTTGAGCAACATATGGTAAGTGATGAGCTTCCATAATTTCTGTTAAATCTTTTCTTGACTGCATTTTACCTGGAATTACACTTCCAGCAGGGCTTGTTGTTGTATCTGCAAATCTTGGTGTTGCAGAAGAACGTTGAATACCTGTGTTCATGTATGCACCATTATCATAGCATACGTAAGTCATATCATGACCTCTTTCCATAGCACCTGATAAACTTTGAATACCTATATCATAAGTACCTCCGTCACCACCAAATGCTATGAATTTTGTATGTTCATCATTTGGTAATTTGCCTTGATTTTTCATTGATTTATATGCGGCTTCAGCACCTGATAAAGTGGCTGCAGCACATTCAAATGCAGTATGAATATATGAGTCTGTCCAAGAAGTATATGGATATATAAAACTTGAAACCTCCATACATCCTGTAGCATTAGCTATTACTGCATGGTCTTCGGGCTTTAATGCTCTTAAAATCATTCTAGCAACTGGTGGAGCACCACAACCAGCACACATTCTATGTCCTGAAGTAAATCTTGATGGCTTTTCTGCCACTACTTCTTTTAAATTATATGCCATAAAATATTCTCCTTTCTAATTTTAAAAAACAATACTTTCTAATGTTCTATCTATCATTTCGCTTGTAAATTTTATTTTCTTAATCCTAAATATCTATATGGATTATCTATGTTATCTTTCTTGCTGTCTTCTATTAAATCATTATATACTGACTCAATTTCTTTAGCAGTAGTATCTCTACCACCAATTCCATACACATAGCTTACTGTAGGAACTGTATTTTTATTCATATACATTCCTGAAACAACATCTTCGAATAGAGCTCCTCCAACTCCGTTTAAAGAATCAGCTTTATCTAGTACAGCAACAGCTTTTAAATGAGAAAGTGCCTTGGCAATTTCTTCTGCTGGGAAAGGTCTAAACACACGAACCTTTAATAATCCTGCTTTTATTCCTTTTTCTCTTAAGGCATCTACAACATCTTTTGTTGTACCAGCAGTTGAGTTCATACAAACAATTGCATATTCTGCATCATCTAATTTGTATTCTTCAATTAAACCATACTTTCTGCCAGTTAATTTCTCAAAATCTTTAGCTACTTCAAGAATAACTTTCTTAGCATTTCTCATAGCCTCAGCTTGTTGATATTTATGTTCAAATAAATATGTTTGAACATCTAAAGGTCCTACAGCAATAGGCTCTTTTTTATTTAATAAATAATGTTCCGGATGATATTGTCCTACAAATTCTTTAACTTTATCATCCTCGATAAGTTCAATATTTTCAATAGAATGTGATGTAATAAATCCGTCTTGGCATACCATTAATGGAAGTAGAACATCTTTATTTTCGGCAATTCTATGTGCCATAATCAAATTATCATATGCTTCTTGATTAGTCTCAGAAAATAATTGAATCCAACCACTATCACGAACACCCATAGCGTCAGAATGATCATTGTGAATATTAAGTGGTCCAGATACAGCTCTGTTTACTAGAGACATAACAATAGGAAGTCTCAAACTTGAAGCAATGTAAATCATCTCCCACATTAGTGAAAGACCATTAGCAGAAGTAGCTGTCATAGCTCTTGCGCCTGCAGCTTCAGCACCAATACAAGCACTCATAGCACTATGCTCACTCTCAACTGCAACAAATTCAGTATCAACCATACCGTTATCCACAAAAGTAGAAAAATATTGTGGAATCTCAGTAGATGGTGTTATAGGGAATGCAGCAACAACATCAGGATTAATCTGTTTCATAGCAGTAGCAGCTGCTTCATTACCGCTTAAACGCTCTCTTATACTCATTATATCCTCTCCTTTTAAAATAAATTCTTCTAATTCTATTTAATTGAAAAAAGAAACAAGTATTGCTAGGCAAACGAGCTTTAAATTTATGAGGCGTACGATTGGTACGTTGAATAAATTTAAAGTGAAGTTTAACAACGCAAGACGAAGTTTATTTTTTCAATTTATGTTATTCGCCTTCAACTTTCATCTCAATAGCTCCAAAAGGACAAACTTTTGCACAAACTCCGCAACCTTTGCAATAGTCATAATTAAAATCAGCCCTTTTTTGGTCATGACCTACTGGGATAGCATCCTCTGGACAAACTGGGAAACATAAACCGCATTGAATACATTTCTCTGGAATATAAACAGGTTTAACACTTCTCCAATCACCAGTTTTAAATTCACGTGCATTACCAGCTTCATAAATATTACCGCCAATTGTCATTTGAGATTCAGGCGTATTATTATTAATATTTGTCATTCTAAAAACTCCTTTCCTGTCGGTTTGGGGACAGGCTTCCAGCCGACATATTAAAAAATTTCTTTAACTTCATTTAATGCCATTTCAATTGCTTTCATATTTCCTTCTATAACTTCAGGTTTTTTTGCAAATTTATGCTTAAATGAACCTTTCATATCTTCTATAAAGTCTTTTTTATCCATAATTCCACTAACTTTAACTATAGCTGCAAGCATTGGTGTGTTTGGAAAATATTTACCAAGTGTTTCCATGGAAACTTTTCTTGCATCAATAGTATATACTTTTCCTTTATAACCCTTTAAAGCTTTAGCTAAATATTCACCATCTTTTGTTGTATTAATTACAATTGCGCCAGTTTCTTTTAAACCAGCTGTAACATCTACACTCTCTAATAATGTATCGTCTACAACTACTACATAATCAGGCTCGTAAATATTACTATGTATTCTTATAGGTGTATCGCTTATTCTGTTATAAGCTGTAATTGGCGCACCCATTCTTTCTGGACCATATTCAGGGAAACCTTGAATATATTTTCCAGTATTAAATGCAGCATCTGCTAATAGCAAAGACGCCGTTTTAGCACCTTGTCCACCTCTTCCGTGCCATCTAATTTCTATCATGCTACTCATTCATCAAAACCTCCTTTTCTTTTGATACGTAAAGTATATATCTTAGAAGATAAGATGTCAATATTTTTTAATATGAACTACCTTCATAAAAAATTTTAAAAACATTTATATTAAAAATATGAAAAATAAAGAAGTATAAATAGAGAAATTTTAGAAAAAATAATACAGATAATTGACAATGCAAAAAAGTTGAATTATCATATAAAGTGTATAAATATAGAAATGTTTATAGGTATCAAAAAACCTAAATAAATTTATAAAATGGAGAAAAAATATGTATATTAAATACAAAAGCGAAAGAGGCTCAATGGCAGTATATGTAACGGTAGTATTATTCACAATGCTAATTATTTTATCATCATTATATATGACAACATCTTCTGTAAGGAAAAGCCAATTAACAGCAGCTGTTATGATAAAGAAAGCTTATGAATCTGATAACAATAATGCTGAGAAAATATATAATAGCTTAACTGGAGGTGGTTCGAGTGGCGGACAAGAACAGCCAGAAGAACCAGAAATTGAATATGTAACAGATGGTCTTGAACTTCATTACGATGCAATAAATAATACTGGCACAGGACATAGTAATACAACTACAACATGGGTGGATTTGAGCGGAAATGGAAATAATGCAACAGTAACTGGCGGAACATGGTCGGATAACTATTTGAGTTTTACTAGTTCCAATAGCTCAAATGGAGTAAAAACAAATAGTGCTTTCCCTATAAACTTTTCTGCAAAAACATTTAATATTGTGTTTAACTTATCACAAGTAAAAGATGTAGAAGCTTTATTGGGATCAAGAATTAGTACAAATAATGGACTTATGTTATTTAATTATAACAGTACTAATGCCTTAACTCTAGATACAGTTCAAGGTGGTACAAGGACTAATATAGGCGATAGATTAGTTGCAAATACTAATTATAACTTAACTGTTACTTTTGATAATGGAACATTGAAATTATATAATAATGGAACTTTACTAAATACAACTACGTATACAAACGGAACATTAAATAATCAATTAACAGTATTTACAGCAGGAGCCAGAAATAATTCTTTAGGAATGGTATACAGTGTCAAATGCTACAATAGAGCCTTAACAGCAGAGGAAGTAATGCAAAATTATAATATGGATAAAGAAACATACGGATTTTAATTTAAACTAGGAAGAATAATCCAAATTATTCTTCCTATTATTTTGCATTTTTTTACGTAAATCATTGACCTTTTGCCCATTTCCGTATATAATATTAATGTTTAAAATTGTGCATTTTTATTGTATCATAATACAACTTAAAAAGTTGCTTGAATTTTATGAGGAGGAGAATATATGGGAGAGGTTATAGTTATAACATCCGGTAAAGGTGGAGTAGGAAAAACAACTACAACAGCTAACCTAGGTGCGGCCTTAGCCTTAAGAGGTAAAAAGGTAGCATTAGTTGATACAGATATTGGCTTGAGAAACCTTGATGTTGTAATGGGCTTAGAGAACAGAATTGTATATGACATTGTAGATGTTGTAGAAGAAAAATGTAAACTAAGACAAGCCCTTATAAAAGACAAAAGATTTAATGAGCTTTTCTTACTACCAGCAGCCCAAACAAGAGATAAAAGTGCAATAAATGAAGAACAAATGAAAGAACTAATTGGAAAACTAAAAGACGAATTTGATTATATATTAATAGACTGTCCAGCAGGAATTGAGCAAGGGTTTAAAAATGCAATTGCTGGAGCAAACCGTGCAATTGTGGTAACAACTGCAGAAATATCTGCAATAAGAGATGCAGATAGAATAGTTGGATTACTAGAAGCATCTGATATAAAAAACCCAGAACTAGTAATAAATAGGATTAGACCAGCCATGGTAAAAAAAGGCGAGATGATGGATGTTGAAGATATTGTGGACCTATTATCAATTGATTTAATAGGTGTAGTTCCTGATGACGAATACATTATTACTCAAACCAATAAAGGAGAACCAGTTGTTACAAAGGAAAGAGCTCCATCAGGAAAAGCATATACAGAAATTGCAAGACGTATCTTAGGTGAAAATATAGAAGTTACAATTCCTGGAAGAAAAGCAGGTCTATTTAGTAAAATGAAAGGTCTTTTCGCAAACGCAAAAGGTAAACATTAATACTATTGGAGGTTAAAAATGTTCGATAACATAATACATTTTTTTAAGAGATTTAAGAAAAGCGAAAAAGAAGACTCAAAAAGTACTGCTAAGGAAAGATTGCATCTTGTATTAGCTCAAGACAGAGCTAATATTTCAGCAGATTTCTTGGAGATGATGAAACAGGAAATTATAGAAGTAATTAAAAAATATATAGATATAGATGAAAAAGCCATAGATGTTAGACTCACTAACAAAGAAGGAGAAGATGGCTCAGTAGGAGCACCAGCTCTATATGCTAATATACCAATTATAACAATAAAAAATGAAGCAAGAAAATTAGAAGGTTCAACCAAAAAAGAAGAAAATAGTTCTAATGAAAATAATGTTAGTCAAGAAGATATAAACGAAGAAAGCAATTCAAATAATATAAATAATGATAATACTGAATCTAATATAAATAGTGAAATATCAGAAGATGTAAGCGATGCAATTAAGAACGAGCCAAAGCAAGATTCTGAAAATGATAACATATCGGAAAACGAAGGTAAACATGCTGCAGATAAAGATATTGTAAAAGATGAAGTGAACATCGAAGAGAGTGACACAAATAATTTAGATGAGGTTGAGGATGAAAAGAAAAATTCTTAAAAATATAGAATGGGGAATATTGGTATGTACCATATTACTTATAGCAATTGGCTTAGTTGCATTAACATCCGCCACTCAAAATTTGGATTATGATGAGCTTAAAAGGCAAATTATGTGGGTGTGTATAAGTATCCCTGTTATGATAGTTATTTTATTTATAGATTATGAATTTATTGCAAAAATATCTCCAATACTTTATGGAATTATTATATTACTTTTAATTGGAGTACTTTTTACAGAACCTATAAATGGTGCAACTAGCTGGTTCGATATTGGACCAGTTTCATTGCAGCCTGCAGAGTTTGCTAAAATAATTTGTATATTGATGTTAGCTTTTGTAATAACTAGAATTCAAAGAAATGGTAAAGATGAAATAAGTAGAGTTTCTAAATTGTTATTAGTATTATTAACATTTATAGTACCAACATTATTAATTATAAAACAACCTGATTATGGTACAGCTCTTGCATTTGTTATGGCACTTGTATTTATGCTTTTTGCAGCCGGAATAAAGAAGAGATACATTATAGCAGCTATATTAATAGTAGTGATTGCAGCACCATTATTGTATTTCTTTGTATTACCAGAGCATGCTAAAACTAGAATAGATGTATTTTTAAATCCGGATATAGATCCAAGAGGAGCAGGATATAATGTAATACAGTCTAAACTTGCAATAGGAGCAGGAGAGCTATTTGGAATGGGACTGTTCAAAGGAAATCAAACACAATTGGGCTTTTTATATCCTAAAACTACGGACTTTATCTTTTCACTTATTGCAGAAGAGATGGGATTTATTGTTGCAGCTGGAATTATAATTTTATACGTTATATTAATTACGAAAGCTATATTTGTTGCCAAAACAGCCAAAGATGACTTGGGCTCATATATCGCAATAGGAATTGCACGGAGTATTTTTCTTCCATATGGTAGAAAATATAGGTATGACAATGGGATTATTACCAATAACAGGTATACCATTACCATTTGTTAGTTATGGAGGAAGCTCATTGCTAAGCAATTTCATTATGATAGGCTTATTATTAAATATATCAGGAAGAAGACAAAAAGCAATATTTATAGATTAGCTCTTAATGGGATTCTAATTCGAGCATTAATTGCTCTTACTTAAGGAATAGTGAAACTCAGTGAAATATTGGGACACATTTAAATGTGTCTCAAGTGTTTCACAAGAATTAGATTTAATTTGTTTAGATTTTAATTATGAATAGATAATATATTAGAATATAAAAAGGAAAAGAATAAAATGTATTTGAAAAAGCTAAAAATCGGAAATGTAGAATTAAGAAATAACATACTTTTAGCTCCAATGGCAGGAATTACGGACCTGCCATTTCGTTTGATGTGCGAAAAATATGGAGCTGGGCTTGCATGTACTGAGATGATTAGCAGTAAAGGACTATTTTATAATGATGCAAAAACAAAATTATTATTAAACACTACTGGAGAGAAGAAACCAGTAGCAGCTCAGATTTTCGGTAGTGATGTGGAAGCAATTAAATATGCTTGTGAATATGTTAGCAATTTTGTGGATATTATTGATATAAATATGGGATGTCCTGCACCAAAAATTGTAAAAAACGGAGATGGAAGTAGATTATTACAAAATCTTGAATTAATAGAAAAAATTGCAAGAGAAGCAGTAAAAGTTTCTAAAGTACCTGTTACAGCAAAAATAAGGAAGGGCTGGAATAGCGAAAATATTGTAGCTGTAGAAGTGGCAAAGATACTTGAAGATGCTGGAATATCGGCAATTACTATACATGGAAGAACAAGAGAAGAATTTTATTCAGGACAGGCGGATTGGGATATAATCAAAAAGGTAAAGGAAGCAGTTAAAATTCCTGTAATAGGAAATGGCGATGTAAAAACAAAAGAAGATGCATTAAAAATGTTTGAACAAACTAATGTAGATGGAATAATGATAGGTAGAGGAGCAATTGGAAATCCGTTTATCTTCGAGCAAATTATAGATTACTTGCAAGGAAAAGAAGAGAGAAAAATAGGTAAGCAGGAGAAGCTAGATGTAATTTTAGAACATATTAATCTTCTAGTTAAAGAAAAAGGAGAAAATGTTGGAATAAAAGAAATGAGAAAGCATTTAGCATATTATGTTCGAAACGAAAAAGACGCAAGTAAAATACGTGAAAAAATAAACAAAATAGATAATAAACAAGAACTCATAACATGTCTTGATGAATACTTTAAAACTTTATAAAATAAAATATAAATAGGTTAGAAATAGCCTATTTTTTTATATCTGTTATCTATAAGTTGTACTTTGATTTTATATACGTGAAACGTGGTGACAGATTTAAATCTGTCACCTAAGTTTCACTTAAAGCCATTGAAACATGTGGAATTATTTAAATGTGTACCTGAGTGGTACTTTCGTTTTCAAGTGAGGATGATGATTTTTTGAATAATAAAAATATTTTAAAAAAATTAAAAAATAAAAAAATATATTGGATTTTGGCAATTATAATTATTGTAATATTTATAATTTTTTTATTAAAAAATAATTATAAAAATCAAAAAGTTGGCAATAATATGAGTAATAAAAGTATTGAGGAAATTGAACAATATATTTTAAATATTAACTCATATGAGGCAACTATAGAAGTAACAATAAATAGCAACAAAAGTACAAATAGATATGTACTGTCTCAAAAGTTCATAGCGCCTAATAATTCTAAGCAAATTGTAATAGAGCCAAGTAATATTGAAGGAATGCAAATAGAATACGATGGAAATACATTAAGTATAAATAATACGAGATTAAACCTAAATAAAGTGTACGAAAATTACGAATCTCTTACAGAAAATTATTTATGCTTAGAATCGTTTATAGAAGACTATAAAGATAAAAAACAAAGCAATAAATCAAAAATATATGAAGAAAACGGAGAAATTATAATGGAAATCAATTCAGAGGACAGTCAATATGCTTATAAAAAGCAATTATATTTATCAAAAGCAACAAGCAAGCCAACCAAATTAATTATAAATGATATTAACGAAAAAAATCTAGTTTACATATTATATAATGAGATAAAAATAGATGATTTAAGAGCAAATGATATGTTAGCATTTAAACAAATAGAGCCATTTGCAAGACTTTACTAAAAATAAATCATGTATATCTCGAGCTAATATTTAAAATATATTAAAAAATATACCTTAAATATAGAAACACTAGGAGTGAAGTATATGGTAATAAAAAGAGGAGATATGTTTTATGCAGATTTAAGTCCGGTAGTTGGCTCAGAGCAAGGAGGAATAAGACCTGTTTTAATTATACAAAATGATATGGGGAATAAGCATAGCCCAACTGTTATAGCAGCAGCTATTACTTCTCAAACAGGAAAAAATAAATTGCCAACACATATAGAAATAGGTTCACAAAATAACGGCTTAAAAGCAGATTCTGTAGTTTTGGCTGAGCAAATTAGGACAATAGATAAAAGTAGATTAAAAGAAAAAATAGGGCATATAGATGATGAAAATATTATATCTCAAGTGAATAACGCTCTGGGAGTTAGCTTTGGACTGGAATAATACAAAATAAAGGGAGGCAAATTTTCCTAAAAGTTGCCTGACCTCAATTAGGAAAATTAAACCTCCAACTTTTTTATTATTTTTATTTCTTTATATAATTTATCAACTCTATCTGTACGTATTTCTAATGCATCTTTATAATCTTTAAAGATTTCTGGGAAGTTATCGAAATTTTCACCAGCTTGGAAAAGAAGTCTCATTCCCTCACGATAATACTCTCTTTTTTTATCAGTTTTAGCTTCTTCCATTTTCTCCTTGTATTTATTAATAAGAGTTAATCTTTTTATATTATCTTTTAAGTAATCTAAATACTCATATAGACAGCTTATTTCATATAAAATATCGTCTATTACAACTTTAAATAAAGCTCGTAAAACGTGTTTGTTTATTTTACCTACTTTAGAATTTTGAGCTAATTGATCTAAAGCAACGAATCGTGGATCTGGCTTGGTATCGGCAATTAACTCTTTAAGTGTTTCAGAAATATTTACGTGAGTTGTATACTGCCTTTTTGTTACAATTGCATCATATTCGTCAGCAACACGAATAATTTGTGCTTCCATCGGTATTTTTGTAATCCCATTTGGATATCCAGTACCATTTAGAGCTTCATGATGGTCAAGAGGTCCCAAAGCATATGGTCTTAGCTTTAAGTCTTTCATGCACATTTCGTAACCCTTGGTGGTATGGGTTTTCATTATTTCATATTCTTCGTCAGTAAGCGGACCAGGCTTATTAATAATGCTTAAAGGAATAAAGAGTTTACCAATATCATGCAAATATGCACAAATAGTACAATATATGGTAAATTTTGTATTAAAATGCAAATATTCACATATCCTACATACTAGATTTGCAACGTTTTCGCTGTGTTTTCTTGTAATTAGGTCTAAACTGCCTAAAACGTCTAATTGATATCTCATTGTTTTATCTAAATTATATGATTTTAAATTAGTAGGACTATAAAAATCAAAAACATCTTTTTTCATAATTAATTCCTTTCATAAGGCAAAATCCAATTTAATTAATCATACTATAAAAAATAAAAAAAAACAATTAAAAAAAATAAAAAATATGCATAAAAAATTTTTTTAAGAGCATAATACTAATATAAGATTGATATTAGTTGAAATAAGAGTAATATAAGATGTTATATATAATGTTTTATATTGTTCGAGCAAAGATATATAATAGTGTAATGACCTTATATTATTATATGTCGGCGATGAGAGTATATTATTTGTGCATAAGCTGTACAAAAATTATATTTACTTAAATTTTTTTGTAGATGTAATATTTAATTAGAAGTATGGTTGAAACATATGTAATATATTCGAAGTTAAGATTATTCTTGTATTTTATAATGGCTGTTATTAGTCCCACGCGGATGAATATGGTTATTATGAGTGCATTTGTAGTCGAGCAACTGATTAATATATTTGATGGCAGGTTTATTTATACAGTAATGTATATTAGATCGTAAGTTAGGTATATTGGTTTTAGCTGGAGATTAATATCAGTTTTATGATAAATGTCGCTATTGTTTTATAGCGGCATTTAATTTTGCGCTTAAAACCAGTGAAACTTAGGTGATAAATATTATTTGATAATATTATTAAAGTAAATATACTTTATACTTAGTTAAAAAAGGAACTTACGGGAAAACCATTAAATAGTAATACTCCTACAGTCAATATCTGAAAACAATATTGCTAAATTATAAAAAGTATTATAAAATATTTCTTGAGGAGAGTGGAATATGCTAATAAAGAATGGAAAAGTTGTTATTTTTGAAAATGATGATGTAAAAGTAAAAGATTTGGACATAAGAATTAAAGGAAAATTAATTCATGAGATGGATGAAAATTTAGAGCCAGAAGCAAATGAAAAAGTACTAGATGCAACAGACAAAGTAGTTATGCCAGGTCTAATAAATACTCATGCACATATTGCTATGAGCATTTTTAGAGGCACATTTGAAGGATGCGATTTATACACATGGCTTAACGAAAAAATTTGGCCAATTGAGGCTAAACTTACAGAAGAAGATGTATATAATGCTTCAATGTTATCAATTGTAGAAATGATTTCTACAGGAACTACATGCGTAAATGACCATTATTTTTTCAGTAAAAAAATAAGAGAAGCATTAGAAAAAAGCAAAATGAGAGCAGTTATAACTCGTGTTTTAATGGATAGTGATGGAGAAGAGGCTTCTGAAAATAGAATTTCAGAGTTCATAGATTTATACGAAACACGTGATAAAGAAAATAGCTTAATCTCATATACTGTTGCTCCACATGGATTATATACATGCTCAGGAGAATTATTGAAAAAGTCAAGAGAGCTTGCTGTTAAATACAATTTGCCTATACATGTACACTTTTTAGAAAGTATAAGCGAAATTGAAGATATTAAAAAATTGCATGGACTTGATGCTTCAGAGGTATTAAAGAAATATTTTGACGGGATTCATACAATACTTGCTCATGGAGTGAAACTAACTGATAAAGATGTCGATATTTTATCAGATATGGATTTGCGGTATATCACATAATCCACTTTCAAATTTAAGGTTAGGATGTAAAATCGCTGATATTACAAAGTATCAGAAAAATGGAATAAATGTTGCACTTGGAACAGATGGACAAGGCTCAGGAAACAATTTAGATATGTTTGAAGCTATGGGAATGGCTGCACTGCTCCAAGGTGGAATACATGAAAATGAAGATAGGATTAATTCAAAAGATGCTATTAAAATGGCTACAATAAATGGAGCTAAATTATTGGGGTTAGAAGATAAAATCGGTAGCATTGATATTGGCAAGGAGGCAGATATCATTTTAGTAGATATAAGTCCTAAGTTAGATAACATAGAATTAATACCTAACAATAATATTATTTCTAATTTGGTATATAATACAGATGGAAGAAATGTAGATACTACAATCGTACAAGGAAATGTAATAATGGAACACAGAAAAATAACAAACATAGATGTAGAAGATGTTATAGAAAAAAATATTAAAAAAATGTAGAAAATTTCGAAAAAAGATAAGTATATGTAAATATTTAGCTTTTTGGTAACTTTAACAGAACGTAAACAGAAACATATCAGTACGGAATACGCATATAATTCATTTTATATCGGGCCTACCTTTGCTATTATATAAGTGTATTTTTAATGAGAGAGGGTAGAATATGAAAAAAGCAAGGGTAATTAAAATAGGAAAAAAATTTCAGACTATCAGAAAAAGTCATGGGTACACACAAGAAAAATTAGCTGAAGCAATTGAATGTTCACCTAGATATATCGGTGATATTGAACAAGATAGGTCAAAACCATCGTATGAAGTTTTAGTAAAATTCTGTAATTTGTTTAATATAGGTACAGATGAGATATTTAGTGAATATTTAGATGTAAAGGGAAGACAAGGTGTAAATAGTGCGCTATTTGGATTTAATAATCTAAACTCAAGAAACCAGGATACAATAGTGCATATGATAGAATATTTTAATAAAAGTAATGTTTCTTAAAATTCCTTTATATGAAATTTAAGCAAGCAATAGCTGAGAAAATGGCTGTTGCTTGTTTTTATTTGGCTAAATCTTAAGAAATATGTTGAAAAAAAGCCAAATTTACTATATAATTTAACAGATTAATAGAATGTCGTTTTGGGGACAGGTCTCCCGCCGACAGCAGTGTTGTTTAGTAAATTACTAATGTTAGGTCTGTCCCTTCGCTGACAAAATGTCGGCGGGAGACCTGTCCCCAAAACGACAAAGGAGAAGAGTATGTATTTAAAAAGATTAGAGTTACAAGGGTTTAAATCCTTTGCAGATAAAACAGTGTTAGAATTTAAGAGTGGTATTACGTCGGTTATTGGACCAAATGGTTCTGGCAAGAGTAATATTTCTGATGCCATTAGATGGGTGCTTGGCGAGCAGAGTATGAAGTCTTTAAGAGGAGCTAAGTCTGAGGATGTTATTTTTGCTGGTACACAGGCTAGAAAGTCTTTAGGCTTCGCTGAAGTTTCTATGGTAATTGATAATACTGATGGAAAGCTTCCTATAGAGTATTCTGAAGTTACTGTTACGAGAAAGCTATATAGAAGTGGCGAAACTGGTTATTTTATAAATAAAGTACCTTGCAGACTTAAAGATGTTTTAGAGCTTTTTATGGATACAGGTATTGGTAAAGATGGATATAGCATTATTGGTCAAGGTAAGATAGATGAGATTTTAAGTAATAAATCTGAAGATAGAAGAAAAATTTTTGAAGAGGCTGCTGGTATTGTGAAGTATAGAACAAGAAAGGCAGAGTCTGAAAAAAAGTTAGAGCAAACAAAATTAAATTTACTTAGAATTAATGATATTTTAGCTGAAATTGAGGGTAATATTGAGCCTCTTAAAGCTCAGTCTGAAAAGGCAAGACAATATTTAGATTTAAGAGAAGAGCTTAAGAATATTGAGGTTGGACTATTCTTACACAATATTTCGGAATATAAAGAAAAACTTGAAAAAGTAGTGGAAGATATCCAAATAGTAGAAGACCAGAATTTAGCTGAAAACGAAAAGATGGAAAACTTGCAAAAGGCTAAAGAAGAGTTGAAAGTAGAAATAGATA
The DNA here is from genome assembly GCA_946500265.1 of uncultured Clostridium sp. Taxonomy (GTDB): domain Bacteria; phylum Bacillota; class Clostridia; order TANB77; family CAG-508; genus CALXVA01. The sequence goes on from CAMMVE010000005.1 coordinate 26,998, forward strand.
ATATTACATTAAAAATTGAAGAAATGCAAAATATTGGATTTGAGAGTACTAATAAAATTGAGAAAATAAATTCAGAAATAGGCATTTCTAAAGAAAGAATACAAAATAATAGTGCGAATAAAGAAAGACTAAAAACAGAAATTGAGGATATAAAAAATAGGATTAATGAGCTTGACGAAGAGAAAAATCAAAAATTAAGCAAAAAGGAAGACTTGTATTCAAATAGAGAAAAATATCAAAAAGAGCTTGAAGAAAAAGAAGCAGAACTTGCAAAACTCACAGAAAAACTTTCTAGTAAAGAGCTTGAAATAGAAGCAAAAAAGCAGGAAATAGAAAGAAACACAGATGCTAAGTATGAAATTATTTCTGAAATAAGTAGTTTAGATACAAATTTTGAAAATATAGAGAAAAGAGAAAAAACTGCGAAAGCTGAAATAGAAAGTTTAACATCTGAAATAGATGGAGCTAGAAATGAAAAGCAGGAAAAGGGAAAGCATTTTTATGAAATAGAGTATAAGAAAAATGAACTAACAAAAAGTTTACAGGACAAAAAGAGCAAAAAAGATGAAAGTATGACCAAAATTAAAGAGTTTGAAACTACTTTGAATAATTTAAATTATGAAAGTAGAATGAAAGATTCTAGGCTTAAATTTTTAATCGAAACTGAGAAAGAAAAAGAAGGATATACTAGAAGTGTTAAATCTCTTTTAAATGACTGCGAAAAAGATACTAACCTAAAAAAGGGAATGAATGGAGTTTTAGCAAACCTTATTTCTGTAGATAAAAAATATGAGACAGCAATAGAAATGTGCTTAGGTCAAACACTACAAAATATTGTTACAGATACAGAAGAAGATGCAAAAAAGTTAGTTGAACATTTGAGAAACAATAAATTAGGAAGAGCATCATTTTTGCCAGTATCATCTATCAGAGGGAAAAAACTAGATAGAATTATAAAAAATAGTACAGAAGGAGTTATTGGAGTTGCCTCTGATTTAGTAAAATGCGATAAAAAGTATGAACAAATAGTACTTAATCTACTTGGTAGAACATTAATAGTAGAAAATATGGATACAGCAATTCAAATGGCAAAACTAAATTCATATTCATTTAGAATAGTTACATTGGAAGGCGATATTATTAGTAACACTGGTGCTATTACTGGTGGATCTATTCAAACTAAAACAGTAAATATTCTAGGAAGAAGTAGAGAGATAGAAGACTTAGAAAAAGCATTAAAAGAAATAAACGAAAAAATAGAAAAAACTACAAAAGCAAAAGATGAATATACAGATTCAGCTTCTGATGTTATAGAAGAAGTAACAAGGCTTGAAAAAGAATTACAAGACATAGAAATAGAGTATGCAGCAGAAAATCAGAAAATAATTAGCATGGACGAAAATATAGAAAAATTAGAACTAAGAAGAGAAAAAATAAAGAAAGAAATAGAAGACTTAGGAAAACAAAAAATAGATAATAGAACAGAAAAAGAAGAGAAAGAAGAAAGAATTAATTATTTAACTTCTGAAACACAGAAACTAAGTGAAATAGTAGAAGAATTTGCAGCAAATAATAAAGAAAATCAAAAATATATTGATGATTTAAACTTTGATATAACAAATTTAAAAATATCTGTATCTTCATTTGATGAAAGTGGAAGCTCGATAGATGAATTGATAGAAAGAATAAACCAAGATATAGAAAACAGTAAAATATCTATAGAAAATAAAGAAAAGAATATACAAGATGTTTTAACAGAAAATGAAAACCTAGAACAAAAAATTAAAGAGTTAGAGGAAGAAATTCAGAAGATAAAATCAGAAGTAGAAAATAGTTCTACATTAATAGAAAACTTAAAAAATGATAGACTTGAAAAAAGCGAAAAACTAAAAAATGCAGAAAAAGAAATAAATGACGAGTTTTCAGTAATTGAAGATATAAAAGGTCAAATTGTAAAATTAGATGTGCGCAAAACCAAGCTAGAGCAGGACTTGGAGCAAGTTGTAAATAACCTATGGATAGAATACGAGCTAACACCAAACAATGCAGGTGAGTATCAAAAGCCACAAAATGTTCAAAAAGCAGCAAGAGACGTAAATACGATAAGAACAAAAATAAAAGAACTTGGAAGTATTAATATAGACTCAATAGAAGAATATAAAAAGACAAAAGAAAGATACGACTTTATGTGTGAGCAAAGATTAGACTTAGAAAATACAGCAGCAAAACTAAGAAATATTATAGCCGATATGACAAAAACTATGAAAGAACAATTTGTAGAAAAATTTGAGCTAATTAATAAAAACTTCAATGAAGTTTTTGTAGAATTATTTGGTGGAGGAAAGGCAGAAATAAAACTAGAAGATGAAAACAATGTGCTAGAATGTGGAATAGACATACATGTACAACCAACAGGTAAAAAACTACAAAACATGATGCTTTTATCAGGAGGAGAAAAGGCATTTACAGCAATAGCACTATTATTTGCAATATTAAAAATAAATCCTGCACCATTCTGTGTTTTAGATGAAATTGAAGCAGCGCTTGACGATGTAAACGTATATAGATTTGCAGAATATTTAAAGAAATTCAGTAAAGAAACACAATTCTTAGTAATAACACATAGAAAAGGAACAATGGAAGCAGCAAACACTGTATATGGTGTAACTATGGAAGAAAATGGAGTAAGTAAGTTGCTATCAATGAAATTAGCACAAGAATAGTGAACCATGTTAAGAGTTTGTGCCATTAAGAAAAGCCTCCTTTGTGCAAAACCGTGAAACAGTGGGGACAGATTTCAAATCTGTCCCCGAGTTTCACTGAATTTTAGTAAAATATAGTAATAAAATAAAGACTGTTTGCATATATATTAATAAACCGAAGAACAAAGGAGAGTTGATATATATGTGGCAGTCTTTTAATATTAGTGAAGTTGCAAGAAAACTTAGGACAAACTTAAATTATGGATTAAGTAGAGAAGAGGCAGAAAGCAGGCATAATAAACATGGACCTAACAAATTGGACGAGCAAAAGAAAGAAAATATTTTGATACGATTTCTTAAGCAATTCCAAGATTTTATGATAATAATTTTATTAGTAGCTGCTTTAATTTCTGCAGGTGTTTCATTCTTCCAAGGGCAAAATGATTACATTGATTCTATAATAATAGTCGCTATTGTTGTTTTAAATGCTATTATGGGACTAGTTCAAGAAGCAAAAGCAGAAAAATCGTTGGAAGCTTTAAAAGATATGTCTGCACCTGTTGCGAGAGTAAGAAGAGATGGTAAGGTAATTACAGTAAAAGGTACTGAAGTTGTACCAGGAGATATTGTTCTATTAGAAGCTGGAAATTTTGTACCTGCAGACTGTAGGTTAATAAATAGCTATAATCTTAAAATTGAAGAATCTAGCTTAACAGGAGAAACGGTTCCAGTTACAAAAGATGCAAACGTGTTACTTGATGAAAAAGCTGCGCTTGGAGATACAGTTAATATGGCATTTGCTAATACAATAGTGGTAAATGGGCACGGAGAAGCAATTGTTACTGATATAGGAATGAATACAAAAGTAGGACAAATAGCTAAAATGATTATTACAAATGAATCTCCAGAAACTCCTATACAAAAAAAGCTTGGAGAAGTTGGAAAAACATTGGGAATGGGATGCCTTGCAATTTGTGCATTTATATTTGTTATAGGTATTCTTAAGAAAATAGAGCCAATAGAAATGTTTATGACTTCTGTAGGACTAGCAGTAGCTGCAATTCCAGAGGGGTTACCCGCAATAGTAACAATAATGCTTTCTATTGGAGTAACAAAAATGGCAAGAAAAAATACAATAATTAGGAAACTGCCGGCAGTTGAAACTTTAGGAAGTAGTAGTGTAATTTGCTCTGATAAAACAGGAACTTTAACACAAAACAAAATGCAAGTAACAAAAGTAATGGACATTCGAGGAGAATGCCTGAACTTTCAAAAAAATTTAGTGCTGGAGCTGGGAGCTATGTGTACAGATGTTGAAGAAGATGTGGGAGAACCTACAGAGCTTGCAATTGTAAATGCTGCAAAAGAACAAGGCAAATTTAAAGAAAGGTTGTATCAAAGCTTTAATAGAATTAGTGATATACCATTTGACTCAGAAAGAAAAATGATGAGTACAATACATAAAATATCAAGTAAATTTAAAGAATTTGATAGAAACACATATAGCGGAAACATATCGGAGGACAATGCAGACTTAAGCAATATAAATAAATCTAATGTAGGGTTACTTGTTAGAGATAAACAACAAGTATTAAGCTCAAAAGATAAATTTGCAATACAAGATATATTAAATAATAATTGCCAATATATCTCAATTACAAAAGGAGCACCAGATGTGCTATTGAAACATTGCAATAAATACATTTTAAATGGACAAGTGCAAAACTTATCAGATTTTGATAAGCAAAAGATAGAAAAGATTAATAGCAATATGGCGGAAAATGCGTTAAGAGTAGTTGCTGTTGCATATTGTCCACTAAATGAAATTCCTAGAAATATAAATAGTGAGAACATTGAAAACAATTTGATTTTTGTAGGTTTAATAGGAATGATAGATCCTCCAAGAGAAGGAGTTAAAGAAGCGGTGCATACTTGCAAAAAAGCAGGAATAAAAACAGTAATGATTACAGGCGACCATATATTAACCGCAAAAGCAATTGCTAAAGATTTGGGAATATTAGGAAACAATGACTTAGCTATTACTGGGCAAGAGCTGGATATGATTAATCAAAAAAACTTAGAAAAAAATATTATGAAATACTCTGTTTTTGCAAGAGTTTCACCTGAGCATAAAGTAAGAATTGTGGAAGCATTTCAAAAAACAGGAGCCGTTGTTGCAATGACAGGAGATGGAGTAAATGACGCTCCCGCACTAAAAAAGGCAGATATTGGCATCGCCATGGGTAAAAACGGAACAGATGTGGCAAAAAATGCTGCAGACATGATTTTAGCAGACGATAATTTCGTAACAATAGTGGAAGCGGTTAAGCAAGGAAGAAATATTTTCGAAAATATAAAAAAAGCTGTACATTTCTTAATTGCTACAAACATAGGAGAAATTGTAACTATTTTTATGGGACTTTTATTAGGAATGAAATCTCCTTTGCTTGCTATACAACTTCTATGGGTAAACCTTGTTACAGACTCATTACCAGCCATTGCAATAGGATTAGAGTCGCCAGATAAAGACATTATGAATAAAAAACCACGTAACAGTAGAAAAAGCATATTTGCAGATGGACTTTGGGGCAAAATAATTGTTGAAGGAGTAATGCTTGGAATGCTAACATTGGTAACATTTAGCATTGGCAATAATTTATACGGACTAGAAGTGGGTAGAACAATGGCATTTGTAGCAATAGCAATGCTTGAACTAATACATAGCTTTAATGTAAAAAGCGATGAATCAATTTTTAAAGTTGGACTATTTGAAAATAAATATTTAATTGGTGCATTTGTTTTAGGAGCACTTTTGCAAATAGTTGTGGTAATGGTACCAGTATTTGCAAATGTTTTTGGATTAGTACCATTAACAGGCACACAATGGATTTATACATTAGGAATTTCAATTCTTCCATTAATTATTATGGAAGCACAAAAGAAGCTAAATAGTGTGAGAGTCGGGAAAAAGGTTTTTTCATACAATTAAGATTTTAGCTTTAATTTTAATTTGATTTAACATAAAGCCGAATACTATATATTTCTCAAATTTTCTCGTGACTTGTTGTCGAAACCATCTAAGCATTCTGAAAAGAAAATAAATTTTCTTTTCATCTGCTAGGTTTCTCCAAGCGCACTCGCCTTTTACAAGGCTCGTTTGGTGGCTACGCGTCACTTCGAAAATTCTCTAAATATATAGTATTCGGCTTTTAAAATGAAAAAATAAAAATCAAAAAAATCATATAAATTTACCAAATTTAGAAATTTATTCTATTTGTCAATGGCTGAAAAAGTGAGAAAAACGGAGAAAAAAAGAGGAAAAGTGAGGAAACCATGCAAATATTTAAAAAAATATAGTTACCAAATGTCTGAAAATAACCCAAAAAACGAGAAAAAAGAATATAAAATTTGAAATTGCATACAATATGTAGTATAATAGACTTTGTCACGTTGTTAAAAAGGAGTGTGAATTTATATTTTAAACAGGAAAGTTAAATACTACACAAAACAAATGATTAGACTTATAAATATTGTAGCTATAGCACTGTTTATAATAATGGTAATTGTATTATTTAAATTCAATTTTGTATGTGAAGTATCAATTGCAGGTGAAACTGTAGGTTATGTAGCAAACAAAGATGAGTTTACTTCAAAAGTAGATGAAATTTTAAATAAAGAAGAAGAGGCCAAATTGTTTACAACAATTGAAAACATGCCTGAATATAAGTTGAAATTAGTTGATAAATCTGAAAATACAAATGAAGATGTTATATTAGCTAAATTAGAGGAAAGTGCAGAAACAACTTATAAACTATATGCCGTGACTTTAGATGGTAAAGAAAAAACAGTTTTAGCAAACTTAGAAGATGCTGAAAAATTAGTTGATGAAATGACAGAAAAATACGAAGACGATGTCGATTTAGATATTGGTATAGTTGATGTGATTACAACAGATAAAGAAGATAAAAGTACTTTAAAAGTGGCTAAAGCTGATTTAAAAGAAGACATCGAGACTAAAATTGAAAAAGTAGAAAAAGAAATAGCTAAACAAAAAGAAATTGAATCTCATACTGTTCAAGGTGTATACCTTGAAGTAACACCAGTATCTGGAATAATTACATCCAGATTTGGTAACAGAGAAAGTATTAGATCATATGGTCATACAGGATTAGATATAGCAGCACCTGGTGGAACACCTATAAAAGCTGCTGCTGACGGTACAGTAACTTTCTCTGGATATAGCGGTGGATATGGTTATGTTGTAAAAATGTCTCACGGAAATGGTATAGAAACATACTATGGACACTGTAGTGCATTATATGTGTCTGCAGGAGAAAAGGTTGAGGCAGGAGACACAATTGCAGCAGTTGGTTCAACTGGTAACTCAACAGGTAACCACTTACACTTTGAAATTAGAGTAAATGGAAATGAGGTTAACCCTCAAAATTATTTATATAACTAGATAAAAAGCATTACTAGAATAGTGAAACACTGGGGACAGATTTAAAATCTGTCCCCAAGTTTCATAGGAAAAATCATAAGTGAAACATGGTGACAGATTTAAATCTGTCACCTAAGTTTCACCATAAACAATGATGCTTTTTCGACTGTTTAGTAAAAAATGTGAATTTTAATTGACTTTGTATTATAGAAGTTATAAAATAAAAAATATAATTATAATAGAATAAAAATAGTTCTATTGAAAATTAAAATAAATATATTGTATAAAACGTACCAATAATGGAGGATGTGAAATGATAATTTTATTGGATGCAATGGGTGGAGATAATGCACCTGATGCAAATATAAAAGGAGCAGTAACTGCTATTAATCAAATAAAAGCAGACGTTGTTTTAATAGGTAAAGAGGAAGTAATAAATAATCGTATAAAAGAATTATACGGAAAGAATGATATAAAAGAAATTTCTCCTAGATTTAGCATAAAAAACGCCACAGAAACAATTGAAATGGAAGATATTCCAACACAAGCTATTAAACATAAAAAGGATTCATCAATGGTTGTTGGGTTTAACATGTTAAAATCTGGCGAAGGTGATGTATTTATTTCTGCAGGTAACTCAGGAGCACTTTTAACAGGTGCAACGCTTCTAGTAGGAAGAATTAAAGGAATTGATAGACCAGCTCTAGCAGGAATTTTACCAGCATATAAAAGTAGGCTATTACTTATGGACTGTGGTTCAAATACAAATTGCAAACCTATTAATTTGTTGCAATTTGCACAAATGTCTAGCATTTATTTAAAAAACACATTTGGAATGGAGAGTCCAGCAGTAGGATTATTGAATATAGGCACTGAAGAAACTAAAGGAAATGAACTTACAAAAGAAGCATACCAATTATTAAAAGAAAATGCAGAAAAATTAGATATTAATTTTGTAGGAAATGTAGAAGGAAGAGATGCATTCTCTGGCAAAATAGATGTAATAGTAACTGATGGATTTACAGGAAATGTATTCTTGAAATCTGTTGAAGGATTAGGAAAATTTGTAAAAAGAAGTTTAACAGAGAGTTTAACACATAGCATTTTATCTAAAATAGCAGCGATACCAAGCCTCCCAGCAATAAAGAAATTCTCTAAAACAGTAGATTATAAAGAATATGGTGGCGCATTATTCTTAGGAGTAAAAAAACCAGTAGTAAAAGCTCATGGAAGCAGTGATGAAAAGCTTTTTGAATTCACTATAAAACAGGCAGAAAAATTTGTGGAAAACAAAGCAGTAGACAAAATGATAGAAGCTTTTGAAAAAAATTCGTAAAATATATTGACAATTAAATTAATATGTATTATTGTTAGATAGAACAAAATGAAGATAAATTTAAGGAGGTGAACTTATACAATGAGTTCAGAAGAAGTTTTTGAAAAAGTAAAAGGAATTATAGTTGAACAATTAGGAGTAGCTGAAACAGCAGTTACAATGGAAGCATCTTTCATAGATGATTTAGGTGCAGATTCACTAGATATAGTAGAATTAATAATGGCTCTTGAAGAAGAGTTTGATATAGAAATACCAGATGCAGATGCAGAAAAAGTTGTTTCTGTAGGAGACGTAGTAGACTATATTAAAGACCATTTAGCATAGGAAAAAGAATTGATAATTTATTAGAAAAGCAAAAAGCATTTCAAGGAGTGAAACGAACTTGAAATGCTTTTTCGCATATTTGATGAGGTAGAAGATGGCAAATATAACTATAATGATAAAACTTATGATGTTATTTTAGAAATTGAAGGAAAAAGCATAAAAGAAGATAGAAAAAATTTAGGATGCCATAATTGTGAAAACAATATATATGCTAGAGAAGTAAATAAATATGTAATAGAAAAAGGCATTCAGATAGCGCTGTCTTTGTGAATTCTGACGCCCCTTTCTTCCACCATGGTGGTGACTATTACAACAATGCCTCCAGCGCAGGCGTGTTCTACTATGGCATCAACTATGGTAGTGCCAGCGACTTCAACTCATTCCGCCTTGCCTTAGTAATGTAATGTGAAATCTGGCATCTGAGCGACATAAAAAGTTAACAAGCAAACCATGAAAGAATACTGGAACTAGAATAATAGCGGTAAAATAAAAATAAGTAACTTAACTACAAAATAAAAATTCAATAAAAGCAATTTGATAAAAAGTATTGATAGAAATAGTATTATCTGATAAAATAAGGAGGAAAAGTGGCTACTAACGGGGGAGGATGAGAAGATAAAGATGGCAAGTGAAGAGAATAAAACAATAGGAAAAGTGGTAGAAGATTTAGACGAAATGAGTGCTGATGAAAATGAGAGGTTAGAGGCATATAAAAGAAAGCTTGCAATAATAGATTACAATACATCAATAGACATGGCTCATAAAGAAGGAAAGCAAGAAGGAAGGAAAGAGGGCGAGAAAATTGGCAGAGAAGCTGGCGAAAAAGCTGGAAGAAAGGCAGAACAATTAAAAATAGCTAAAAGATTAAAAGAAAAGGGGATAGAACTTGCCGAAATTATGGATATAACAGAATTAACAAAAGAAGAAATAGAAAAGATTTAAAAGAATGTAATTGTATTGATATAAGTTATTAAAAATATGAAGGAACACAAAAGAAATGAAAAAAGAGGAAAACAATGAAAATGGTTATGCTTCGGGAGTACTCTTCTTTAGCGTGAGTGATGGTAATAGCCACAATAGTGGCTCATTCCGTTTGTCCCTAGTATTGTAGTGTGAAATCTGCCATTCGAACAACATGAAACTTAACAAAAAATTATGAAAGAAAACTACGATAGATATAAATTTGCAGTAGATGCAGAAGAAAAAATGTATAATTCAAATATAAGCAAACAAAAAAATCGTTTTAGACAAAAAATCTAAAGCGATTTTTTATTTTATAAACCTACAGAATTTGCTCCATATTCAGCTTGAGCAGTAGTAAACCCTTCAAATTCTAGTTGACTGATTAATTTACTTCTTGAGAAAGACATAGTATCTAAATATTGTTTAGCTTTTTTAGCAGCTTGCTGATTCCAATTAGCGCCACAGTTATCGGCACCATATTTAGCTTCAGTACTTGTAAAACCTTCGAATTCTAGCTGGTTTTTTAAACCCTCATATGAGAAAGCAGAATGCTGTAAATATTGTTTAGCTTTTTCTAATGCTTGTGCTTTCCAGTTAGCTCCACAATTATCAACACCATATTTAGCTTCAGTACTTGTAAAACCTTCGAATTCTAGCTGGCCTATTAAGTCTTCATAAGAGAAAGCAGAATGTTGTAAATATTGTTTGGCTTTTTTTAATGCTTGTGCTTTCCAGTTAGCACCACAATTATCAACTCCATATTTAGCTTCAGTACTTGTAAAACCTTCGAATTCTAGCTGGTCTTTTAAACCTTCATAAGAAAAAGCAGAATGTTTAAGATAACTTTTGGCAGTAGTTAAAGCATTTTGTTTACCAACAGATACATTATTAGTGCTATTGTTAGAACTATTAGTTTTATTGCTATTGTTACTATTGCTAGAACTATTAGTTTTGTTGCTATTGTTGCTATTGCTAGAGCTATTAGTTTTATTGCTATTGTTGCTACTGCTAGAGCTATTAGTTTTGTTGCTATTGTTGCTACTGCTAGAGCTATTAGTTTTATTGTTATTGTTATTATTGCTAGAGCTATTAGCTTTATTACTATTACTTGAATTATTATTTTTGTTAGAATTGTTAACTTTATTGCTATTACTTGATGTTGAATCATTATTCTTAGATGATGTGTTGTTATCTGTTTCTATGCTATTTGATATATTCTCTGGCAAGTTAATATTATTATTATCAGAGCCTTTAAAAAAGTCAACTTTATATAAAAAGAATACAACTAAAACAATTATAATAAGTGAAATTATAACAAAAATCCACCATTCCTTATCAAAACCTTCTCTTTGTTCTTCCAATTTTACATTCCCCCTTTTCATAAAAGTATAATACAAAGATTTACAAAATTCAACATATATATTAATAAAAAAATATGAGTAACATTTTTACATGTCCAACTGTCATAAGATATTGCATTTTAAAAATTAATGAAAAAAATACCGTCAAATGGTAAGCTAAATCCAAACGTAACGAATTGACAATAAAATAACGAAATAGATGCAAAAAACTAAAAGAAAGAGATAATGTAAAATAATCCATGAAAAAATAAAAATTAATAAAAACAAATTGATAAAAAGTATTGATAGAAATAACATTATCTGATAAAATGAGGAGGAAAAACAATGGTTATGGCTACTAACGGGGGGAGGATGAGAAGATAAAGATGGCAAATGAAGAGAATAAAACAATAGAAAAAGTAGTAGAAGAATTAGACGAAATGAGTGCAGATGAAAATGAGAGGTTAGAGGCATATAAAAGAAAGCTTGCGATAATAGACTACAACACATCAATAGACATGGCTCATAAAGAAGGAGAGAAAATTGGCAGACAGGAAGGCGAAAAAGCTGGAAGAAAGGCAGAACAATTAAAAATAGCCAAGAATCTAAAAGAGCAAGGAATAGAAATAGATATAATAGTAAAGACTACAGGACTAACTAAACAAGAGGTGGAATCGATATAAAAAATGAGAAAAACATTTTTTTAACTTTACTTTAAAAAATAAAAGCTTGAAAAGGCTTTTATTTTTTTGTTAAAAGGTGTATAATATTATCATGTTAACAAGAAAGGAAATTTAAATAGTGAACTTAGAGAAATTAGAAAAAAGTATAGGTTATACTTTTAAAGATAAAAGATTATTAAGGCAAGCTTTAACTCATACATCATATGCCTATGAAAACAAGGTAGAGAGCAATGAAAAGCTTGAATTTTTAGGAGATAGCATTTTAGAGTTTATTTCTAGTAAGTATATTTATAATAATTATAAAAAACTTAAAGAAGGTGAAATGACTAAAGTTAGAGCTGAGGTTGTATGTGAGGATAGCTTATATAAAGTGGCTAAAAAGCATAATTTTAGTGATTTTATTTTAATAGGAAAAAGTGAGTCTGGAACCAAAGGCAATTTTAAGCCAGCAATTTTGGCTGATAGCATTGAAGCGACTATTGCTGCTATATATTTTGATGGAGGATTAACTGAAGCCGAGAAATTTATAGTTAATAATTTAAAAGAAGCAATAGAAAACTCTACAAAGCATGTTGGAATGAAAGATTTTAAAACTGTACTTCAAGAAAAATTGCAGGAAAATGGAGATGTACACATTAAATATACTGTAATAAAAGAAACTGGACCAGACCATGATAAAGTATTTACTGTAAAAGTTGAAGTGGATGGAAAGATGCTTGCAACAGGAGAGGGAAAAACAAAGAAACATGCTGAAATGGATGCGGCAAGTAAGGCTTTATTACTATTAGTTTAATGATGGCTAAAAGTATATTATAAAAATATTTAAGTTTAGCGAAAAGGAGAGTGACTTATATATGAAAAAAGAATACATTATACCGATTTTTGTTCCACATCTGGGTTGCCCAAATAATTGCACATTTTGCAACCAAAAAAGAATAAGTGGACAAACTAAAATGGTTACAGCACAAGATGTTAAAGATACTATTGATTTTTTCCTAAAGCATTTTAGAGATGATTATAAATATGTAGAAGTTGCTTTCTTCGGTGGGAGTTTTACTGCAATAGATGAGAAAACTCAAGTAGAACTTTTAGAGGCTGTTCAAGAGTATATTCAAAATAAAAAAGTTAATAGCATTAGGATTTCTACGAGACCTGACTGTATTGACAAAGAAATTTTGAAAAGAATGAAAAAGTATCATGTAAAAACAATTGAGCTTGGAGTTCAGTCTACCAATAATTATATTTTAAAAAGATGCAAAAGGGGTCATACATATGAAGATACAAAAAAAGCTTCTAAGCTAATTAGAAGATATGGCTTTATACTAGGGCATCAAATGATGGTAGGACTTCCAGAAAGTACAAAACAAGATGAAATTAACACAGCTAAGGAACTTATAAGGCTTAAACCTAAAATTGTAAGAATCTATCCAGTATTAGTTATAAAAGATACTGAGCTTGCAGATGAATACGAAAGAGGAGATTATACTCCATTAACAGTAGGACAAGCAGTAGAAAGATGCAAAGATATAGTAGATTTATTTAATCGAAATAAAATAAATGTAATAAGAGTTGGATTACAAAACACAGAAGAAATTACGGATCCAGGAACTGAAAAGAGTAGTGTTATAGCAGGTCCATATCATCCTGCATTTAGACAATTAGTTGAATCTAGTATGTGGTATGATAGTATTGTAAACAAGATAAAAAAGGTTAATGCTAAAGTAAAAAAAGTAAAAATTATTGCGAACGATGTTAATGTAAATAATATAATTGGACATAAAAAAGAAAACATTGAAAAGTTAAAAGATGTATATGACGTCGAAGTAGTAATAGAAAAAAGTGAAGAGATAAAACCTGGTAAATTTAAAATAGAAATAGTGGAATCATATGAATAGTGAAACAATGGGGATAGATTTGAATCTGTCCCCATTGTTTCACTAATTAAATTATTTAGATAAAAAGATTTAAAATATAAAACAGAAATTTAAAGCAATTGTATAAAACTACCTAATGTTGGAAATAATAACAACAGTAGGTAGTTTTATTTTATATGCGATAGATTAAAAGAAGAAATTTATCCATCTAAATTAAAAACATAAATTTAAAAGAAAGAGATAACTTAAGTATAATAAAAATTACTGATTAATGTACAAGGAGAAAGGGATTTGTCTTTTATGGGAATAAAAAAAGCCAAAAGAAAGCTTTTGGCAATGAAAATACTCAAAGAAGGAATATATATTATTATTGGTTGTGCTTTAATGGCATCTGGCACATCATTATTTTTGTTGCCAAATCAACTTTCATCAGGAGGATTTGCAGGTATTTCAACGATTATTTATTATCTTTTTAGTTTGCCACTTGGAACTACAATGCTTATTCTAAATATTCCATTATTCATCATGACAATTATAAGAGTAGGAAAAGAAACTGCAATAAAAGGCATATTTGGTACAATTTTGTTATCTACTTTTATCGATTTACTAGAAAGGCTAGAACCCTTGACAGAAGATAGATTTTTGGCATGTATATATGGCGGAATACTTGTGGGATTAGGAACAGCAATAGTATTAAAAGCAAGTGCATCAACCGGAGGAACAGATTTATTAACATATATTATTCGTTCATATAAACCAACATATAGAGCTAGTAGCTTAATTGTAATAGTAGATACTGCAATTGTATTGCTAAATGTTATATTTTTCAAAGAAATTGAAATCGGTCTATATTCAGCAATAGCAATTTATTTAAGCGGAAAAATGATAGACATAGTGTTTGAAGGAATATATTTTACGAAAACAATGTTTATTGTATCAAATAAATATAAAGAAATTGCACAGGAGATAGGAGAAAAACTAGGAAGAGGCAGTACAGCAATTTATGCGAAAGGAATGTATACAAGAGAAAAGAAAATGATGTTATGGTGTGTAGCATCAAGAGGAGAGGTTGCAAGAATAAAGCAAATAGCAGAAGAAATAGACCCTAAGTCTTTCATCGTAATATCTAGTGCGAGGGAAGCGTGGGGAAAAGGTTTTAGGTAAAATAATTGACACTAATTTAATAAATTTATATAATATAAGTATGTTAATACTGTTTATTTATCATGCAAAAAAGTTACAAATTGAAAGGAAATAGAAATGCAAGAGCAAAAGTATATATTAGAAAATGTAAAATCATTTGAACCAAAGCATATATTTGAATGCGGACAATGTTTTAGATGGGATGAAGAGCCTGATGGAAGTTATACTGGAATAGTAAAAGATAATGTAATAAATGTGAAAAAAGTGGATAACACAGTATATTTTACAAGCCTAGGTGCAGATAATTTAAAAAACTTAGTAGACGATTATTTTGATTTGGGAAGAGATTATGAAAAAATAAAAGAAACTCTTTCGGAAATCGATGAATATTTGGAAAATAGTATAAGATATGGAAACGGAATAAGAATATTAAATCAAGATTTATGGGAAACTATTATATCTTTCATAATTTCAGCAAATAATAATATACCTAGAATAAAGGGGATTATAAATAGAATTTCTCAAAAATACGGAAATAAAATAGAGTGGAATGGAAAAGAATATTACACCTTCCCAACAGTAGAAAATTTAGCAAAGGCAACAGTAGAAGACTTGAGAAATTTAGGTCTGGGATTTAGAGATGTGAGAGTATATGAAACAACTCACAAAATTTTGAATAAAGAAGTAGACTTGGAAAAACTTCATCAAGAACCAGATACACAGAAAGTAAGAGACACACTTTTAACATTATCTGGAGTAGGACCTAAAGTTGCAGACTGTATATTATTATTCTCAACATTAAAAAGATTTGATGTGTTTCCAATAGATGTGTGGGTTAGACGTGTGATGAATGAGTTATACATAAAAAATGAAGACGAGACAAAAGTAAATAAAAGGGAAATTGAAAAACTTGCAAAAGAAAAATATGGGGATTTAGAAGGACTAGCACAGCAATACTTATTCTATTGGAAAAGAGATACTGCATAATGTCGGTTTGGGGACAGGTCCGGAGGCGACAAAATGTCGCCTCTGGGACAGGTCTCCAGGCGACTTGAAAATATAGTATGGCAATATATAAAATAGAGTAAACCTATGTGCTAGTGAAGCTATATGGCGCACTGTCGCCGTGAGACCTGTCCCAAAAGTAGAAAAGGAGTAACATATGAAAATTATTAAAAAGTTTTTTTATACATTATTATTTGTAATAGTTTTTTTGATTTTAATGCAAATTAGCACGCAAGCAAGAAGCTATAGCATAGAAGAAATGAACATTCAAGCAACTGTGCTTGATAATGGCGATGTTAATATAAAACAGAGCATTACATATGATTTCAATGACGTTTATAATGGAATTTATATAAACATCCCTTATGTTATTGAAGATAAAGAATATGATGATGTTATAGAGAACAGTAAAATTAGAGATAGTTTATATACCGGTTCTGGAATTACTATTAATTCTATTACTGATAGCCAAGATATAAAATATGAACAGGCTAGCTATGCTTCTAATGGTACGTCTGGTAAATATACAGTTAGTAAAGAAGCTGGAATTGAAAATATAAAAGTTTATTCTCCATCTACAAATATAACTAAGACTTTTATTTTAGATTATGATATTACTAATCTATGTGTTAAACATAATGATATAGGAGAACTTTATTATAATTGTATTGGTGGAGAATGGGATGTTGATATTAATAATTTAAATATTGATGTTTATTTACCAAACAATAAAGAAGAAATATATATTTGGGGACATGGACCTTTGAATGGCGTTTCGAAAATCATTGGCAATACCCATGCTAATTTTAGTGTTGATAAAGTACGCAAAGGTCAATATGTAGCAGCAAGAGTCTTATTTGATAAAAGTAATATAGAAAATTCTAATAAATTGTCAAGAATAGATGCTAGGGATATGATTTTTTCAGATGAGAAAGTAATTGCAAAAAATCAAGACGAGAAAAATAAATTTACGCAACGAATGATTTTATTTGCGATAGTACTTGTTATATATTGGATAATTTTATTATTAACTTTTGAAAAAGAGAAAAAAGTAGAAGTATATGAATTGAATGAAGAAGAACTTTTCAAAAAATATAATCCAATGCTTGCAGGGTGTATTCAAGGTAATAGAGAAATTTTAGCAAGAGATATAATTGCCATAATTTTAAATTTAATAGATAAAAAATGTATTAACCTAGAAATAACTTCATTCACAGATAATAAAGGTGAACAATATGATTGCAGGATAAGCCCAAATAATGAAAACGAAGAGAATATGGATGAAATAGAAAGATTTGTTTATGATTGGGTTTTTGCTAATCAATCAGATAGAGTTGAGCTAGGAAGAAGGTTAGAAACTCTTGCAAAAGACCAAAACGCAAATACAAAATTTAAGCATTTAGATAAGTTAGTAAAAAGTAAATTGAATGAAATAGGAGCAAATCAGCCAAAAGTTCCTAAGATTTTGAGAATATTAAATGTTGGTCTTTTAATTGCAGTAATTGTATTTGTTGTAAAACATATTATGTTTAACGGATTTGATGCAAACTTGCCTGGACTAGCTATTTTGCAAATGATAGCAGTAAGTAGTCTAAGATTATGGCCATTAGTAATATTGTTGGGCTTTATACCAATAAGTTTAATAGTTACAATTCGACACAGAGTAAACAATATATTACAAAAGATAACAGGACAAAAATCAGTAATTACTGCAATAAGTATAATACTTATATTTGCTGTAATAATTATTTTAACAGCAGCATTTTCACCAGTAAAGTATATAATTGTTGATGAAATACTAATTTGTATAGCATTAGTTATAGTTCTGACAGATAACTTGATGTTACAAAATAACGACGAAATTTTAGCGGATTATAAGAAATTAAATTTGCTAAAGGATAAAATAGAAAACTATACTTTATTAGATGAAAAGGATATTGAGCATATAGAGCTATGGGATAAATATTTATGTTATGCTGTAAGCTTTGGAATTGGCGAAAAAATAATCAAAAGATTAAAAGGTTTATACATAGATGATGATTTAATGAAACTTGCAGAAAGCAATAAATTTCTAGATTTTGTTGCGTCAGATTATTACTGGTTTTATACGTATGCAAGTTTAGATAGAAGATTTGTAAGAAGTTATAGGTCTTTCATTTCCAAATTGGGATCTGGTTCAGGTGGCAGCAGTGGAGGTTCGTCTTTTGGCGGAGGCGGAGGCTTCTCAGGTGGAGGCGGATTCTCTGGTGGTGGAGGACGCCGGCGGAGGTGGAGGTGCTTTTTAATAGACCTACCCCCAAAGTATAAAAGATAAAGAGGAATAAGATGGAAGCAGAAAAAAAGAAATTAAAAGGCGTAAAAGAAGCAATTATTACAGGAATTATTCCGATAATTTTAAATATTTTGCTAACATATGGATTTTGCAACACATTATTTTTATATACATTACATATTCCAACTTTGTATTTATCATTTACAATGATGTATTTAATTTATGTGTTAATTACTGTACTTGTAAAGAAAACACACATAGCGACATACATAATTTCTTTGGTTATATTTGTACTTTCAATAGTGAATAATGTAAAATTCTATTACACTGCATCGCCAATTTATCCATCAGATTTATTCTTTTTAGGTAATATTGGAGGAATAACTGGAATTGTAAAAAATGATTTCTTATCACATATAGATTATGTGCAAATGGGAATTCTATTAGCATTGCTTATCGGAGCATGCATTTTATCTAAATTAAATAGCATTACAATTAGCAATATAAAAGTTAGGGTAATTACAGGAGTAAGCGTAATAGTGGTATTATTCATAATGTTTGTGCCAATTAACGCAAAAGATCAATTTATTTTAAATAGTATATATAATGTTGATGAAAGAAAAGATTATGAAGCTATTACTACAGATATACAATATTATGCTACATATGGTGTGCTTGGAGGCATTTATGGATTAGAGCTAGAAAATAGAAAAATTGAGCCTAGTAATTATAATGAAGAACAGGTTATAAGCACACTAGAACAAGCGAATGCTTCTGCAGTAGAAGAAAAAGATTTGCAAAAACCCAATATTATAGTGATGTTTCAGGAATCATATTGGGACATAGAAAAAATAGATGAAATAGAATTTGATAAGGATATTACAGAAAATTTCAGGAAGTTAAAAGAAACAGAAAACGGAGTAAATTTATTGTCAGCATCATATGGTGGAATGTCTAGCAATATTGAGTTTGAATTATTAACGGGTGGAAATTTAGCGTATTTTCCAACAGGCTACCATCCATTTGCTCAATTATATAGAAAAAACGATTCAGAGGCAAAGCCTTCAATTATAAAAGAACTTAAAAATAATGGATATTCATCTAAAGTGGTCTTCGGAAGGGACTATTACCTATCTGAAAATATCTATAAAAAATTAGGAATAGATGAATATATAAATGCTTATTCAGATATGCCTGACTATGAACAAAAAATCAAGGGAACGTATATATCTGACGAGGCATTAGTTGATGAGGTAATCGAAGCATTAAAAAACAAAAGTCCAGATGAGAAGATTTTTTATATGACTGCTACTATACAAACACATATGCCATTTGACAAAGATGTATATGATGGATATGATATAAATGTAGAAAGTACTAAATTATCGGAAGAAGATACAGGAATAATTTTATCATATGCACAAGGAGTATATGATACCAATGTTCAAATACAAAGACTATATGAAGAAATACAAAAAATAGAAGAACCAACAATAATTGTAGTATTAGGAGACCATTTACCATATTTGTATAATATCGATGGAGAGGATGTATTGGCAAAACTATCATATTTTAACACTAGCGATGAAAAAGTGGATTTATTAAGAAAATATTCAACAGAGGCACTAGTATTATCGAACTATGGCACAAAAATAGATTTTGGCAGTGAGTATATAAGCCCAGATATGTTACTTACAAATATAATAAACCAAATGGATATAGAGATATCACCATACTATAAATGGCTATATAACATAAGAAATATTTTGCCAGCACAAAATCAATACATAACATTAGATACAAGCGGAAACATTTATTATGCCAATGAAGAAATGACGGACACAATGCAAAAAACTAAAATGTTACGTGAAAATATACAATACTATTTGTTCGAATCAAATTAATTGTCGTTTTAGGGACAGGTCTCCGGGCGACAAGCTGTCGCTCAGGGGACAGGCCTGCAAGCGACAATCTGGCATTCAGAGAGACAGGCCTGCAAGCGACATGAAAAATATAATATGCCAATATATAAAATGGAGCAAATCTAGGTGCTAGTGAAGCTATATGGCTAACTGTCGCCGTGAGACCTGTCCCTAAAACGACAGAAGGAGTAGAAGTATGAGTTTAAAGATTATTTATGGAAAATCGGGTACTGGTAAGAGTACATACATATTTAATGAAATAGCAGAGAAAATAAAGAATAATAATAGAAAAATTTATATTATAACTCCAGAACAGTTTTCTTTTACAGCGGAGAAAAAGTTATTAGATGCCGTAGATGCGTCATCTGTTATATCTGCTGAAGTTTTAACTTTTAATCGTATGGCTTATAGAGTTTTAAAAGAGACTGGAAATTCCAATATTTCAAATTTGTCTACTTCTGGAAAGTCGATGATTATATATAATATTGTTTCAGAGCAGAAAAATGATTTGAAGTTTATAGGAAAGTCAGCAGAGAATGTTGATTTGATAGGAACACAAATCACCGAGTTTAAAAAACATGGAATTACAGTAGAGCATCTTAGAGATGCAATGAATAAAGAAGAAGATAAATATTTAAAGTCTAAGCTTAATGATATGCTTACAGTATATGAAAAGTACACAGCAGAAATTGAAAATGGCTATATAGACGAAAACGACAGTCTTACCTTGCTTGCTGAGAGATTAGATTTAGTACATGACTTTGATGGAGTAGATATTTACATAGATGAATTTGTTGGATTTACTCATCAAGAATATGAAATTATTAGGAAGCTTCTTACAAAAGCCAATGAAGTAAATATTACAGTTTGCACAGATGACATCAATTTAAGCAATAATATGGATACAGATATTTTTTACATGAATAAATTAACATTGGACAAGATTTATTATATAGCTAAACAAGAAAATGTGCGTATAGAAAAGCCAGTAGAATTAACAAAAGTTTATAGATTCAAAAATGAAGAACTAAATCATTTAGAGAAAAATATATATGCATTTCCATATAAAAAGTTTGAAGAAAAACCATATAATATAGAACTGTTTTTGGCTAAAAATCAATATTCGGAAATTGAACATGTTGCAACAGGTATTATAAAGCTTGTGCGTGACCAAAATTATAGATTTAATGATGTTGCTGTTATAACAAAAGATTTGGAAGGATATTCAAATTTATGCAAAGTAATATTTACAAAATATAATATTCCTGTATTTATAGATGAGAAAAAAGATTTGAATCAAAATATTCTTGTAAAATATTTGCTTGCAGTAATTAATATCTTTGCAAAGAACTGGTCATCTGCAAGTGTACTTGAATATGCAAAAACAGGGGTGGTAGATAATATTGATGAAGAAGATATATGGAGAGTAGAAAATTATGCAGTAAGATGGGGCATCAAAGGAAGTAAATGGTATAATGGAGAGTGGATATTCTATAAAGAGACAGAAGAAGAACAAGAAAAAATATTACATATAAGAGATAAAATAATAGGTCCACTTCTAAATTTTAAGAACGAACTTGCAGGAAAGAAGAGCGTTAAAGACATCACAAAAACTTTGTATGAATTTTTAATAGCTAATCACATTGATATTAATATGGAAAAGCATATTGCAGAATTGGAAGAAATAGGGGAGCTTGAAAAGGCAAAAGAATATGAGTCAAGCTATAAAATTATATTGGATGTTTTTGATGATTTGGTTTCGGTTTTAGGAGATAAAAAGGTAAGTTTCGAAAAATATGCAGATTTACTTAAAATAGGATTAAGCAATACAGGATTAGGCAAAATACCAAGTACGCAGGACCAAGTAATTGTGGGAGATGTGGATAGATCTAGGAGTCACAAAGTAAAAGCTGTATTTATAATAGGACTAAATGACGGAATGTTTCCATCTGTTAATAAAAATGAAGGATTTTTCAATGATAAAGACAGAGAAAAGTTAAAAGAAGAAGGAACGGAGCTTGCAAAAGGCACCATGGAGCAATTATATGATGACAACTTTAATATTTATAAAGCGTTTTCAACAGCCGAGGAAAAGATATATTTATCATATGCATCATCAGATTTAGAGGGGAAGTCTCTTAGACCATCTATTTTGGTAAATAGAGTAAAGAAAATTTATCCAAATTTAAATGAAGATAGTGATGTGATTAATAAGAAAGATGAAATTATAACAGAAGAGAATGTTTTTGAAGAACTTTTAGACAATTTGAGAGAATTTAGAGATGGAAAAGAAATAGATAAAATTTGGTTTGGGCTATATAATTACTTTGACAAAAGTGACAAATGGAAAACAAAGCTAGAAAGTTGCATCAAAGCCTTGAATTACAATTTGAAAACAGATAAAGTTGATAAAGAAAATCTTGATAAACTATACGGAGATACTTTAAGAACTAGTGTGTCTAGGCTAGAGCAATATAAATCATGCCCATTCTCGTATTACTTAAAATATGGGTTAAACCTATCAGAGAGGCAAGAGTTTAAAGTTCAGTCCATAGATACAGGAACATTTATGCATGATGTTATAGATAGCTTTTTTGATAGAGTGCAAGAAGCGGAATTGAATATTAAGACTATAGAGGAAGCGGAAATAGAAAAAATAGTTGATGAAATTATAGAAGAAAAGCTTGGATTAAAGCAAAACTATATTTTAACAGGTATACCAAAATACAGAATTTTATCGAATAGATTAAAAAAAGTTGTTAAAAAATCAATAAAATATATTGTAAATAGTTTAAAATATAGCGATTTTGAAGTTATGGGACATGAGATGGAATTTAAAAATGGAAAAGAATATCCTGCGATAGTTCTGAATTTGGAAAGCGGAAAAAAGATTGAAATCACTGGGAAAATTGATAGAATAGATATAGCAAAAACACCAGATGGAAATTACATTAGAATTATAGATTATAAATCATCTGCAAAAGATATTAACTTGAACGAAGTGGTGGCAGGAGTTCAATTACAATTACTTACTTATTTAGATGCAATTTGCAATATAGAAGATGTTATACCAGCTGGAGCGCTTTATTTCAACTTAATTGATCCTAGCGTTAAAGCTTCAAAGAAAATTGATGAAACGAAATTGGAAGATGAAATTAGGAAGCAATTTAAAATGAAAGGATTAGTATTAGCTGATGTTAATGTTGTAAAGAAAATGGACAAAACGCTAGAAAAAGGGAATTCTAATATAATTCCAGCATATATAGATAAGGACGGAAACTTATCTAATAGAGCTAGTACAATTACAAGAGAACAATTTGAAAAATTGCAGAACTACACAAACAAAATTGTAAAACAGATAGGAAATGAAATTTTGTCTGGCAATATTGAAATAAAACCATATTATGAATTGAAAAATGGCAAAACACCATGTGAGTATTGTAAATACAGGGCTATTTGTAATTTTAATACTGGTATTTGCAAGAAAGAATACAATTATATTGGGAATGAGAGTAAGGAGTTTATTTTGGATAATATGTAGTACATCAAGATTTAATATTATTTGAATACAAGAAAGGAGATGCATAATGGAAAACGAAAATATTATAATAAAAAAATTTCCTGATGGGACAGAAATTTTGCAATTTAAGCGATTATTAGAATTTCCAAATATAAAACATGGATATACTTTGAGAAAAAACAATATAAATGTTCAAGTGAGAAATGCAGATGAGAGTCCTCTTATTGATAGCTATAAAAAAGTGGGGGCGCTATTTAATCTTGATTATAGAAATATCGTTAAACCTCATCAAACTCATACAGATAGAATTGAAATTGTAAATAATACAAACGAAGAATTCAACGAAGTTGATGGATTAATAACAAACAAGAAAGATATTTGTTTATGCACAACATCTGCTGACTGCACATCTTTATTGTTTTACGACTATAAGAATCAAGTAATTGCAAATGTGCATTCTGGATGGAGAGGAACATTGCAGAGGATAGGAGAAAAGACTGTAGAAAAGTTGAAAAATGAATGTAAATGTAATGCTGAGAATATAATTTGTTGCATATCTCCTTGCATTCAAAAATGCCATTTTGAAGTAGACGAAGATGTGATGCAAATGTTTAAAAATGAATTTGAAAGTATGTGCAAAATAGATAAATTTATTTTTAAAGGTAGGGTGGCAGATGGCAAGCAAAAATATAATATTGATACTACAATATTAAATAAAATGATGTTACAAGAAGAAGGATTATTAGAGGAAAACATTATAGATAGCGGATTATGTACAGTTTGCAATTCTGAGTTGTTTCATTCACATAGAGTGGATAAGGAAAAATCTGGAAGAAATGGGGCTTTTGTTTTATTAATCAAGAATACTACCATATAAACTTAATTTGTGATATAATAGTATAGAAAATTGGGGATTTCCCAAATAAATTTTAGGAGAGATTAATCATGAAAGTTATGGACCAACTAGAATCTTATTTTGTATTACGGAAAGATTTAGAGGTCGTAGAGGAACTTTCAAATGCTGCTATGCTGGTATTTGAACAACTTCTACCAATGGAGAGAGCAAAAGAATGTTATGAAGAAGTATGGCTCAAACTTATTCAAGTATCACAACATATGACTACCGTAAAACTGGACATTCAGTCCGAAAGAGAATTGGAGGATAGCTTTACTGAATTCTTTTATGGAGAGATTAATCGAAAGGAATTAAAGGAACGCCTTTCTCCTTCCATAAACGGAATGCAACGATGCATTAGAGATTTAAAGTCTCACAAAGAGATTTTAGAGTATCTTTTGCTTAAAAAGTATGAAGAGCATTTCGACAAAAAAGCATCTGAAATTTTGGAATTTTTGGAATCGATGTAAGGCACAAAATACTGCAAAATCTCTAAATAGCTACTAACCAAATGGTGGTAGCTATTTTTTAATCATCTTTACAATATTTCATATAGACTAATTTAATGATTCAACCTCTTCTCTTGATAAACCGGTTGCTTTAATGATAATTTCAATTTCAATGCCTTGCTTCTTTAAATTTTTAGCAATTTCCAATTTTTCCTCTTTTTTACCTTCTTTTTTACCATTATCTGTAGCTTCATTAATAGAAACGTTATAATCCCATATAGCAAGTTTTCTCTTGTATGCCTCTAATCTTTCATTTTCATCAGCACTCATTTCGTCTAAGTCCTCAACAACTTTTTCAATTGATTTATTTTTTTCACTTGCCATTTTAACTTTGTCCTCCTCTCCAATAATTAACCATAGCCATTGCTCTAATTCATTGCTAATTCCTGGATTCTGCTTTAAAAATTTAGGTAATTCTATATAATGAAATCCTACT
This sequence comes from uncultured Clostridium sp., assembly GCA_946500265.1. Classification (GTDB taxonomy): domain Bacteria; phylum Bacillota; class Clostridia; order TANB77; family CAG-508; genus CALXVA01. The sequence goes on from CAMMVE010000005.1 coordinate 52,363, forward strand.
CTATCTGTTAAAATTTGCTGTTCAGGTTCATAGCCCATATCTACATATTTTATAGGGTCAGTTTCTTCAAATTTTAAATGCACTATACTATGATAAGCATTTCTTTTTAACAGATTATCTCCAAGAATATTTATAGAGATAAATTTCTTTAAGTATTGGTATTTATCTCCGACTCGAAGCTGTTCCGCAATAATCCTAGATAAATAAGAAATATTTCTATTAACGATAGTATAGACATTACCAACTTGCATTTCAACATCAATAATAATATCGTCATTAACATGGGCTCTAATGTCAAGAATACCAAGCTTTTCATCAGGGTAATTTTTAGGCAGTTCAGGATTCTTAACTTCAATATTATTAATAGAAATATTAAGAATAGCCTCCAAGAATTCTTTAAGCTCAGAACTATTTTCAGGCTTAGAAAAGATTTTTTTAAAGACATAATCATCTTTTAAATCGAGTCTGGAATTGTCTTTAATAAAATCAGACATGTTTTGTAACATAAGCATTTCTCCTTCCAATTATATAATAGAAAATAACTATAATCAACATTTTTATAAATTTAACTTAAAAATAACACAAAAATATATGGGTGAAATATCGAGGGGTAAAATTGATAATTCTTTGTTAACAAAAAATTATTGAGAACGATATAGATTAATAATGGCGACAGATATAAATTAAATAATAAAAATAATAGATTATAAAATTGAAATAAAATAACTAAAACAATTAGGAAATTCAAAAGAAATAACTTTTAGAGAAAGTAGTAATAAAATAAAGTAAAACTAAAAAGAATAAAAGTAATTTGAAAAAAACTAATATTTTAGAAATTAAATACTCAATTTTAAAAATATATATCACGAACAAATAGAAAAATCAAGTAAAATCGTTCGACGGAATTCGACAACAAAATATTTTTCTACGTGAAAAAAAGCTAAAAAATTTGCAGAAGTTGTTAAAATAGGACTGCTAATAAAGTATTAAGATATTGAAAAAAAAGCTAAACAATGATAATATATAACACAGCGAAAGTTTACCCAAAGGGGGCTGGTCCCAATGGCACATTTATATCAGAGAGGTAAAATTTATGTTTAAGAAATTGCAAGAAGGAGACACAGTTGGAGTTATTGCTCCATCTTCAAAAATAGATAAGGATGATTTAGAAGTAATAAATAATTCTGTTTTGCTATTAGAAGGAAGAGGATTAAAAATTAAATTTGGAAATAATGCTTTTAAAGATACATTAGGATATAGTGCTACTCCACAAGAAAAAGCAGATGATATTAACAGAATGTTTGAAGATAAAGAGGTTAAGATGATTTTTTGCGTTAGTGGTGGCTTTAATTCAAATTCTGTTTTTGAATATTTGGATTATGAGATTATTAAAGCAAATCCAAAACCATTATGCGGTTTTAGTGATAGCACATCTTTAGAAAATGTTATTTATGAAAAAACAGGCGTTATTACATTTAATGGACCTACTTTTAAAGCGTTAACTTCGTGGGCTACACCATATGCATATCAAGAATTTGAAAAGAGACTTATGCAAGGAGATATGACATTGGGAAGAGATGAAGATGAATATTTAACTGTAAAAGAAGGAAAAGCTGAGGGAATTTTAGTAGGTGGAAATTTGAGTTTAGTAAGCCAAATGTCAGCTGGGGCTTATAAAATGGATTTCACAGATAAAATATTATTCATAGAAGAATTTTGCTTAGAATCACCACCAGAATTAGTGTCAAATCACCTTTATTATATGAAACAAAATGGAGTTTTTGATAAATTAAAAGGAATATGGGTTGGAAATTATGATGGAAGTGTAGCATTAGAAAGAATATTGCTAGATGTGTTAGGTGATGAGTATAAATTTCCTATAATAAAATCAAATAATTTCGGGCATACAGAAAAGAAAACTCTTATACCTGTTGGTGGCAAGGCAAGAATTGACACAGATAAAGATGTGAAAATTGAAATTATAGAAAATTTTATGGACTAAAAAATAAAGAACTACAAGTTACCTCATGAATTAAGTAGATATTTATAAATAAAGTCAAGAGACATTTTAAAATTTTGGAACAATAAAAATATATAATTACAGAAGGAATGAGATTAAAGAATGTATAATAATTGGGAAGAGCTAGAAGAATCAATAGAAAATTGTAATAAATGTAAGCTATGTAAAGCTAGAATAAATATAGTTTTTGGAACTGGAAATAAAAATGCAGATATTATGCTAATTGGAGAAGGGCCTGGTGCAGACGAGGATAAGCAAGGAATACCTTTCGTAGGAAAAGCTGGACAGCTTATGAACAAAGCCTTTGAAGGTTTAGGAATCGATAGAGACAGTGTGTACATAGCAAATGTTGTAAAATGCAGACCTCCTGCAAATAGAGTGCCTGAAGATGATGAGGCGGTCGCATGCCTAGATTATTTGCGTAATCAAGTTATACTAGTTAAGCCTAAAATAATTGTTCTATTAGGTAGTACAGCATTGAAAAATATTTGTGGAAAGCAATATGGAATAACAGCAAGTAGAGGAAATTGGATAGAGAAAAAAGGAATATTATACATGCCAACATGGCATCCAGCAGCACTTCTAAGAGATGAGAATAAAAAAATAGAATTCTGGAAAGATTTAAAAGAAGTTATGAGAAAATATAAACAGATTATGAGTTAGGGAAAGAATGTATATGAATAAATATTATGAAAAAATAGATTATCAATTATTAAATAAAAAGACTACGTATAAAGGAAAAAGGCTAGAAGTAGAGGAATTAAATTATAAAAATCCTAGAACAAATCAAACAATATATAGAGAACATGTACTTGCAGGAAATGCAGTAGTAATAATACCAGAAACAGACAATAAAGAATTCATTATGATAAAAGAACCACGTACACCTATTGGAAAAACAGTTCTTGCATTTCCAGCAGGAATGATAGAAAAGGGTGAGCAAGAAGAAGAAAGTGCAATAAGAGAATTAGAAGAAGAAACTGGTTATAGAGCAGGAAAAATAAAGAAAATAAGAGATGTATATACTGCAATAGGATATTCTAACGAAAAGGTAACAATATTTTTGGCGAAGGATTTGGTAAAAACTCATAATCACCTTGATGAGACTGAAGATATTGAAGTTTTAAAAATTCCAAAAAAAGAAGTAAGAAAAATGCTAGACAATAATGAAATAAAAACCTCAAGTGAAGAGATAGGACTATTGCATTACTTTTTATATGAGGATAAGTAAATAAAACTAATACAAACGGTCAGATGGATGACAATAGAAGTAATTTAATATATAATAACAAGTACCAAATAAAAGCAAAGAAAGGATTAATAACATGGAAGAACAAATAAAAGAATACGCAGAATATTGTTTGAATTGCCCAGCAAAACCATGTAGCCAAAAAGGTTGCCCACTAAATAATGATATTCCGGCATTTATTCATCAAGTAAAACAGGAAAATATAAAAGAAGCATATAAAATATTATCGAATACTACTGTTTTAGGAAGTGTATGTGGAAGAATATGTCCACATATGAAGCAATGCCAAGGAAGTTGCATAAGAGGTATAAAAGGCGAACCTGTCAATATAGGCGAAATAGAAGCATATGTATTTGATGAAGCATTGGAAAATGAATGGTACAGAGAAGAGAAGCAAACTAATGAATTAGAGGGGAAAAAAGTAGCAGTAGTAGGCGGAGGACCAGCAGGGCTTACATGTGCTAGCTTTTTAGCAAGAAAAGGAGCAAAGATTACAATTTATGAAAAATATAATGAACTAGGGGGCATACTTGCTCATGGAATTCCTGAATTTAGATTAGAAAAAGAAACATTAAAAAGCACAGTAGATTCAATTTTAAATGCAGGAAGTTATAGCAGTGAACAAATGGAAGATGGTGAAGACCAAAAGGCGCAAGTAACTACCGAAAGCACAAATAAAATAGAAAAAATATCAACTCAAGAAGCATTAGGACAAAATGAAGAAGCCAATAATAGCAAGATAGAAGTAAGATATGGAATGGAATTAGGGAAGAATTTTAATCTAACAGACTTAGAGAATAGTTTTGATGCTATATTTTTAGGATTCGGAGCTAATGTATCTGCTAAAATGAACATAGAAGGAGAAGAGCTAGAAGGAGTATATGGAGGAAATAGATTATTAGAAAGAGGCGAACATCCTTCATATAAAGGAAAAAAAGTGGCAGTAATAGGCGGAGGCAATGTTGCAATGGACTGCTCGAGAACTATTAATAGGTTGGGAGCAGATAAGGTATATGTAATATATAGAAGAGCAGAAAAGCAGATGCCAGCAGAAGTAAAAGAAATCGAAGATGCAAAAAGAGAAGGAGTAGAATTTTTATTTCAAAATAATATTGTAAAAATTTTAGGAGATAAAAAAGTAGAAAAAATTGAGTGTATAAAAACTCAGCTCGTAAAAAAAGAAGGGGAAACAAGAGAAGTACCAGTTAATATAGAAAATAGTAATTACATGCTAGATATGGACTATGTTGTAATGGCAGTGGGCTCTGAACCAGAAAAGGAATTAGTAAAAGGTTTAGGATTAGAACTAAATAAATGGGGCTGCATAAATGTAGATGAAAAGCATAGAACATCAAGGGAAAAAATATTTGCAGGTGGAGATTTAGCAGGAGATAGAGCAACAGTAGCATGGGCAGCAAGAGCTGGAAGAGATGCAGCAGTAGCAATAGAAGAATATTTGAAATAAGTAACTTACCCAAAGGGGGCATACCTCTTTGGGTGAATATATTATTAAAGGTAAAAGGGAGGTAATATTATGGAAATGGTAGACAAATTTGACAACAAAAGAAGACCATTAAACAAAACTACAGAAAGACATGAGAAAATAGAGGGAGAATATCGCCAGTCTGTACATACTTGGATACAAAACAGCAAAGGAGAATTTTTAATTCAAAAAAGGACACCAAATAAAAAATTTTTCCCTAACATGTGGTCTCAAACAGGAGGCGGAGTCGATACGGGAGAAAATACTTTTCAAGCAGCAGTAAGAGAATGCAAAGAAGAATTAGGTATAGACATAGATACAAAAAATATGGAACTTATAATGTCATTTAAAAGAAAGTTTGATTTCGTAGATGTGTGGTTAGTTAAAAAAGATTTTGATATTTCATCATTAGTCTTACAAGAAGACGAGGTTGCAGATGCTAAATGGGCAACCGTAGATGAAATTAGAGAACTTATGAAAGAAGGCAATCTTGCCAAAAGTATAGAAATATATTTTGACATGTTTTTAGAATTATTAGATTATCCATTTTAATCTTAAAAGGGGCTTAGATTCATTTGTTGTATAGGAAAAGCTATATGTGAAACTTAGGTGACAGATTTAAATCTGTCACCTAAGTTTCACTTCTGCTATGATTTTCTAAATTTTATGAAATATCATTGACACGGTATCAAAAATATGATAAAATAGTATCAATTGATACCAAAAAACAAACAAGGGGGCTTAAATGAAAGGAAAGAAAAGATGGAAAAAATTACCCAAAAGTATACAAATCATACAGAAGAGGAAATTGAAGCTTTCTTATTAATTATAAGAAAGCAAATTAATATGGGGAAATTTATTGTACTAAATAGTAAAAGCAGAGAGAAGAATAAAAAATTTATAGAAGAATATAGGTTAAATAGTAATAAACAGAGACAAATGGTATTAGCTTTAGAGACTAAAGATTTTTGCTATTCAGTAGACGATTATAATAATGCAGAAAGATTATATATCTTTTGTAAAGAATATGAATTAGATAATTGGGGAATAATACAAAAAATAGATGTATATATAAAAATAGCTCTAAAGAAAGATGATTTTGTTGTAGTTATATCTTTTCATGAACCAGAAAGGAAAATAAAGAAATTATTTAAATAGGTGGTAGATATGTTAAATAAAGGATTTTGTGAAAATTGCAATAAAATTGTAGATTATTCTAGAAAGGAAGTTTGCGATTTCGCTGAGATAAAAGATAAAAAATATAAATTTAATAGAGTTATTGGAGTATGCAAAAATTGTGGTCAAGAAGTATCTTCCAATGATATTAACGATGAAAATTTGAATAGAATAGACAATGCTTATAGAAAGAACGAAGGCATAATTACAACAGAAGAAATTAATAGAATATTGAAAAAATATAAAATAGGTAAAAAACCACTTTCTAAATTACTTAACTGGGGAGAAGTAACACTTATACGATATAATAATGGAGATATACCTTCTAAAGCCTATTCGGATCAACTATTTAGAATTTTGAATAATGTAAGTTATATGGAAGAGCTAGTGGAAAAAAATAAATCAGAAATTACTGAAAAAGCATATAAAAATGTTAAAGAAGCTATTAATAATCTGAAATCTTCACAAGAAAATAAAGAAGATGATGAAATAGAAATTATTGCGGAATATTTAATTATGACAGGAAAAGAAATAACGCCATTAGCATTGCAGAAAATATTATATTATGCACAAGGATTTTATAAGGCTTTTTTTGGAAAATTTTTATTTGATAATGACTGTGAGGCATGGGTTCATGGACCTGTATATACTAAAATTTATGAAAAGTATAAAAATTTTAAATCAGCTAACATACAATTATATATAGACTATGACATTGGAGATATAATCGCTGACGAAAAAAGAAGTATTTTGGATGTTATTATAAAATATTTTGGATATTATAATGGAAAAGCTTTAGAGAAAATGTCTCATTATGAAACACCATGGATAAATGCTAGAGAAGGTCTATTACCTACTGAAAACTCTAATAATATAATCAATAAGCTTGATATAGAAGAATATTTTAAAAAAGTTAGAGAAAAATATAATATGATAAATATTCTAGATATAAAAAAATACAGTGAAGACCAATTTAATAAGATAATTGAAGTATAACAAGCAAAATTAATTCTAGAAAGTTTAAAGAGAATTTTGTGGACAGATTTAAATCTGTCCACAATGTTTCCATGGTTTAATTAAGTGTAATTTGTACAATTTAATATAGTTTAAAAGCAGATTTAAAAAATTAACTATATGAAAAACTAAATTTAAATTTATCTTTGTGAAATCTTCGTGAAATATATTGACAAAAACTTGCTATGTTGTTAATATATACACATTAATTCTTATAGATTTTATTCAAAATCTAAATTTCCATAAAAGAGGTAGATATATGTTATCAATTGTAAAGAGCATGGCATTGCAAGGCTTAGATGGCTATCTTGTTGATGTACAAGTGGATATATCAAGCGGTATGCCAAGTTTAGAAGTAGTAGGTCTTCCAGATACCACAGTAAAGGAATCAAGGGAAAGAGTCCGAACAGCTATTAAAAATTCGGGATTTGAATTTCCAAGTAGAAGAATTGTAATAAATATGGCACCTGCAGATACTAGAAAGGAAGGTTCATTTTTCGATTTGCCAATTGCCATAGGAATTTTACTAGATTTTCAGTATATAAAAATGCAGAATTTAGATGATACAGTGTTTATTGGAGAATTATCACTAGGAGGAAATTTAAATAAAATTAATGGAATTTTACCAATGTGTATTGAAGCAAAAAAATTAGGGATTAGAAGAGTGATTTTGTCAGAAGAAAATGCGAGAGAAGCGGCAATAGTAAGTGGATTACAGGTAATAGGTGCTACAAATTTAAGGCAAGTAGCAGATTACTTAAATGATGAAGAAGAAATAACTCCAACTGAAACAAATATACAAGAGATTTATCAAAAAAAGCATAAGTATTCTATGGACTTTTCTGATGTTAAAGGACAAGAAAATGTAAAAAGAGCATTGGAAATTGCAGCTGCAGGAGGGCATAATGTGATTATGCTTCGGAACTCCTGGCTCAGGAAAGACGATGCTAGCAAGAAGAATTCCATCTATTTTACCGGATTTGACTTTTGAGGAAGCATTAGAGATTACAAAAATTCATAGTATAGCAGGTTTAATTTCAAAAGATATTCCGATTCTTTTAGAAAGACCGTTCAGGTCACCTCATCACACAATTACAATTAATTCTTTAGTTGGTGGAGGGAAAATACCCAAACCAGGCGAAATTAGTTTAGCACATTTCGGAGTTTTATTCTTAGATGAATTACCAGAATTTAATAAAAATACTTTAGAGGTTCTAAGAGGACCATTAGAAGATAGAGAAGTTACGATAAGTAGGGTAAATGCAAGTTTTACATATCCATGCAATTTTATGTTCGTAGCATCTATGAATCCATGCCCATGCGGATTTTATGGCTCACCTGATAAAGAGTGCACTTGTACCCCTGAAACAATTTCTAGGTATATGGGCAAAATAAGTGGACCACTTTTAGATAGGATAGACATTCAAGTAGAAGTGACTCCTGTAAAATATCAAAAGTTAGAAAGCAATGAAAGAGTAGAGACTTCCGAAGAGATAAAACAAAGAGTTAATAAAGCAAGAAAAATACAAGTAGAGAGGTATAGAGAATTTGGCATTTTTTCTAATTCTGAATTAACACCACATCTTTCTAACATTTATTGCAAATTAGATTTTAAATCAAAAGAAATTGTGCAAAATGCGTTTGATAAACTGGGTCTAAGTGCAAGAGGATATGGAAGAATATTAAAAGTTGCGAGAACAATTGCAGATTTAGAAGAAGCAGAAAATGTTGAGACAAGGCATATTGCTGAAGCAATACAGTATAGAAGTTTAGATAGAAAGTATTGGAAATAAAATTATATATTATACGAGGTAAGGAAAGAGAAATGGAGATAATAGAAATAAATATAGATAATACAAAATATCCGCAAAGACTTTTGCAAATAAAAAGTTTTCCTACTAAAATTTATGCATTAGGTAATACAGATTTGCTAAATGCAAGGCATACAATTGGGATAGTCGGTTCAAGAAAATGTAGTGAATATGGAAGAAAAGTTGCAAATGAGTTTTCACAAAAATTATCAGAAAAGGGAATTTGCATTATTAGCGGCATGGCAGCTGGAATAGATGGAATTGCACATAATGCAGCAATAGATGAATGCGGTAAAACTATAGCTGTTTTGGGAGGGGGATTTAACCACATTTATCCGCCGGAAAATGAGTGGCTTTTTCACAAAATTGTAGAAAAAGGTGGATGCGTTATTTCAGAATATTCCCCTGAGATAGAAGCAGATAAAAGCAAATTTCCAATACGAAATAGAATTATAAGTGGACTTTCAGATGCAGTACTTGTAGTAGAAGCATTATTCAAAAGCGGAAGCACTATAACTGCAAGGCTTGCAAAACAAGAAGGAAAAAAGGGATATGCTATTCCAAACAATATTTATGTTAGTACTGCAGGTGGAACAAATCGATTAATACAAGAAGGAGCTTTTTTAGTTACAAATTCGATGCAAATAATAAATGACACTATCAGCCTAGAAAAAATTATAAACAGAAAAAAACTGGTAAAAAATGAAGAGACTAAAGATAACAGAAGTATTTTAAACAATAAAATCAAAGCAGATAATAAAAACGATGAAAATAATGAAAGTAATCTAAATATTATGCCTAAAGAATATTTAGATATTTATAAAATATTATCAGATGTGCCTATACACATTAATGAAATTTCAAAAAAATTAGAAAAACCAGTATATGAAATAAGTTCAGTTGTTACAATGATGGAAATTGATGGATATGCATATCAGCCGCAAACAAATTATTTTATGAAAAATTTAGGCGATATTAAAAATATGGAAAATCTAGTGAAACTTGGGGACAGATTTTAGAAAATATTGGGACACATTTAAATGTGTCCCAAGTGTTTCGGTAATAGAAAAATGCTCGAAAATACCGACATTATTTTCTTATCTTTTTAATTCAACTGATGCAGATAAAATTGATTTAATTTTTCTAAAGAATTTAGCAATTAATGAATTATCAACTACAGCAATGTGAGTATTATTCATTATATTTTCATATTTATTATCTAAATCCATCATTTTATTAATGTAAAAATCATTAAAATCAGTATAATTTTCTGAAATGCCAATAAAATTCTTGTAATTGTATAATCTTACTCTATATTCATCAATATCTGCAGTAGTATAAATTTTGCTGAATTGTGTATTAAAATAAGATGTATATATCAAATTTTGTGTTTCAAAGAATAAATCTTTTATTTTAGCTTTACAATTTTCTATTTTTTTAGCAATTTTGTGTGCTTTTGAACCTTCACAGTCATCAGCTAAAAGCTTATTGTCTAATTTTATAGCTTTTTCTTCTACATTAAGAATTTTATCTAAATTATTTTGAATTTTTAAAAAGCTATTAATTCCACAAAGTAAAGCAAATTTTTCTTTAAACATAACAGAACCATAAAAAGTGCTATCATACAAAGCATCTTCACCTGTCACATAAGCCATTTGCTTTACTAAATTGCATAGTAATGGATAATATGTTGGACTAGTAGTTGGTAATGAAATTCCGTAATATTTCACTATCTCTTCTTGAGAGCCATTTGCCTTAGCTGCCATAAGCTGCACAGCGCCCTCATTTAAGCCCATACCACAGATTTTGAAGTCGCCATAATCACATAAACCTAATCTAACTAGATTTCCTTTTTTATCCTTTATTTCTTGTAAATAGTGTATAAATTCATGAACAGCAAATTTCTCTAGATTTTCCAAATCTAGACCATTTCTAAAATACATAGAAGAATTTTTATAAAAATAAGTTGCTTCTGCAAATCCGGCAGGAATATCTGCTAAATACATTGGTATACGAGATAATGCAATAAATAAATTTTGAAATATAAAATTTTGCTCAGGAAAAGTCTTGCATAACTTTTCTGCGATATCTCTTGCAATAGTATTTACAGTTAGAGTGTCTAACTTACGCACTACAGTTATTCCATCTTTTTTTAGTTCTGTTTCTACGTTCATGATTTTTTCTCCTTGGTAAATTCGATATCAATATTATACTACAAAATTTCAAAAATAATATTACAAATATATTACATTTATGTTACAAAAATATTACAAAGCTTAAGTAAGATTTTTAACTTAAACAAAGAAGAGTGTCCCAAAAGTTTAAAAACTTGAACAAAAAGGAGTGTCCCTTTTGTTCAAGTTCTATTTATTTTACTACTATATTATAAATTTTATTTTTTACATAAATTTCTTTTACAACATTTTTTCCTTCAAGTTGTGTTTGAATATTTGCGTTTTCGTGAACAATATTCTTAACTTCTTCTTCAGTAGATTCTACTGGAATCTCTACAGTAGCTCTTACCTTACCATTTATCTGTACTGGAATTTCTACTGTGTCTTCTACTAATTTTGCTTCGTCATATGTAGGCCATGCTTCATATGTAATTGTATCATTATGACCTAATCTACACCATATTTCTTCTGATATATGTGGTGCTACTGGACTTAGTAATTTTACAAATCCTTCTGCATATTCCTGTGGGATTGTGTCTTCTTTAGTAGCAGCATTTACAAATATCATCATTTGAGATATTGCTGTATTGAAATACATGTTTTCGTAATCATTTGTAACTTTTTTTACGGTATAGTTGTAAACTTTTTCTAAATTCTTATTTTCTTTATTTTGTACTTTACCAGATTCTACTAATAATCTCCATACTCTGTCTAAGAATTTCTTAGAACCATCTATACCATTTGGATCCCAAGGTTTGGCAGCATCTATAGGTCCCATAAACATCTCATATACTCTTAGAGCATCTGCTCCGTATTCTTTTACCATATCATCAGGATTTATAACATTACCTTTTGATTTACTCATTTTTTCTCCATTTGAACCAAGTATCATACCTTGATGACGTAATTTGGCAAATGGTTCCTTAGTAGGTGCTATTCCTTTATTGTATAGATAATTATTCCAAAATCTTGAATATAATAAATGTCCTACCGCATGTTCTGGTCCACCCACATAAAGGTCAACTGGCATCCAGTGTTTTAAAAGTTCTGGGTCGGCTATTTCGGTTTCATTATGTGGGTCTATATATCTTAAGAAATACCAGCTTGAACCAGCGCTACCTGGCATTGTGCTTGTCTCGCGCTTTGCAGGTTTTCCTTCAAATGTTGTATTTACCCAGTCTGTTGCTTTATCTAGTGGAGAAGCACCTGTTTTAGATGGAGCATAGTCTTCTAGTTCTGGTAAAACTAAAGGTAAATCTTCATCTGCCAAAACATGAATTTCGTCTCCTTCTGTAAATACAATTGGAATTGGCTCACCCCAATAACGTTGTCTTGCAAATATCCATTCACGTAGTTTATAATTTACTTTTTTATCTCCTATGCCTTTATCTTCAAGCCATTCTATCATTTTGTCAATTGCTTCTTGTTTTCCAAGACCGTTTAAGAAATCTGAATTAATGTGAACTCCGTCTCCAGTGAAAGCTTCTTTAGTAATATCGCCACCTTCAAGAACAGGAATAATTTCAATTCCAAATTTCTTTGCAAATTCGTAATCTCTTTCATCATGTGCAGGTACCGCCATAATAGCACCTGTACCATATGTTGAAAGTACATAATCAGAAATCCAAATAGGAATTTCTTTTCCATTTACAGGATTTATAGCATAGGCACCTGTAAAGCATCCAGTTTTTTCTTTATTTAATTCAGTTCTTTCTAAGTCTGATTTTGCAGCTGCCATAGCCTTATATTCTTTTATAGATTCTTTTTGCTCAGGTGTTGTAATTTCATCTACTAAATCATGCTCAGGTGAAAGTACACAGTATGTAGCACCAAATAAAGTATCTGCCCTAGTTGTAAACACATTAAATTCTTTATCTGTATTTGATACTTTAAATCTAACTTCAGCACCTACTGATTTGCCTATCCAGTTTCTTTGAATTTCTTTTGTAGACTCAGGCCAGTCAAGCTCATCTAATCCAGAAAGAAGAACTTCAGCATATTTTGGAATATCCATTACCCATTGTTTCATATTTTTACGAACAACAGGGAATCCGCCTCTTTCACTTTTTCCGTTTATAACTTCATCATTTGAAAGAACGCAGCCTAATCCTTCACACCAGTTAACAGGCATTTCTACAAGCTTAGCTAGTCCATCATTATATAATTGTTTAAAAATCCATTGAGTCCATTTATAATAATTTGGGTCGCAAGTAGATATTTCTCTACTCCAGTCAAATGAAAAACCAAGCATTTTAAGTTGTTTTTTAAATGTAGCAATATTCTTCTCTGTAAATCCAGCAGGATGATTTCCTGTTTTTATTGCATATTGCTCAGCAGGAAGACCAAATGCATCCCAACCCATTGGATGAAGTACATTATACCCTTGCATTCTTCTCATTCTGGACATTATATCTGTTGCTGTATATCCTTCAGGATGCCCAACATGTAGACCTTGTCCAGATGGATATGGAAACATATCTAATGCATAATATTTAGGTTTAGAAAAATCCCATACATTGGTTTTAAATGTTTCATTCTTATCCCAATATTCTTGCCATTTTTTTTCTATTTCATTAAAGTTGTATGACATATTATCAGTCCTTATGTAAAATATTTGCATTCTTAAATTTATAGTAAAATATTTTGCAAAAGAAAAAGATTGCATAAGAATTCTAATGCAAAACATAGAATGATAATACTATATCATAAAATGGGGAAAAATTCCATAGATTTGAGGAGATTTTTTTAATAACATAATAGAAGAAGAGAGAAGAAAAATAGTATTGACAGAAGATTTAGAGTTTAATATAATTGAAGTACCAAAAATGTATAAGGAGAAACAAGCAAGAGACGAAAAGCTAATAGAATGCCTAAAATTCTTGGAGAATCCGGAAAGCAAAGAGGTGCAGGGGTATATGAAAAAGAATGAGAATATAAAAGAAGCAAGAGAGAAACTAGACAAAATGAGTAAGGACGAAAAAGTAAGGAGAATGGCAGAATTAAGACAAAAGGCATTAATGGATGAGCGTGAAGCAGAGCATACTGGATATAGCAATGGAGTTGAAGATGGAATACAACAAGGATATAGAAAAATTGCTAAAAAAATGAAAGATAAAGGGAAAAATATAAGCGAAATAATTGAGATAACTGGATTAAGTGAAGAAGAGATAAATAAGTTATAATAGAAAGGAATGTGTTTATTTATGAACAAATACATGCAACTTGCAAAAGAATGTGCTGAACATGGTTCAAACAATAATGAAGGTGGACCATTTGGAGCTGTTATTGTAGACAGTGAAGGGAAAATAATTGCAAAAGCCAATAATATGGTTCTAAAAAATAACGACCCAACAGCTCATGCAGAAGTTAGCGCAATAAGAGAAGCTTGTAAAAATTTAGAAACATATGACCTATCTGGATGTAGTATTTACACATCTTGTGAGCCATGCCCAATGTGTTTATCTGCAATAATTTGGGCAAATATAAAAAATGTGTATTATGCATGTACACGAAATGATGCAAATGAAATCGGATTTAGAGATAATGCAATTTATGAATTTTTAGAAGGTAAAAATAGAGATTTATTGAATATTCAAGAAATAGACAGAGAAGAATGTTTGGAAGTTTTTGAAAATTATAGAAAGAATAATAAAACGATTTATTAAAAAAGGGAAGTAAATACTTGAAAAGAAGTTAATGCTTTTATAATTTAATATAAAAATTGAACATGCAGTTGAAAAAGTTAATATTTGTACTCGGGAAAGGAAATGATATTAATTATGAAAAAAACAAGAGAAAATATAGAAAAAGTTACAAAATCTATAACTACAGATGGTAAGATACCTAAAAAATATTTAAAAGATATTGAGCAAAAGTATGGCTCTTTTGAGAGTTTTGCAAATAAATACAAAAAAGGCGAAGTAGATTATAGTTTCGGTAAGGGAGCATTCTGTGGATACAGAGGAGTTACAATATCTTCAAGAAAATTAACTGAAACTCAAAAACTAGCATATGCCACATTTGCTGAAGATATTATTAAAGCAGATTCGAATAAGGAAAAACAGGGGACAAGTTTTGAAGATGGAGATTATATAGAGATAGATAATGTTATTGGCTATATAGATACGCTGACAGATAAAGAGCGAAAAATTATTGAGATTCATTATGGAATAGGCTGCGAAAAATTATCTTATAGTCAAATTGGAGAAATGTTTGGCGTAAGTAAAAGCCGCGTTCAACAGATTATAAATAAAATAATAGAAGATGCTAAAAATAGCATAAAACCAGTTAGAAATCTGAAAAATGAAATTCAAGAATGCGATGCAAAACAAGCAAATATTGAAGAATGCAAAAGAGATTTAAAAGCTTTAATAGCATATATTACTGATGAAAGTGGAAGTATAAAAAGCAATAAAAACATAAAAAATGTTAGACTAGAAGATTTAGGATTTTGCAATGAGCATAACTATAATGCGGATAGAGATGTATTAATAGATTTACTTGGAATGACGAGAAAAAATGACATTATAGATTTATATGATATTTTAAAAGAAATAGGTCAAGACAGTGATGAAGATTTTAATAAAAGGATAGACAGTAATTTAAATGTTAAAGTAGAGGAATTACAATTACCAAATGAAATATATCTAAAGTTGAAAAGAAATGGGCTGAATTATACATCAGATATTGTTAGCCTTAGAGAAAAAAATATAAGAAAAATAAGAGGATTAGGAAATCAATTATTTGATTTGTTAAAGCAAAAACTAGCTGAAAAGGGATTAAATATAAGGCAAGAAGAAGATTTTGAAACAATATTTGAAAAAAGAGAATACAGCGATGGTATTATCGAAAAATTATTTGAAAGATGCAATGCCTTGTTAGAAAAATATAACGAGAAAGTTGAAGAAGCCAAAAAATCCAAATCATCTATTAGAGAAATATACGATATAGCAAAAGAAAATTATTTGACAAAAGAGGATATTTTTAATCCAGAGGGAATAGTGCCAGCAGTTGTTTTAACTAAAGAAAATGTAGATTATAAAGATGAGCAGAAGAATGATGAGGGTAACGGAAATGATGAAATTGATTCTTCAGAGGACAAAACAATTTTAGAGACAGAGCAGGAAGACAAACCAATTCAAGATGAAACTGAACGAAGAAAACAAGAATTGAAAGAAAGCATTATAGCAAAGCAACAAGAACTAAGAGAATTAAAAAAAGAACTATCAAGAGTAGACGATGAATTAGAATTATAGAAAATAATATTAAGCTTGAAAGAACAATAAAAAATAAATTCGAAAAGGAGAGAAACAAATGAACAATAATTTACCTAGTATAGTGAGAGAAGATACCTTTTTAGTAAAATGTTTAAATTTTATTAAATCGTTGTTTAAGAAAAAGGAAAAAAATATATACATTAATAATAGTGATAAGGAAGATAATCCATTCTTAAAAGAAAAATATAGAATAAAAGAATTCAGTCAGATGAATGATTCTGATAAAATTAATGAGAAAATAATAGAAGAAAAAGAAGA
>CAMMVE010000006.1 GCA_946500265.1 uncultured Clostridium sp.
TTTCTGGGATTATAGGTGATTTATTTTTACCGTTCTGGAATGTTACTTCGGTGTGAACCGTGCTTTTGCTTACTCCAAATTTTTTTGCAGCTCCTCTTACAGTATCTTTACTGTCTATTATATAATGTGCTAAATTTACAGCACGCTCTTCTATATATAATTTTCCCAATTAAAAAACCCCCTAAGAAATCTATGTTTTGTAACATTGTATTCTTAGAGGAAGTCCGATAGAACTATTACGATAATTAAAAAATTAGTTTTCTGCTTAATGCATCTACATCTTCATCATCTTCCATTTAAATACCTCATATATTTTATAAACTTAAATCGTCATCAGCATTCTTGCCTGCCTGATTTTTATCAAGAGTTTCCTTAGACTGAGTTACACTATCTAGTGATATTGTTGGCAAATTTCTATAATCGCCATTGTGAGACAATTCATTTATAAAAGCTTCTCGTTCTTGATTTGAAAGATGTACCTGATTTTGAGCAGGTGGCAATAGCTTTTGATTATTTGCAATTTTATCAATAAAAGGTAATCTATTTAAAAACTTATTTGAAGTTATTCTTTGAGCAATTCTTTGTCGTAGACTTAATTTCTCCGGAGGGATATAATCTTTGCTGTATGCCTGAGATAGTCCTTGTAAAAGACTATCTAATGCTCTAATAGATTTTTCTTTACTCAATCTGGAGCGAGCATATAGAGTGTTTCCGAACATATCTTCCTTAGGATTTAATCCCATTTCTTTAAAATCAGATTTTTCTAAATATGTGCTATTGGCAAACTTTAAATGCTCAAGAGATATTCTATTATAATGTTTTCCAACATTATATAACAAATCGAAACCGATATTGTTTTCTGTAAGAATATCTTTAATATTAGTCAACTTTTTAAAATCTTCAGGCAAAACATCTCGATTTTGCTCATGAGTTAATGCGTTAGAAATAGTATCCATTATTTCATTTTTGTGTTTATCATCATTGATATGTACAGTAAAACTAGGATTTTTTCCAAACTCATCTTGAGCAAATCTAAATTCTATTTTTTTAGTGCCTGAAAGTTGAGACATAATGTTATAAATTTTACCAATTGTATCATCATTCATTTGAACTGTTAAATATGCATGCTTACCATGATTATGACCAGCGCAACTATACATTGAAGGAACATTGTTGTCCCTACAACTTATTAATAGATTACGTAAACTTTCATTACCCTCAGACCACTCTTCGATATTTAACTCTTGGTCCTCATATTCGTTTACTTTGTCTTGAGCTCTCTGCAATATTTCAGAAATAGAATTAAATTCAATTCCAAAATCCTTTTCAGCTATAGATTTTATTTTGTCTATTAATTCATAAGGATTTAACTCCTCTCCGGACAATGTGCGTTTAAACCATTCTTTATAATATTGAGTATATTCTGTATTTCTATTTAAATATTTAGCCAATGTACCGTCTCTAATTCCCATAAGAGTTTCAAACTGATTATTAAATTTTGTTCTATTTATTTTTCTTAATTCTTCGGTAGGAATTTCATCTGCAAATTTATAGAAATCTGTGTCAATTATTTTAATAGAATTATCTCTAGAATTCCACATTATATTGTTAAAGTGCATATCATCAAAAGAGATTTTACTTTCTGACAATTCATTTACACCAATTTCTGCCTCAGATATTGCATGTTGAAGCTGATCAAATGATAAATCCTGAAAAACATCTCCCATTTTTTGACCAGGTACGAAATCCATGGTATATCCTATGTATGCTCCATTTGAGTCCTTTAAAATTTCATTCGGGAAGATACATAAATTACTCTTGACTTCAGATAATTTTTCAAGACTTCCAGGCCAATATAGTGGCTTAGCATTTTCTTTTATAATTTTATATACTGTATCATTATCTTTATATACATTGGCGCAAGCTCCAGCACCAATGTATTCGAGTGCCTCTATTTGAGCACGTTGTTGTGGTGAAATTATTATTTCATTACTATTCATTTGTAAAAATCCCTTCTAAAATTTAATTTTATAATAACACATAATAAAAATCCAAGCAATATTGATATGAAAAAATATTGCCAATTTTATATTATCACAAATTTACATTATTCGACATATTATATAATAACTGACTATTTATATAGAGGTGAGTATGTTGAAAATGATAAAAAAGGGTGATATCGTCGCAAGAATATCATATCATAAGGATGTGATTTTTGTTGTTGATTTAGTAATAGATAATAAAATAGCTATACTTACAGGAATTACTACAAGGCTCAAGGCAGATAGCCCTGTTGAAGACTTAGAAGTTATCAATAAAAAAGAAATAGATAATATCTATAGAAATATAGATGAAAAAATAGATAAAAAAGTAAATACAAAGGAAACATCAAAAGGAAGTTTCCTTAAAAGAAGTGATAAAATTATTTATACCGGAAAAATACTTCATTTAGATGGAGATAGAAAATATAGTGAGAAATCCAATTTATATTACAAAAAGATGGGACTTAAAGCAATTGTGAAAAATATTCCAGAAAGTAGACAAGTAAATGTTGCAAATATGCTAATAGATAGATATAATCCGGATATTTTAGTTGTTACACGGACACGACCGGCATGATAAAAAAAGGAAGAAGCTATGAAGATATATTCAATTATAGAAATTCAAGATACTTTGCACAAACTGTTAAAAATGTAAGAAAAAATCCTAAGAATAAGGATTTGGTTATATTTGCAGGAGCATGTCAAAGTTATTATGAAGCATTAATAGACGCAGGAGCAAATTTTGCATCATCTCCAGCTAGAATTTTAATAGATTTTGTAGATCCTTTAGTAGTCGCACAAAAAATAGCTACTACAGATAGCGATAAATACATCACAATTTATGATATTGAAGATGATTTAAGAGATGGAGAAAGAGGAATTAATCGGGATAGGGGCTAGAGGAAAAAAGAAAACACTATTAATTTAAAAGTTTAAATGTTACTGTTTAATGGTTGGAATGAAGTTAAAGTCCGCGCAGGGAGTTTCTAATTAAAAATTTTCACAAGCATGGTATGCGTCGATTTGTGAAAATTTTTAATAGAACTCCCGTTGCAGGACGCAAATAACTAAAAACCATTAAACAGCAATAAGGTAATTAAAAGAAGAACTATAATCAGGGCATATCCTTAACTAAGAAAAGTTTTGTTACAAAATTGTTACAAAAATGTAATATAAATGTAATATTTGAATAAAAAACGGCTACAAGCCTACGAACAAGCAAGGTACAAGAATTCGACAAAGAATTACCTATTTTGACTTCCACCTCTTTTTGTGATATCATAACCCCAGATGATAGGAGTAGGTGATTGAATGATTTGCCAAAGAGATATTAATAGTTTAAAAACAGATATTGATGAAAAAATTGGACAAAAAATTATTGTGAAAGGTTCATTAGGAAGAAGCAAAACATTCTCCAAAGAAGCAACAATTGAAAAAGCTTATCCTGACTTCTTCTTAATCAAATTCGATGATAGCAATAGAAATGTAAGCTATAGCTATAAAGATGTATTAACGAAAATAATTGAAGTAGATGTAGTTGATGGAAACGGTGGATTTAGCCCATTAATACAGCATACACCAGTCGTAGAAATGTAATTATGTTAACAATAAGTGTCATTGAGGACAGACCCCTTTGGGTAAAAAATTCCTAGAAATAGGAATTTTTTTTTATTGGTACAAATATATATAGGATAATTAGAATTTTAAGGAGGGGTATTAATGGTGGTTGAGACTACTAGAGACAATATTTGCGTGAATCATATAATTGGACAAAAAAACGAGAACTTTATAGTAGAAGGTGATAGCATCATTCCAGATGTGAAACCAGATATTATAAGCGAAGTATCTGCAAGTGGAACAGTGTGTATTTATAAAAAAGAAATTATAGAGGGAAAAGTTAGACTAGATGGATGTGTAAATACATATGTTATGTATCAGGCAGATGATGAAAACAGCAGTATTAGAAGCTTAAATGTGAATATTGATTTTACGCAAATGATAGATATGTCCAATGTAATGCCAGACATGAATTTGGAAACAAATGTAAAACTAAAAAGTGTAGAATGTAAAGTTATAAACGGTAGAAAAGTTAGTATTAAGGCGTTTGTTGAAGTAAATGTGAAAGTTACCTCAAATGAAAACATTGATATTATTAGTAATGTTAATTTGAAAGATATACAAATGTTAAATAAAAGTCTTAGTGTAAATTCACTTGTAGGAAGAGGAACAGCTAAAGTTTATGCAAAGGATACATTAGTAATAGATAATATAGATAAT
This sequence comes from uncultured Clostridium sp., assembly GCA_946500265.1. GTDB lineage: Bacteria > Bacillota > Clostridia > TANB77 > CAG-508 > CALXVA01. The sequence goes on from CAMMVE010000006.1 coordinate 4,323, forward strand.
TTGTCAGAGATAATGAGAGCAGATTTGCATATTCTTAATAAAGATGTGAAAATCAGCTATAACAAGGTTTTGGCAAAATCAGACCTTAATGTTAGACTGCTATACCTTACAGATGATAATAGAATCAACTCTGTTCAAAATGTAATTCCTGTAATGGGATTTGTTGATATTGAGAATGTCTCGGAAGAAAATATTGTTGATACAAAATATGAAATAAAAAATCTTATCATAAAGCCTAATAATGTAGAAGAGCATTCAATTTATGTAGAAGTTGAACTTGAGGTACTCTGCGAAGTCTATAAAAACCAAGAGATTAATCTAATTCAGGATTTATATAGCCCAAAAACAAGTGTAACATTTACACAAAAGCAAATAAATATAATGCAGAGAAGAGAAAGTGCGCAAAGCACATGTCAAATTAGAGAAAAGCAAACAGTACCAGAAATAGGTGCTAACAAAATATATGATGTAGGAGTAAGCGTAGAAATAACAAAGCAAACAATTTTAAATGATAGAATATTGTATGAAGGAGAGTTAAGACTAAGTTATATATATAATTCTGGAGGCGGGGTAGACACTAAAAATACAGTAATACCATTCAATTTTAATGTGGACTTTACAGGAGTAACTCAGACTTCTAACATTGATACAAACATGGAAATAGGAATGCAAGACTTTATAATAACAGAAGATGGAAACATTGATGTTAAAGTAGATATTAATTTTAATGTAACATTAGTAAAGAATGCTGAGATAAATATAATTGATGACATACAAGAAGAAGAAAATAGACAAGTAAATTCATGCAGCTTAGTTATATATTACGTTAAATCAGGGGACACATTGTGGAAAATAGCAAAGAAATTTGGTAGTACAGTGGATGAAATAGCAAGGATTAATGGAATTGAAAATGTAGATAAGCTAAATGTGGCACAACAGCTATTTATTCCTAGATACAATGGATAAAAAAGAGGAAAAAATATTTAGTAGGTATAAAATAAAATTACCTAAATTAAACAAAATAATTATAAAAGATAATAAAAAATTATCAAAAATTATTAGAATAATCGCAATATTGGTAATTGCGATTATTGTATTTAAAATAGCAGTAGAGGCAACAATTCCAATTATAGATGAACAATGCAAAACAATGGCAAAATCAATTGCAACAAAAATTTCAAATGAGCAGGCAACAAATGTTATGGCAAACTATGAATATGAAGATTTTTGTGAAGTTATAAAAGACGAAAATGATAATATAAAAATGATAGGAGTAAACATGATTACAGTAAATGAAGTAATATCAGACATACCAATACTTATACAAGAAGAGCTAGAAAAAGAAGAAAATAGTACGTTTAATATAAAACTGCGGAAGCTTCACAGGAAGCAAATACTTTGCAGGTCTAGGTCCAGACGTAAAAATACGAATGATGACAGATGGAACAGTAGAAACAGACTTAAGAACAGAATTTGTAGAAGCGGGTATAAATCAAACATTACATAGAATATATTTGGAAGTTAGATGTAATGTAACAATTTTAACACCATATGATACGATTAAAGAAACAATAGTAAACCAAGTTTTACTAGTAGAAGGGGTTATAATAGGTAACATACCAGATACATACTATAACTTAGAGGGACTAGACGGAAGCCAAAGTATGGAAATGATAGACTGATGAGACAAGGGGACGGTTCTATTGTCTCATTTTCGGGACAAAGTGACACTTCTCTTGTTAGAGTTATTGAACAAAAGGGATACTCCAAAAAGTTCAAGAACTTGAACAAAAGGGACACTCCAAAAAGTTCAAATCCTTGAATATTGATGTCATTTTTTTTATTATTCAAAAATAGAAGTAGAGAGAATAGAATAATTAATGTAAAAATCACACAAATTATATAATATTCTCTCTACTTACGTAACTTTCAATTATTATACAAACTTATATTGTATAAACTAAATATAAACTAAGCTTTTTTTGCAAGTTCAACTACTTTTGTAAAAGCGTTTGGATCTGTAACTGCAAGTTCAGCTAACATTTTTCTATTTATAACAACATTTGATTTCTTTAATCCGGAAATTAGTTTGCTATATGTAATTCCATTCATTCTAGCCGCAGCATTAATTCTTGCAATCCATAATTTTCTGAAATTACTTTTTTTATCTTTTCTTCCTACATATGCATACATTCCAGATTTCATAACTGCTTGTTTAGCCATTCTGAATCTATAATGTTTTGCACCATAATATCCTTTTGCTCTATCTAATATTTTTTTATGTTTTTTACGTGTAATTACAGCTGTTTTTACTCTAGCCATTTTGTTTTCACCTTCCTTAAAATTTTATTTCCTTTAAATTTTAGTTGCCATATGGTAACATTCTCTTAATACCAGCCTCGCAAGTCTTATCTGCGTATGCATCTTGAACTTTACCTCTTGCTTTAGCTCTTGATGATTTATTTGCTAAAAGATGTCTTCTATTTGATTTTGTTCTTTTTACTTTACCTGTAGCAGTATATGAATATCTTTTCTTTGCTGCTTTGTTTGTTTTTAACTTTGGCATAACTTATTCCTCCTTGTAATTTAATTATTTATGTCAAAATATATCATTAATTTGATATATTTATCTAACTAAATTTATGTATATGTTTTTACCCAAAGGGGGGCTGTCCCCAATGGCACACTTAGCCAACATAATATTTTATTTATCAGCTTTTTTTGCTAAAATGATGAAAAGATTTTTTCCTTCTAAAACAGGTTTCTTTTCTACAACAGCAATATCTTCTAATGATTCTATAAATTTGTTAAGGTTAGCCTCACCAAGTTTAACATAGTTTAATTCTCTACCTCTAAATCTAACAGTAATTTTAACCTTATTTCCATCTTCTAAAAATTTTCTAGCATTTTTAGCCTTAAATTCAAAATCATGTTGTTCAATGTTTGGAGTAATACGAATTTCTTTAACTTCAAATACTTTTTGTTTTTTCTTAGCTTCTTTTTCTTTCTTGGCCTGCTCAAATTTATACTTGCCATAATTCATTAATTTACAAACTGGTGGTTGTGCATTTGGTGCAACTAAAACCAAATCCAATTTTTTATCATAAGCTAAGTCTAAAGCATCGTGAAATCTCATAACTCCTTTTTTTTCACCATTTTCATCAATTACTTGAACTTCTTTTGCTCTGATTTGTTCATTAATAGGTAATTCTTGTTTTATATAAAACACCTCCGAATAAAATATATGTGCTATAGGCACAAAAAAATTGATTTGCAAATACAAACCAACCCACATATTTGAAGTTACAAAGTATTTCCTATAAGTCTGACGTGTTATTTTATAAAATTTAAGGAAATATGTAATTAATTTCTTTTAAACTTTATATTATTTTTATAACTTCTAAAATATACAATTTCTAACCTTTTCCTATATGTTAAGGTGAGAAGTGGATTGCTTCTTCTTTATTTGACTATAATAGTTTATAACAAATTTCCCAAAATGTCAAGCATTTTTTAGAAAATTACTTGACTTTTGCTATATTTTGTTATAAAATATTATAGCATTATAACGAATATGACCAAGCAAGAAGCTTCTCCCCGGTGGCTTTTTACAATGGTTTCATATATAAATTATTTATGAAATGGAGGATATAAATTACCATGAATAATACAACATATAGTGTTAAGAAAAGTGAAATAGAAAGAAAATGGTACATAATTGATGCAGCAGAAAAACCTCTAGGAAGAGTTGCTACACAAGCTGCTTTAATTTTAAGAGGAAAGCATAAACCAACTTATACTCCAAACTTAGATACTGGAGATCACGTAATTATAATAAACTGTGGAAAAGTAGTTTTAACAGGAAAGAAATTAGACCAAAAAGTATACAGAAATCATTCAGGATATATTGGTGGAATGAAAGAAACTACTGCAAGAGCATTATTACAAAAAAGCCCAGAGCAAATGATGATGCGTGCTGTAAAAGGTATGTTACCACATAACAGCCTAGGAAGACAAATGCTTAAGAAATTAAGAGTATATGCTGGAGCAGAGCATGAAAATGCAGCTCAAAAACCAGAAGTTTGGAATTTTTAAGAGTAAGGGAGGATTAGAAAATGCCTAAAGCAAAAACAGATAAAATAGTGTTTTATGGTACAGGAAGAAGAAAAAGTTCAATTGCTAGAGTTAGATTAGTAGAAGGCAAAGGAACAATTACTATAAACGGTAAAGATATAGATGAATATTTAGGACAAGAAACATTAAAAGTTATAGTTAGACAACCACTAACAGCTACAAATACAACTGACAAATATGATGTTATTTGTACAGTACAAGGTGGAGGATTTACAGGTCAAGCTGGAGCAATTCGTTTAGGTGTTGCAAGAGCATTATTAGAAGCAAATAGCGAATATAGACCAATTCTTAAATCTGCTGGATTCTTAACAAGAGATCCACGTATGAAAGAAAGAAAGAAATACGGTCTTAAGAAAGCTAGAAAAGCACCACAATTCTCTAAGAGATAGAAAATTTATTGTTGGAAAATCAAAAAACAAGCCTCAAAAATTCAAAATTTCAGAGGTTTGTTTTTTATTGTATAGAATGTCCCTTTTCTCTACTGCTTTTTCATTCTTGGTTTAGCTATAAGTGAAGCAATGTATCCGAAGAAAATTGCTGCTGTTATTCCACCTGCAGATGCTTTTACTCCACCGATGAATGCACCTAACAAACCTGAGGACTGTGCTTCTGTTATAGCTCCTTTGGCTAAATTTGCACCAAAGCCAAGTAGGGGAACTGTAGCGCCACAGCCAGCAAAATCTATTAAGTATTTATATATTCCAAGTCCACCTAAAATTACTCCAATTGTTACGAACATAACTAATATTCTTGCTGATGTAAGTTTGGTTTTATCTATTAATATTTGCCCAATTATACAGATTAATCCTCCAACCACAAAACATTTTAACATCATCATCCAGTCTATACTTTGTAAAAATTCCATAAAGGTCAAGTCCTTTCCAAAACTAAGTTTTTATTATTTGCATTAAATGGTATGTTTTAAATCTTACGTCTTAAATCTATACTTTAAAATTATATTTTAAGTCCAGTCATTTCCGTAAAAGTACTTTTCAGAACATAAATAAAAGTTTTATTGATTCAAATTTTCAATTGCTATAGCATGAGCTATTCCAGGAATGCTTTCTCCTTGCTGTGAACTTGTTGAATTCATCAAAGCACCTGTTGCCATAAGGAGAATTTTATTAATGCTTCCTTCTTGCAATTTTCTATAGAAATATCCTGAGAATACTGAACCAACACAGCCGCAACCACTTCCACCTGAATGGGTATCTTGCGTATCTTTATTAAATATTAATACACCGCAGTCATTATAATTATTTTTTATATTATAACCCTTTGTTTCAGCCATTTCAGTTAATATGCTTTTTCCAACATGACCTAAATCTCCTGTTATAATTGCGTCATAATAACTTGGCTTTCTGCCAGTATCTTTTAAATGAGCAATTAATGTATCTAATGCTGCAGGTGCCATTGCTGCTCCCATATTATTTGCATCTTTGACACCCATATCTACAATTTTTCCAGGGGTAACATAAGTGATTTGTGGACATTTTTTAGAGTTATTAGAGCAAGATAGAATTACTGCACCTGAACCTGTAACAGTCCATTGTGCTGTTTGTGGTCTTTGATTTCCTAGTTCAAGAGGAAAACGAAATTGTTTTTCAGCACTACAAAAATGGCTAGAAGTAGCACATAATACATTTTTTGCAGCATTTGCTTCTATTAGAATACTACCTAAACACATTCCTTCAACAAAAGTAGAACAAGCTCCAAAAATACCAAAGAATGGAATATTTATTTCTCTTAAGCCAAAACTAGATGATATACATTGGTTAAGCAAATCACCCGCAAAACAAAAGTCAATATCTTGACTAGATATACCAGATTTAGCAATTACAGAGTTAACATTTTCCTTTATTATTTTGCTTTCTGCTTTTTCCCAAGTTTTCTCGCCCCAGAATTCATCTTCTAAGCATTGGTCGAAATATTTTGCTAATGGCCCTTCTGCTTCTTTGGGTCCAACTATGGAAGAGGTTTCTAAGATATATGGTGGGGTTTCAAAATATATAGTTTGATTACCAATTTTTCTCATAAGCATTTTGTATGATAAAAATCATACACTCCTTGTTAATATATTTAGGTTTTTTAGTAAGGTTTTACCTATAAACCTTCGGAATTAAACAAAAAATGTTGCAATTATTCCAACAAGTACAGATGCAGATATACCAAATACTAGAACTGGCCCAGCTACGGTAAACATTTTGCCTCCAACTCCCATCACATAACCTTCAGATTTGTATTCTATTGCAGGGGAAACTATCGAATTTGCAAAACCTGTTATTGGAACAAGAGAACCAGCTCCAGCAAATTTACCAATTTTGTTAAATATGTTTAAGCCTGTAAGAATTGCAGCTATTCCTATTAATGTGATAGACACTATAGTTGAACAAGTTGTTTCATCTAGCCCTTTATATTTACAGAATTCAAATATGAATTGCCCAATTGTACAAATTAAACCACCAACCCAAAATGCATTAAAGCAGTTCTTCAAAATAGGGGAGTTAGGAGATTTTTTATCTACATAGTCTAAATATTCCTGTTTAGTTTCAATATCTTTCATATAACCACGTCCTTTTCTTAATTTATAATAGTTTTTTCAATTATCATTAAGAAAAATAATTGAAAGTTTAATACTAAAAAAATCTAATCTCTATCTCTGTCTATTACAAAAGCTAAGTCTAAATCTACATAGTATTGAATTAATTTTTTTCCATCAATTTTCGCCCTTTGATCAATTACTCTTACAGATGTAAGATAATCTATTGTTTTTGAAGCTTCTGCTACAGCTTGTACAACAGCATCTTTCCATGAAACACTAGATGTTCCAGTAATACTTAAATGTTTTTCTATACCCAATTAAAATCAACCTCCAATTAAAATAATCTTAATTATATAATTACCAATTATTTTCAAAATATACAAAAAATAATAAAAAAATAAATCCCCTTAGAGGATAAACTCTAAGGGGATAATTACGCGTAATAAAATATATAAAACTTATGCTCTAGTTACTTTTCCAGAACGTAAGCATTTAGAACATACATTAATAGTTTTTGTATCTCCATTAATTATAGCTTTAACTCTTCTTAAATTAGGTCTGAAAGTTCTAGTTGTTCTTCTACTAACATGAGAACGAGCTATACTTATTTTATTTCCGTGCGCAATTGATTTTTCACAAATTTCACATTTAGCCATTTCTTTTTGCACCTCCTACATGAATACATAAAATTGACTATTTATAAGTGTAACATAAAAACGGGAAAAAAACAAGCTTTTTTTAAATTTTTCTTCAATTCTTGAGCTTTTGAACAGAAGGGACACTCCTTTTTGTTTAAGTTTTTGAACTTTTGGGAGTGTCCCTTCTGTTCAAGTTTACTTTATTAAATCTTTTACTACTTCACCTGCTATAAGGAGTCCAGCAACAGAAGGTACAAAACTTATGCTTGCAGGGGGCATATTAGAAGAACAGATGGATACTTCTTTATCAATATTATTTTCTTCATAATCAACACTGCCGTTATCAAATTGTACTGGTTTAATAGGTTCTTCTTTTGAATATAATACTTTAATATCTATTCCTAATTTCTTTAGTTCTTTTCTCATAACTTTTGCAAGAGGGCATACTGAAGTTTTTGATATATTGGTAATTTCAAATTTGCTAGCATCGAGCTTATTTCCAGTACCCATACATGATATTATTTTAATATTATTTTTATTACAATATTTTATTATCTCTATTTTAGAACTAACAGTATCAATAGCGTCAACAACATAATTTATTGAGCCATTTTGAGTTAGAATTCTTTCCATTATATTATCTATATTTTGCTGAGCAACAAAATCATGAACTTTACAAATTTGTGCATGTGGATTTATTTTTTGAATTCTATTTTCCTCAGCATCTACTTTAGACATGCCAATAGTCTCCGTATCGGCAATTATTTGTCTATTTATATTTGTTACATCAACAACATCTTTGTCAACAATACTAATTCGACCTATACCAGAACGTACAATACCTTCCACAACATAAGAGCCAACTCCACCAAGCCCAAAAACAACTACATGTGAATTCTTAAGTTTTGTGACATTTTCTTTTCCAATAAGCATTTCAGTTCTGTTTAACCAATTTTCCATAAATTTTAACCATCCTTTACAATAGAAATTATAGCATTTTTAGTGGCTATGGTCAAATAGAGTTCACACTCAGTTATTAGAAAATGGCACAAGATATTAACTAGAAAACATTATCTAGCAACTGCATACAAACAAATTTTTGCGAAAAGTATTGATTTTTTTAAAATTTGTGATAAAATAATTGCTGATACTAGGATAATTAGAAAAGAGGTAAATTATGATTTCATATATAAAAGGAAATTTGGAAGCTAAAAATTTAGATAATGTTGTTATAGATGTAGGAGGAATAGGATATAAAATATATATGTCTGCATCATCAATGGATAAATTGGGAGAGGTTGGAAATACGGTAAAAGTTCATACATACATGAGAGTAAGAGAAGATGATGTGAGTCTTTATGGATTTTGCACTAATGAAGAGTTAAAAATGTTTGAACAACTAATTGGAGTAAGTGGAGTTGGAGCTAAATCTGCATTAACAATTTTGGCAAATATATCACCATCAAGTTTTGCATTAGCAATTATTTCAGGAGATGTAAAAACTTTGAAAGAATTGCCAGGAATAGGTGCAAAATCTGCACAAAGAATGATTTTGGAACTAAAAGACAAAATGAAAACACAAGATGCAATTGAAGAAGATATTGTTTTAGCAAAACCAGAAGTAAAAGATAGCAAGACAAGAGATGCGATAGATGCATTACAAGTATTGGGATATGCTAGAAAAGATATAGAAGCAGTTATTTCAAGAATAGACACAGCAGATTTATCTGTAGAAGAAATAATAAAACAAGGATTAAAATATTTGGGAATGTGAGATGAATAATATGGATATGAGTCAACCATTGGCATATAGAATGAGACCAAAAACATTGGACGAATACGTGGGGCAGGAACATATATTAGGAAAAGATAAAATATTATACAGAACAATAAAAGCAGATAGGTTGTCTAGCATAATATTATGGGGACCTCCTGGATGTGGAAAAACATCACTTGCTAGAGTTATTAGTAATACAACAAAGTATAAATTCACTAGAATAAATGCAGTAACAGCAGGTATTGGAGATATAAAAAAAGCGATAGAAGAAGCACAAAATTTGCTATTAAATCCAAGTGGAAAGTGCATATTGTTCATAGATGAGATACATAGATTTAACAAATTGCAACAAGATGCCCTTTTGCCATATGTAGAAAATGGTACAGTAATATTAATAGGAGCAACAACAGAAAATCCTTATTTCGAAGTAAATAAGGCTCTAATATCACGTTCTATGATATGTAGACTAAATCCACTCACATCAGACGACATTTACAAAGTCTTAAAAAGGGCAATTACATCAGAAGAAGGACTAGGAAGCTATAATTTAAAAATAGAAGATGAAACATTAAGAAAAATAGCAGAAGTATCTAACGGAGATGTTAGAACTGCATTAAATGGCTTGGAAGTAGCGGTACTTACTACAAACATGGGAAGCGATGGATTTATACATATAACAGATGAAATAGCGGCAGAATGTGTGCAAAGAAGAAAAGCAGTATTTGACAAAAACGGAGACAGTCACTACGACAATATAAGTGCATTTATAAAGTCAATGAGAGGAAGTGACCCAGACGCAGCAGTATTCTATTTAGCAAGAGCATTAAATGGGGGAGAAGACCCAATGTTTTTAGCAAGAAGAATAGTAATATGCTCATCTGAAGATGTGGGGCTAGCAAATCCAAATGCATTAGTAGTAGCAACAGCAGCAATGCAAGCAGTAAATATGGTAGGAATGCCAGAAGCACGAATAATATTATCAGAAGCGGCTATATACGTAGCACTTGCAAAAAAATCAAATGCATCATATATGGCGATAAATAAAGCTTTGGAAGATGTAGCAAATAAAGACACAGGAGAAATACCAATGCATATCAGAAATGCACCAGCAGAGGGAATGAGCGACTTTGGATACGGACAAGGTTATAAATATCCACATGACTATCCAGGACACTGGGTAGAACAACAATATTTACCAGACAAAATGCTCGGAACTAAATATTTAGGCGAAATCTAGCCAAACTTGAACTTGGACAAAAAGGAGTGTCCCTTTTGTCCAAGTTTGTATTTTCTTATTCTTATTTATCTTTGTCTTTGAATACTTCAGCTGCTGCACCTAAGCTTGATAGAGCATTTGTTGCTTCAAATGGTATAAATACTTTGTTTGCTTCTCCATTTGCTACTTCTTTTAATGCTTCTAATGATTTTAGTTGTACTAATTTTTCGTCTGGCTTTGCTTTCATTATTGCTTCATATACCATATGTACTTCTTCGGCTTTTGCTTCTGCCACTTTTTTAATTGCTTCTGCTTCACCAGCTGCTCTTCTTATTCTTGCTTCTCTATCTGCTTCTGCTTCTAATATTGCAGCTTCTTTCTTACCTTCTGCAAGTGTTATTGCAGACTGTCTTTCACCTTCAGCTTGTAAGATTAATGCTCTTTTATTTCTTTCTGCATTCATCTGTTTTTCCATTGCATCTCTAATGTCTGCTGGTGGTGTAATATCTTTTATTTCTACTCTGTCTATTTTACAGCCCCATTGGTCTGTTGCTTCATCAAGCAATACTCTTAATTTATCATTAATTGCATCACGTGAACTAAATGTTGAGTCTAAATCCATTTTACCAACTATATCACGTATTGTTGTTATTGCAAGATATTCAATACCTTTCTTTAAGTTTTGGATTTCATATACTGCTTTTGCTGGGTCTGTTACTTTGTAGAATACTACTGTATCTATTGTTATAGTAACATTATCCTTTGTTATAACACCTTGTGGTGGGATGTCCATTGTTTGTTGTTTTAAGCTTACTACGCTACGAACATGATCAAAGAATGGAACTATTATTGTAAGACCTGCATCTGCTATTTTATAAAATTTACCAAGTCTTTCAATAATGTAAACTTCTGACTGTTTTACAATTCTGATAGTTTTAAATGCAATAATTAGAATTATTACTAATAATACAATTAAAATCCACATAAAATATCCTCCTAATATTTAATATATATTTAAAAAATTAATAACTATTATAAGAAACTATGCATCTATAGAAGATGAATTTGCCTCAGTTTTATTTAATGAAACTGGTTTTACTACAGCTTTAACACCGTCTATATCAACTATTTCTACTTCTGTTTTATCTGCAATTTCTTCATCTGTAGAAGATTTTGCTGACCAAACATCTCCATCTATTTTTATTTGTCCATTTCCTTCTATGTTGTTAATTTTAGATATTACAATAGCTTTTTTTCCAATAATTGAATATGCATTTGTTACAGTTTCTTTAGGTACTTTTATAAATTTGTTTACAAGTGGTCTTGTAAATATTAAAAGCAATGTTGATGATACTACAAATACTATAGCTTGTATCAATATGCTATCTGTTATAAAACTTGTAACCATTGCAAGAAGAGCACCTATACCAAGCCAAAATACTAAAAAGCCTATTGTTGCCATTTCAATTATGAAAAATATTCCTGCTGCTATTAACCAAAATACCCACATAATAACCTCTCATTCTGACTATAAGTCTTTTTTTAAAATATATTAGACTAAATTGAATGTATGTATAAATTCTTAAAAATATTAAAAGTTCTTGTTTACGTAATTCTAAGCCTAACAATAATATTATACTATAAAATATATAAAAAGAAAATAGAAATATGAAAAATAATGTAAAAAAAATTGCTTTTTTATAAGTATATTTGATAAAATAGACATGACAAATTAAAGAGGTGAGCATATGGTGGATTTAAAACAAGATGTTCAATATATAAAAGGCGTAGGACCTAATAATGTGGTGCTTTTGCATAAACTGGGCATTAACACACTAGAAGATTTAATTACTTTTTTTCCAAGAAATTATGAAGATAGAAGCAAACCGAAAAAAATAAATGAGCTTTCAGATGGAGAAGAAGCTTTAATTGATGTTGTATGTATGACAAAAATGAATGAGGCTAGATTTGGAAGAAACAAGTCAATTTTAAAAATGCTGGTACGAGATGGTACAGGAGACTGCGTGCTTACATGGTTTAATCAAAGTTATCTAAAAAACAAATTTCAGCCAGGAGAAAGATATCAATTTTATGGAAAAGTTAATGTTAAATATGGAAAAATAGGTATGTCTAACCCCGTTTTTGACAAAGATGGACTTAATAAAAACACTGGAAAAATTATACCAATTTATCCACTTACATATAAATTATCGCAAACTAGATTAAGAACTATTATTGAAAATGGATTAAAAGAAGTTAATGGAAAGCTAGTAGAAACAATACCAGATTATATTTTAAAAGAATATAACTTAGAAGATATTAATACTGCAACAAAACAAATACATTTTCCTACTGATTTTAACCAATATACTAAAGCACGAAGAAGATTCGTTTTTGAAGAGCTTCTTACTGTGCAACTTGCGTTATCAAGCTTAAAAGCACGATACGACAAAGAATTAGATGGAATCCAGTTTGATGCAAATGTAAGAATGTCGGATGTTATAAATGACTTACCATTTAAGCTAACAAAAGCACAATTGCGTGTACTTGAAGATATAGATAAAGACATGGAAAGCAAAAAGCCAATGAATAGATTACTTCAAGGAGATGTTGGATCAGGTAAAACAATTGTATCTGTAATAGCGGCATACAAGGCAGCAAAAAGTGGATATCAGGCAGCTATAATGGCTCCAACTGCAATTTTGGCAGAGCAACATTTGCATGAATTTACTAATGTATTAAGCAAATTTGGCATAAAATGTGAACTTTTACTTGGAGGAATGCGAGCAAAGAAAAGAAGAGAAGTACTAGAAGGATTAAAAAATGGAGAAATAGACGTGCTAATAGGAACTCATGCTTTGCTTGTAGAAGATGTGGAATTTAAAAATTTAGGTTTGGTTGTAACAGATGAGCAACATAGATTTGGAGTAAGACAAAGAACGAATATAGTAGCAAAAGGAGCAAATCCAGATGTGCTTGTTATGACTGCAACTCCAATACCAAGAACACTTGCATTAATTCTATATGGAGATTTGGATATTTCAATAATAGACGAACTTCCACCAAATCGAAAGCATATTGAAACATATCCTGTAACAAGAAACTTCGAAAGAAGAGTAGAAGAATTTATACGAAAAAATGTAAATGAAGGCAGACAAGCATATGTAGTATGTCCACTTGTAGAAGAAAATGAAGAATTCGAAAATTTCCAGTCAGTGGTAGAACTTGCAGAAAAATATCAGCAGAACATTTTTCCAGAATTTAAAGTTGCATATTTGCATGGAAAAATGAAACAAAAGGAAAAAGACGAGATAATGCAAGAATTCAAAAATGGAGAAATACAAATATTAGTATCAACAACTGTAATAGAGGTAGGGGTAAACGTACCAAATGCAAATATTATGGTAGTGCAAAACGCAGAACATTTTGGACTAGCCCAACTACACCAGTTAAGAGGAAGAGTAGGAAGAGGAGAATACCAGTCATATTGCATATTAATATTTGAAGGAAACGCAACAACCACAAGAGAAAGAATGAAAATAATGAAAGAAACAGATAACGGATTTGTTATAGCAGAAAAAGACTTAGAATTAAGAGGCTCAGGAGAATTCTTTGGAACAAGACAACATGGCTTGCCAGAATTCAAGATAGCAAACTTATTTGAAGACGTTGGAGTGCTAAAACAAGTACAAGAACTAGCACAAAAAATAGAAAATAACGATCTAAAACTAGAAAAGGAAGAAAATCAAAGATTAAATAAATTGATAAAAGAAAAATTTGAAGAGCGAATAAGTATCTAAAAAACTTGAACAAAAGGGACACTCCTTTTTGTCCAAGTTGGGGTTGACATTGCTTCAGTTTGGTAGTAAAGTATAGGCGTAAACGAAGTTTCATCCTTATATTTAAATTAAATAAAGGAGAGTGTCTACTATGTCAAAACTGTACATTCCGAAGCGGTTTTCTGGCAGGATAGGCTATCACGTTTTCGTTGATAGGTTCTATCGTGCGGGACCACCGCCAGAACCAATGCCCGGTAGGAAAATCAAATCATGGGAGGATTCTATGCCAGACTGGGGGCCTGACTATGATGGGATTTTCCAAAACGACTATTTCTATGGGGGAAATCTTAAAGGAATAATCCAAAAGTTGGATTATCTCAAAAGTCTCTCTGTAGGAATTCTGTATCTCAGTCCTATTTCTAGGTCGTACACTTACCATCATTATGATGTGGGTGACCAGACGGAGATAGATCCGTATATTGGAGACTGGGAGGATTTTTGGAAACTTTGCTTGGAAGCTCATAAGAGAAACATTCTTATCATTGTTGATTTGGTTTTCAACCATATGAGCGGAAATAGTGAACCTTTCCGGAAAGCATTAAATGGCGATGCAACATATCGGAACTGGTTTGAATGGGACGCAAGCAATAATCCCATTTACTGGTATGGCTTTAAAGACATGCCTCAATGCAATAAGCTTTACAAGGAATATCAAGACTATGCTTGTAAAGCTGCAAAGAAGTATGTGGAATACGGAGCAGATGGTATTCGCCTTGACTTAGGAGAAATTCTGCCAAAAGAATTTATCCTGAGCGTAAGAAATGCTGCAAAATCTGTTAATGAAGAGATTCTCTTTATTAGCGAGATGTGGGACTCTGCTGTTTATAAAGCAGAACCACAGATTTATGATGGGTTAGTGGATAGTGTAATGAATTATCCGCTCTCTGACGCAATTAGCAGATGGGTGAGATTTGGTAATCAGTCTCATTTGGATGCTTGCATGGGCTTGCTTGCAAAATATCCAGTACAAGTTCAAGATGTATTGTGGAATCATCTCGATACACATGATACACCCAGAGAACTTAATATACTTGCTGGTCCAGGGATTTTAGAGAATCCTTTTGACGGCATGGTATGGGATATTGAAAGAACTCCAAATGCACCTTGGAGAAGGAAAAATGGCGATTTCGATACATTCGTGTTTAGAAAATGGGAATGTGACAATGACGCCAATTTGAAGAACAATGCAATTCCAAGGCTTAAAGTTGCAGCAACTATTCAGTACTGCATGAAAGGTGTTCCAATTGTGTACTATGGAACTGAGGCTGGCGTTTGTGGGTATAAAGACCCGTTCAGCAGAAAGCCGTATCCATGGGGACATGAAAATGCGGACCTTGTGAAGCATTATATGGAGCTCGGCAAGATGAGAAGCCAAAATGCAGATGTCTTCTGCAATGGAGACCAATATGAAAACTCCGATGGCAAGGTTTTGGAGCTTGTAAGAAGAAACGAAGAAGGAATTATTGTTCTTTTTGCAAACCGTACAAATGAAGTAAAGTACATTAATGCACATTACCCCAACAGCAAAGTTATCTTTAGCCTAAATGGGAGTGATGCAAATGTGCTTCAACCTTATGGAGCTGTCATCTGCAGGTTTTAAAAGAAGGAATGTGAAAAAACAGTAGAACCTAATGATTTTGAGCAATATAAATAAAATATATTTGTTCTAAGATTATTAGTCAAAGAAAAAAGATGTAGAAAAGCAAAAAAATAGCGAAGTCTGATAGGCTTCGCTATTCTTTAAGTAAGATGGCTTGAACAAAAGGGACTACTGCCTTTTGTTCAAGTTTTTAAACTTTTGGGACAGTCCTTTTTTATTGCATAGGTATATAATCGCGTTTTTTCTCAAATGATAATTATATATGATAATCTTTAACTTTTTTAATAAGGAAGGCGAACAAGGTCTATCCCTTTTGTTCAAATTTTTGAACTTTTAGGAGTGTCCCTTCTGTTCAAGGAACCGTCCACGTGTCTCACAAGAAATTCCTTCAAAAGTCTTGACATTTACATAAAAAAACAATATTATATATATGAGTTTTTTGTAGATTTTTGTAGAATAGGAGAGATTACGTACATGGATACTAAAATGCTGACCTCGAAAATGGGTGGAGAATTAGTAAGCTTTAAACTTAATGGTGAAGAAAGAATCCATCAAGGGCTAGATTGTGTAGACGAAAATGGTAAAGTGTACTGGAAAAGACATTGGCCTGTACTTTTTCCAGTTGTAGGTAAGCTAAAGAAAAATCAAACAATTATAAATAGTAGGATATTCGAAATGCCACAACATGGTTTCGCAAGAGATTTCGAATTTGAACCAATAACAAAACTAGATAATTTTCATTCATATGTACTAAGAAGTAATAAAATTACTAAAAACAGATATCCATATGATTTTGAATTGTATACAACTTATAGATTAGATGAAAACAAATTAACTACAATATACAAAGTTATAAATACTGGAGATGGAACTCTTCCTTTTGGAATTGGTGGACATCCTGCATTTAAAATTGACCAAGAAGAGCTAAAGAAAGGAAATTACTATTTGGAATTTGAAGAAGATGAAGATAAAATTCATTTCCTTTACTTAGTTGATGGACTTGTTGGTACTGAGTATGCACGAAATGTAATGATAGATAAAAGAAGAATTGCTATAGGACCAAATACATTTAATAATGACGCATTAATCATGAAAGGAATCACTTCGAATAAAATTAGTTTGAAAAATAAAGAGAGTGGAAAAACGCTACTTACAATGGATTTTACAGGATTTCCATATCTTGGGGTATGGTCTAAGCCAAATGCTCCATTTATATGCATTGAGCCATGGTACTCAACAGCAGATACTATAAAAAGTACAGGAGTATTTATTCAGAAACCAGATATTATTTTCTTAAAGCCAACAGAAACTTTTGAATGCAAATTTACAGTTGAATTTTTCTAAACGCAATATTTCTAAATACAGTAGAATGTTATGCAAAAATTATTGCAAGCAACATAGCAAAAATATATGCGAAATTATTGCAGACAACGTAGTAAAACTAAAAGATATAAGAGAAAAAATGCAAAATTATAAAGAAATAGAAATTGTTTGCATGATAAATAAAAATTGCAAAAGGAGAAGTGAAGTTAGAAATGGAAATGATAGTTGATTTTATTGCGCTAGCGGTTATACTAATAGGCGTAGTTATGGTATATGATGCTAGAACAATTACAAAAAAGATATTTGGCTTTGGAGACCAAAATCAAGCAGCATGGGGACTAAAAATATTGGGATTTATTGTAGCAATAATAGGAACTTTAATTTTATATTTTTAAAAATTTGGACAGAAGGGACTACAGCCTTTCGTCCATTTTTTGATATTAAAATTAGATATTCTGGCAATGAAAAAAGTGCCAGAATATCAAATACGGCACAACTCTTTTCCAAATAGATTATTTATCGACAACCCAATTATACAACTATTGGAATAAAAAAATCAATAGTATTTTGAAAAAAAGTAAAAAAATTTATACTAGGGCATGTCCACTTTCAAAAAACAATAAATTTTATTGCACAATTTATTTTTTTATGATATATTGTTTCAAGAAAATTGTAAATAATCAACATTTCTTGTAACCTAGGAGGAATAAAAAATATGTCTAGAAGAGCCAAAAGAGAAGAAAAAGTAAAAAGTAAATTTTTATATAAAATAATAGTAGTAGCAATATTTTTAGCATTAGCATTTTGGGTGCTAAAAACAGCTCCTAACTATGTAAATACAGATATAACAGATAAACCAAATTTGATAATAAATAATAGTAATGTTACCAAGGATTTAAAGAAAGATGTTATTATACAAGATGGTGTAATATACATTTCAATGGAAGATATTGAAAACTTCTTTGACCCATATATATATTATGATGAACAGCATAACCAAATAGTTACTACATCTGACAACCAAATTACAAGCATGGTTGTTGGAGAAAATACTATGGTTAATAATGGATCGAGCATAAAAACAGAAGGAACAATATTGGAAAAAGACGGCACATATTACATTCCATTTTCTAGCTTTAAAGATACATACAATGTGGATATAAATTATATAGATTCAACAGACACTGTAACTATAGACTCAAAAGATAGAAAATATGTAGTGGCAGATAGTAAAAAAGCGAACAATGTTAAAACATATCCTACAATATTCTCTAGAAATGTAGATAAACTTGAAGAAAATGAGACTGTTACCGTAGTGCAAAACGATGAAGGTCAAAATAATGTGGAAAATGGCTGGGTAGAAATTAGAACAGATGCAGGAAAACTTGGATATGTGAAACAAGATGATTTAATGCATGAGTTTGTACAAAGAGAGACAATAGAAGACGAAGAAAAATTTGAAGGAAATATCAGTATGGTATGGGATTACTATACTGAAAATGAATATGCACCAGATAGAAGTGGTACAAAAATACCAGGATTAAATGTAGTCAGTCCATCATTCTTCTCTTTAGTTGATGAAGGAAAAGGCGAAATATATGATAACGCAGGAGAAGCTGGAAAAAATTACGTTACATGGGCACATTCTAATGGATATGAGGTTTGGGCAATGGTATCAAACAATTCATATATAGAAACTACAGCAGAGATAATGCGCGACTATAATTTAAGACACGAACTTATTGAAAATATAGTTGGACTAGTTTTAGAATATGACTTAGACGGAATTAATATTGATTTTGAATATATGCACGATGAAGATAAAGATTTGTTCTCAAGATTTATTATTGAATTGAAACCACGTTTGAGCGAGATAGGAGCGATTCTATCAGTTGATGTAACAGCACCTGATGGAGGAGAAGAATGGTCTTTGTGTTATGATAGACACATAATAGGAGATGTAGCAGACTATATTGTATTTATGGCATATGACCAAAATGGTTCATCATCTACAACGCCAGGTACAAACTCAGGATATGACTGGATTTGTGCAAACTTAGACAAATTCTTAGGACAAGAAGGAGTGGAGTCAGAAAAAATAATTTTGGGACTACCATTTTATATGAGAGTATGGGAAGAAAATGGAGACAAAGTAGATAAATACATATTGAATATGAACAAAGTAGATGAAGTAGTACCAAGTGATGCAGAAAAAATATGGGATGACAATTTAAAACAATATTATGTAGAATTTACAGATAACGGATTATTAAATAGAATATGGATAGAAGACGAAGAATCATTTAGGGCAAAACTATCATTAATAGAGCAATATAACTTAGCAGGAGCATCATATTGGGCAAAAGGAAGAGAACCAGACTCAATATGGAATGTGATTGCAGAAGTGCTTAATGTAGAATAATGCTTAAACTTGGACAGAAGGGACACTCCTTTTTGTTCAAGTTTTTGAACTTTTAGGAGTGTCCCTTCTGTTCAAGGAATAAATTCAGACCTTCTTAAATATACTTTAAGACAAGTATATTTAAGGAGGCATTTTTATGAAAATTGGATATATTAAAGAAGAAATTTTGAAAAATCAGTTCTGGAGAGGAATAGAAATTAGAATTTTTGACAATAATTATGTAATAGCAGTGTCTAATAAGAAGAAAGATAGAAAAAAAGTTAAGGAAAAACTGGCGAGAATAATTAAAAAATTAGGAATTGACGCTGTGGTATTTTCTAAGGAGTTAGAGGGAGATTTTAAAAATGATATCTGCGAAATGATTAATATAAAAGTAGTCAATGGAAAGAAACTTATGGAGTTTATGGAATATGACATTGTGAAATATGTATTAGATAAACAAAATGCAGACACCAAAAAAGAAGATATTTATATTGTTTTTAAAAGAGATTCAAATTTGAATTTGGATTTTCTAAAAAGATTCCTAGAAAATTTCCGATTAGTTAATATAGTTACAAATGATGTTGATAAGTTGAAGAATATTCAAGATAATTTATTAGATAACGAAGGAATATTGATTTCTGTTTCGAATAATAAAAGAAAGGCACTAAAGAGAGCTAAATATATTTTAAATATTAATCTAACAAAAGAAGAATTAGAAAAGTACAGAATAAATCGTGAGGCAATAATTGTAAATATTGGGGAAAATGTAAAATACGATGAGCCTTGTTTCGATGGTGTGAATATAAATTATTTTAAAATCTCATGTCCTGATGAGTATTTGGAACGTTTTGAGCAGGTTGGCAGTCAATTTGATTTGGCACAGATGTATGAAAGCATATTGCTACAAGATAGAGTAGATAAAACGAAACTAGAGGCTGTGTATAGTAGAATTAAAGAGGATAATATAAAAATAGTAGAATTAATTGGGAATAATGGTCCAATTTCTGACCAAGAGTTACAAAAAATTCACATTCAAAATCTTGACAAAATGCGAAAATTAGTTTAATATATATCAAGTTGTTTTTGGGGATGCAATGCAAACGCATTTTCACAAGTTTGTAGAAATATAAGCTTGAATAAACAACGATTTTTCTTGACAAAAAGGAGGGAGACCAAATGGATTCAGAAAAGGAAGTTTTATTAACTCAAGAGGGTTATGATAACTTAGAAAAAGAATTAGAGTATTTAACAACAGAAAAAAGAGCTGAAATAGCTGAAAGAATTAAAGTAGCTTTAGGATTTGGTGACTTGTCAGAAAATTCTGAATATGATGAAGCAAAAAATGCTCAAGCTGCAAATGAAACTAAAATAGCAGAATTAGAAAATAAGCTTAGATATGCAAGAATTATAGATGAGTCTGAAATAGATACAAAAACTGTTCAAGTAGGAAACACTGTTAAAGTACTTGATATGGAATTTAACGAAGAAGAAAGCTACACAATAGTTGGCTCTACAGAAGTTGATTTAGCACAAAATAAGATTTCTAATGAATCTCCAATAGGAGAGGCTCTTATGGGAGCTAAAAAAGGTCAAGTTGTTGAAGCTCAAGCACCAGCAGGTGTTATAAAATATAAGATATTATCTATAACAAAATAAATTACTAGATAATGGTTTTTAAATTGTGCATGTCCTGCAACGGGAGTTCTATTAAAAATTTTCACAAACCGATGCATACAATGCTTGTGAAAATTTTTAATTAGAAACTCCCTGCGCGGACTTAGAGTTAGGCTTAACCATTATCTGGTAACATAAAATAATTTGACCGTAAAACCTAAAAGGTGATTATATGAAAAATGAACTTATACAGGACTTGAAAGAATTAGAAAAATTTCAAGAACTGACACAAGAAACTGAAATGAAAAAAACCCCGATAAATATATCGGGGTTAGTATTCGTGGGAAAATCACACATTACAGCAGCAATAAAACAAGCTATCCCTAGAAGGTCAATTTGCATTGTAACATATAATGAAATGCAAGCTAAAAATTTAGTTAAGGATTTAAGATTTTTTACAGACAAAGTAGAGTATTTTGGAAAAAGAGAAATTGCATCATATGACTATATTTCAGAAAGCAAAGATTTGCCATATGAGAGAATTGATGTACTTAATAAAATTTATAGTGGAGATGTAAAAATTGTTGTTACTACAGTTGAAGCTATAATGCAGGGAATGATACCAAAAGCCATACTTTATAAAAATGTTTTGCATTTTTGCGTAGGAAATGAATTTGAATGTAAGAACTTTAAGGGTGCAAAGAATTTAAACAATTTAAAAAAGCTATTACTACTTCTTGGCTATGAAAGAAACGACATGGTAGAAAACAGAGGTCAATTTAGTATAAGAGGTGGTATTGTTGATATAGGACTTACTGAAAAGACAGGTGTAAGAATAGAGTTTTGGGGAGATGACGTAGATTCAATTAGGTATTTTAATTTTTCATCTCAAAGAACTACAGAAATGACTGATAAGATAAGCATTTACCCTGCACACGAATATGTTTTGGATTTTGAACACGATCAAAAGGATTTGCCAGAATATTCGCAAATTGTTGATAAAATCTGCAAGAAGATTAATGCAAAGAAAGAAGAGTTCTTAGAAAAGACTAATAATCCTAAAATTAAAGGACAGAATTCTACTGCAAATTTTGAAGCAGATATTGAAGCAATTCAAAACGGGGCATATATCAGCAAAATAGATAAATATTTTAACGAGTTTTATGAAAAGAAGAGCAGTTTTTTAGATTATTTATCTGAAAATACATTACTTATAATTGATGAAGAGATAAAAGTAAGCCAAAGAATAGAAAATATTATAATAGAAAATAACAATTTGATAAAAACATTAGTAGAAAAAGAAAGATTTGTTCCAGAGGGAATTCTAAATGTTAGCGATTTTGATTTGACAGGTTGGAACAACATATATAATGAAAGACAAACTATTTATTTAGATGAGAATAATAGCAAAACTGTAAATAGATTTGAGTTTAATTATAGACAAATAAACTTCTTTAAAAGCGAAATTGAAATTTTGATGCAAGACATTAAAAAGTACCAGAAAGAAAATAAAAAAGTTGTGATACTTTCTGGTGGAGAAGAAGCGGCAGAAAAAATAAAACAATTACTTGCAGAATATGAAATTACGTCCGTGAACATTATTACAGGAGGACTATCTTCTGGATTTGAATGTTATGATTTAAACTTGGTTGTTATAAGCATGGCAGATGCATTTGAAATTCCAGCAAAAAAGAGAAGAGCTAGCAGTACTTTTAGGCAAGGAGAAAAAATTGTATTTGCAGACTTAAAACCAGGTGACTTTGTCGTGCATAAAACCCATGGAATTGGTGAATTTGTTGGAGTTAACACCATAGAGGCAGATGGAGTTACAAAAGACTACATAAAAATAAAATATAAAAATGATGATATGCTTTATGTGCCAACAAGCAATTTAGACAATGTTAGAAAATATGTTGGTGGAGGAGATACAGCACCTAGATTAAATAAACTAGGAAGCAAAGAATGGAGCAACACAAAGGCAAGAGTTAAAAAGAATTTAAGAGAAGTTGCTAAAGATTTAATTGAGCTATATGCAAAAAGACAGAAAATAAAAGGCTATGCATTTACCCCAGATACTGACTGGCAAAAACAGTTTGAAGAAGAATTTCCTTATCAAGAAACTGATGACCAATTAAGATGCATTGAAGAAGTAAAAAAAGATATGGAAATGTCTAGACCTATGGATAGACTTCTTTGCGGAGATGTTGGATATGGAAAAACAGAAGTAGCAATAAGGGCAGCCTTTAAAGCAGTGATGGATCATAAACAAGTTGCATATTTAGTGCCAACAACAGTACTTGCAAGTCAGCAATATGAAAGCTTTAAAAAAAGAATGGAAAACTTTGCAATTAATGTTGAGCTATTGAACAGGTTTAGAACTAAAAAAGAACAAAACGAGGTTATAAAAAAATTAAAATTAGGCGAAGTTGATGTGGTAATTGGAACCCATAGAATACTCAGTGAAGACGTTAGTTTCAAAGACTTAGGCTTGCTAATTATAGATGAAGAGCATAGATTTGGAGTAAAAGATAAAGAAAAAATAAAGAAATTAAAAGCAAGTGTAGATGTACTAACAATGACAGCAACGCCGATACCTAGAACATTACATATGTCTATTTTAGGAGTACGCGATATGTCTGTAATATATGAGCCACCTCAGAATAGAAGACCTGTTCAGACGTATGTGTTAGAATATGATAGAGAAGTAATAAAAGAAGCCATTACAAAAGAGCTAGAACGAAATGGGCAAGTATTTTATTTATATAACAATGTAGAGAGTATATCAAGAAAAGCATTAGAAATATCTGAGCTAGTACCTGAATCAAAAGTGGAATTCGCACATGGAAAAATGTCTGGAAGAGAATTAGAAGACATCATGGAAAGATTTATAAAACAAGAAATAAATGTTTTAGTATGTACTACAATATTAGAATCAGGAATAGATATTCCAAATGCAAATACAATAATAGTAGAAAATGCAGATAGATTAGGCTTAGCACAACTATATCAAATTAGAGGTAGAGTTGGTAGAAGCGATAAACAAGCATATGCATATATAACATATAAAAGGGACAAACTATTATCAGAAGTAGCAGATAAAAGGTTAAAAGCAATACGTGAATTTACAGAATTTGGCTCAGGCTTCAAAATTGCAATGAGAGACTTGGAAATAAGAGGAGCAGGCAGCTTATTAGGAGAAATTCAACATGGACATATGGAACAAGTTGGATATGACACATATTGCAACTTATTAGACCAAGTTGTAAAAGAAATGCAAGGAATAGAAATAGATACATCAGACGAGGAACAAGAAATACAAATAGACATAAACGTATCAAGCTATATACCAGACGAATATATAGAAAATAGCAGTCAAAAAATAGAAGTATATCAAAACATTGCATTATGCAGAACAGAGGAAGACATACAAAACGTTATAGACGAAACAATAGATAGATATGGAGTAATGCCAAAAGAATTAGAAAACTTAATAGAAATAGCAAGAATAAAAGAACTGTGCAGAAAAGCTGGAGTAATAAAAGTAGCAGAAAAGAAAAACGCATATATGAATTCAAAAAACTTAGTGTTCTACTTCGACAAGAATAAATATAACCCAGAAATAGTGGACACGCTAATAAAAAAATATGGATATGACATAAAATTCTCAACAGGAATAGAGCCATACATAACACTAAGAATAGAAAAAATGTCAGACGAGGAATTGATAAACAAAATAAAGGAGTTTTTAACTTCTTGTTTTTAGAGACGGAGCTTGGACAAAAGGGACACTCCAAAACGTCCAAAAAAATGGACAAAAAGGAGTGTCCCTTTTGTCCAAGAGAAGAGAGGAGAAAGAAAAAAATGCAGGTTATTTCGAGTAAAGAAAATGAAATTGTAAAAAACATTAGAAAGCTTAAAGAAAAGAAATATAGAGATTTGGAAAATTGCTTTATTATTGAAGGGATAAAGCTTATTAAAGAAGCCATCGAGGAAGAGGCGAAAATTAAACAAATTGTAGTTTGTGAAGAATGCATTAATAAAGGTGAATTTGAAAAAGATTTGCTATATGAAATTGCAAAACATGATGTAATTTATGTGACTGAAAAAGTATTTAATTTGCTTACTGATGTGAAAACTCCTCAAGGAATTTTAGCTGTTGTAGAAAAGAATAATGTAAATAATGAAATTGATTATTCAGAAGATATTATCGTTGTATTAGATGGAGTGCAAGATCCGGGAAATCTTGGTACTATTTTAAGAACTGCAGATAGTGCAAATTTGAAACAAATAATACTATCAAACGATAGTGCAGACCCATATAATCCAAAAGTTGTGCGTTCTACAATGGGAGCTATTTTTAGAGTTAATATTATTGAAGTAGATAATTTAAAAGAAAAGCTAGAAGAGGTTCAACAAAATAACTTTAAAATAATGGTAACTTCATTGGAAGCAAAGAAAACTATATATGAAGCGGATTTTAACAAATGCGCTATAGTTATAGGAAATGAGGCAAATGGAGTATCTAAGGAAATTCAAAATATGGCAAATGAGAAAGTAATAATACCTATGCTAGGAAAAACAGAGAGCCTTAATGCTTCTGTTGCAGCAGGCATAATGATTTATGAATATGTGAGAAGGAAGATGGGTTAGGAGGAACAGCGATGAAACTTGTAGTTCAAAGAGTAAAAAATGCTAAAGTAGAAGTTGATGAAAAAACAGTAGGAAGCATAAATCAAGGCTTTTTAGTATTATTGGGAGTCACACACACAGATACTAGAAGCAAAGCAGATTATTTAGTCAAGAAATTGTGTAATCTTAGAGTTTTTGAAGATGAAAATGGAAAGATGAATTTAGGATTAAAAGATGTAGAAGGAGAGCTTCTTATTGTTTCTCAATTTACGTTATATGCCGACTGCTCGCAGGGGAATAGACCATCTTTCATAAATGCTGCAAAACCAGATGCTGCAAATGAATTATATGAATATTTTTGCGAGAAATGCAAAGAGCAAAATATTAAAGTTGAAAAAGGCATTTTTGGAGCTGACATGAAGGTTAACTTATTAAACGATGGACCTGTTACAATTATTTTGGAAAAATAAAGTTAGTGTGAGAGAGGAAAAAATCTTGTTTTTTTCCTCCGTCCCCAAAAACAAGAAAATCTTCTAAAAAAGTTGTAATAAATGCTAAATTGTTATATAATAGAATGCGTAAATTCGATAAAAGATAGGAAGGATAACAGATGTATAGAAATCATAACTGTGGAGAATTAAATATAACAAATGTTGGAGAAATAGTAACACTAGCAGGGTGGATTCAAAAAATTAGAAATTTAGGTTCAATGAAATTTATTGATTTACGTGACCAATTTGGAATTACTCAAATTGTAATAAGTGATAATGAAGAACTAATGAAGGTTGCAGATGAGCTTGTTACTGAATGCGTTATACAAGTTAAGGGAAAAGTAGTCGAGAGAAGTAATAAAAATCCTAAAATGCCTACTGGTGAAATTGAAATAGATGCAGAAGAATTAAATGTATTAGGAAAATGCAAAAATGTTTTGCCTTTTGAAGTTAATTCAGAGCAAACTGGCGAAGCAAGAGAAGATTTAAGACTTGAATACCGTTTTTTAGATTTAAGAAATGATAAGTTACATAAAAGTATTATTCTCCGTTCAAATATAATGAAAACTTTAAGAAGAAAAATGGATGAGCTTGGTTTTGTGGAAATTCAAACACCAATACTTGCAAATTCTTCTCCAGAAGGAGCAAGAGACTTTTTGGTACCAAGTAGATTACATCCGGGAGAATTTTATGCACTTCCTCAGGCTCCTCAGCAATTCAAGCAACTTCTAATGGTTGGTGGTTTTGATAAATATTACCAAATTGCACCATGTTTTAGGGACGAAGACCCTAGAGCAGATAGGGCACCAGGAGAATTTTATCAATTAGACTTTGAAATGAGTTTTGCTGAGCAGGAAGATGTTTTTAAAGTGCTTGAAGATATTTTTACAACTGTATTTAAAGAGCATACAAACTGGAAAGTGGACGAAGCACCTTTTAGAAGAATTCCATATAGAGAGGCAATGGAAAAATACGGAATTGATAAACCGGACTTAAGAAACCCACTTATAATTCAAGATGCAACAAAATTGTTTGTAAATACTGAATTTAATGCATTTAAAGATAAAACAATAAAAATAATTGTTGTAACAGAAGGAGCTGCTCAAGGAAGAAAATTCTTTGATAGTATGACTGATTATGCTAAAGAAGAAGCTGGAGCAAATGGACTTGCTTGGGTAAAAGTAGATGACAACAACAGCTTAGCTGGAGGCATTTCTAAGTTTATATCAGAAGAAATGAAAGAAAGCTTAGAGAATGAATATGGTGCAAAAGCTAATAGTGCAATTTTCTTTGTTGCAGACGAATTTGAAAAGGCTCAAAAAATAGCTGGACAAATTAGAATTGAACTTGGCAAAAGATTAGATTTATTAGAAAAAGATGCATATAGATTTTGCTTTATAACAGATTTCCCAATGTATGAGTTATCTGATGAAGGAACAATAGATTTTAATCATAATCCATTTTCAATGCCACAAGGTGGAAGAGAAGCACTTGAAAATAAGGATCCATTAGAAATACTTGCTTATCAGTACGATGTGGTTTGCAATGGTTACGAAATGGCTTCAGGAGCTGTTAGAAATCATGACCCAGAGTTAATGGTTAAAGCATTCGAAATAGCAGGATATAGCGAGAAAGAAGTAGAAACAAGATTTGGAGCATTATACAATGCATTCCAATATGGAACACCACCACATGCAGGTGCAGCGCCAGGTTTAGATAGAATGGTGATGTTAATTGCAGATTCAGATAATATAAGAGAAGTAATTGCATTCCCTAAAAATAAAAAGGCAAGAGATTTACTTATGAGAGCTCCAAGTAAGGTTACAGAGCAACAACTTAAAGATGTGCATATTAAGATAGATTCAGAAAAAGAAGAGGAATAAGAATGAATAAAAAAGTTTTGCTAGGAATGAGTGGAGGAGTAGATAGCTCAGTTTCTGCAATATTGCTTAAACAGCAAGGATATGAAGTAATAGGAGCTACCATGAGATTATGGGAAGCTCCTATTGCCAAAGAAAATAATAATTTAAAAAATGAAGTGAATATTTTACAAAATGAAGCACCAGAAAAAGTTTCTGATGCTATTAATGATGCAAAAAAAGTATGTGAGAACCTTGGTATAGAGCATCATGTAATAGATTTAAGAGATGAATTTAAAGAAAAAGTAATAGATAATTTTATTTGTACATATATGTGTGCTAAAACTCCAAATCCATGTGTTGAATGTAACAAATTCATGAAATTTAAAGCTTTCTACGAATTTGCACAAAAGCTTGGTTGTGAATATATTGCAACAGGGCACTATGCTAAAATAGAATATTCGGAAGAATATAATCAATATGTTTTGAAAAAAGCAAATGCTCAAGGCAAAGACCAGTCGTATTTTTTATATGGAATAGATAAAAAAATTTTGCCACATATTCTTTTTCCATTAGCTGATTTTGAAGATAAAGAAGATATAAGAAAAATAGCAGAAGAAAATGGACTTGAAGTTGCAAGAAAAAAGGATAGTCAAGAAGTATGCTTTATACCAGATAATGATTATATTGGATTTATAAAAAATAATAAAGAAATTGCACAGAGCAAATTGAAAAATACAAAAAGACTAAAAGCAAATAGCCCTGAAAATAATAATTCATTTGATAAAGTTGGAAATATAGTATTACAAAATGGCGAAATACTAGGAAAGCACAATGGTTTAATTAACTATACTGTAGGGCAAAGAAAAGGACTAGGAATTTCATATAAAGAACCTCTATATGTACTAAAATTAAGCAAAGAAAAAAATGAAGTTATAGTGGGCGTAGAAAAAGATTTATACTCATTAAAGCTAGAAGCAAATGAATTAAATTTTTTATTAGATATAGACTTAAGTAAAGAGGTAGAAATAGAAGCAAAAGTAAGGTATAGGTCATTGCCTGCAAAAGCAATTTTGAAAGTTGAAAATGGAACAGCAAAAGTAAAGTTTTTAAATCCTCAAAGAGCAATAACACCAGGGCAGTCAGTAGTATTTTATTTAAATAATGTCGTTTTAGGCGGAGGAAAAATATTGTAAGTGGAATAAAAAAAACTGAACAAATTTTCGCAAAACTATTGATTTTTGTTTTACTTTATGATAAAATTTGAGCATAATTAATTCGGGGGCAACATTATAAATATAGCATTAAATTGCTAGAATGGAGGTTCCTATGTCGAATAATTCATCTGAAAAAGAGACACTTGAAACATTGATTACAGAAATAAACGAGCTCTTATTAAAAATAAGAACTGAACAAAAGAATATGGAGAAAACAATTGAAAAATATCATAAGGTAAACATGCAGAAGTTCTCTAAGTTATTAGAATATAACGAAATTGCTGATATGACTAATACTGTATTTGAAAAAAGACTTTCGAGAATAGAAAGCGTGTTATGCTCAATAATTAAGAAAAATTAAAAAACATTTAAGTTTCTTGTTAAAATCGAAAGAAATATTTAGTCAACTTTAATTTAGATAGTGAAACTTTGGAAAAATAGATTTTTATCTATTCCAGAGTTTCACTTGTCATCAAATTTAGAACCCATTTAATATTTAAAATTAATACTCCAATAAAAGTATTGCTTAATAAATAATTTTAATATATAATACCATTCAGAAAAATAATAAATTAAACACATGAAAGGACGTTACATTAATGAAAAAAGGTTTTAAATTTTATATTGCATTATGGGGAGCAAAAGTTGGAACAGCATTATTGAAACTTCTAAGAAGAAATGCTACATTTTTCCCAGGAAAATTTGCGCTAAAAGTATGCCCTGATTTTATAGGGAAAATAGAAAAGCCTAAAACAATAGTTGCAGTAACAGGAACAAATGGAAAGACCACAGTTTGCAATATGATAGAAGATATTTTAAAAGATAATAATTATGTATTTATTGATAATAAATATGGCTCTAATATAGATGCAGGAATTGCAACTACTTTAATATCTGGTGCAAATTTTAAAGGAAAATCAAAGAAAGACTTAGCAATTTTAGAAGTTGATGAAAGAAGTTCTCCTAAAATATATCCATATTTAACACCTACATATTTAGTTTGCACAAATTTATTTAGAGATAGTCTTATGAGAAATGCTCATACAGAATTCATATCTGAAATTTTAACAAAAAATATTCCAAAAGATACCACATTAATATTAAATGGGGATGATTTAATTGCAAGTAATATCGCTCCAGAAAATAAAAGAATGTATTTTGGTATAGATAGGTTAGATACAGATATGGATAAATGCGAAAATATTGCAAGAGATATTATAGTGTGCCCAAAATGTAATGCAAAGCTAGAATATGATTATGTGAGATATAACCATATAGGAAAGGCTCATTGTCCAAAATGTGATTTTAAATCTCCAGATATAGATTATTTAGTTACAAATTTAGATTTAGATAATAAGAGAATGACTTTGAAAAATGGCAACTTAACAGAAGAATACGATTTAATAAGTGATAATATAATTAATATATATAATATTTTGACTGTAATTACAGTATTAAAACAGCTAGGGTTAAGCAGAGAACAGATAAACGAATCTTTGAAAAAACAAAAAATTGTTGATACAAGATATAGTGAAGAGACCGTAGAAGGAATAAAAGTAATTACTCATTTATCAAAGGGAATGAATCCTATTGCATGTTCGAGAGTATTTGACTATGTAAGAAAATACAAAGGAAACAAAGTAGTAATATTGCTTTTAGATGATTTGCATGAAGCGGCAAAAGGAAGTGAGAATACAGCATGGCAATATGATACTGACTATGAATTTTTAAACGATGGAAGTATAAAACAAATAATTATTGCAGGTGCTAGATATTTAGACGGCTATGTAAGATTAGAAATTGCAGGAGTAGATAAAAATATTGTTGTGCATCAGAGGGACGAGCTTTCGGCAATAGATAAGATAAAATTAGATGACATAGAAACAGTGTTTATACTTCACGATTTATATGCGATGGAATTGAAAGAAGCGGTAAAAAATAAGGTAGAAGTAATAATAAAAGAAAAAAAGAAACAATAATCCAAATTGTAATTTTAAAATCAAAAATCGAAAGGATGTTATTAATAGTGAAAATAGAAATTTTATTTCCAGAATTTTGTAACCTATTTGGAGACATGTTTAATATGAAATATTTAAAAATGTGTTTACCAGATGCAGAATTTGTGGAAACAGCATTAGATGAAACACCTAAATTTGCCCAAGAAGATGTAAATATGATATATTTAGGACCTATGACTGAAAAAACACAGGAAAAAGTAATAAATAAGTTATTACCTTATAAAAATAGAATAGAAGAACTTATTGAAAAGAATACAGTATTTTTATTTACAGGAAATGCTTTAGAAGTTCTAGGAGATTACATAGAAAATGAAGATGGTTCAAAAATAAATGGTTTAGGAATTTTTCCAGTACATAGCAAAAGAGATATGATGCATAGGCATAATAGCTATTTTATAGGAGAATTTGAAGATATAAAAATAGTCGGGTTTAAAAGCCAATTTACTATGATGTATGGAGATAATTCAGAGAATTATTTTGCAAAGGTAGAAAAAGGAATTGGATTAAATAAGGAAAGCAAGTTAGAGGGAATAAAGAAAAATAACTTTATAGGTACATACATAATTGGACCTATACTAATATTAAATCCATTATTTACAAAGAAAATTCTTAAAATGTTAGAAGTAGAACTAGAAGCAGATACTAAAATAGCACTCGAAGATGACACAATGGCAGCATATGAAGCAAGATTAAAAGAATTAGAAAAATTATAGAACTAGTATTTTCTAGCTATGTATTGAAAATTCTATAAAAGTATGATATAAGTTATGCATAGTTAATAAATAGAGAAATGAAGGTTTAATGTGAAAAATATAAAAGATTATGATTTAGAAGACTTAAAAAAAGAATTAGAAAATATAGGTGAAAAGAAATTTAGAGCAGAGCAAATTTTTAAATGGCTTTACGTAGAAAAGGTAAAAGAATTTGATGAGATGACAAATTTGTCATTAGAACTTAGAGAAAAATTAAAGAATGAATATGATATATGCAATTTCAAAATTCTTAGAAAACAAGAGTCTTCAGACGGAACAAAAAAATATTTATTTGATGTATTAGACGGAAACGCAATAGAATCAGTACTAATGGAATATCATCACGGAAGAACAATTTGTGTATCTTCTCAAATTGGTTGTAAAATGGGATGTAAATTCTGTGCTTCAACTGGTTTGAAATTTGCTAGAAATTTAACAGCAGGAGAAATTGTAGAACAAATTCTAGCAGTAGAACAAGATACAGGTTATAAAATTTCAAATGTAGTATTTATGGGAATAGGAGAGCCTTTTGATAATTATGACAATGTGATGCAAGCAATTAAAATAATCAATAATCAAAAAGGTTTAAGCATTGGAGCAAGGCATATAAGTATATCTACAAGTGGGTTAGTTCCTATGATATATAAATTTACAGACGAAGAATTACAATGCACTCTATCAATTTCTCTTCATGCAACAAATGATGAGAAGAGAAGTGAAATGATGCCTATAAATAACAGGTATAACATAAAAGAATTGATGGAAGCATGTAAATACTATATAGAAAAAACAAATAAAAGAATATCATTTGAATATGCACTAGCTAAAGATAATAACGACAATTTAGATGATGCAAAAGAGTTAGTTAAATTGTTAAAAGGAATGTTATGCCATGTTAATTTAATACCAATTAATAAAATTGAAAATGGCAAGTATACGAAAAGTTCAAATGAAAATATAATTAGGTTTAGAGATTATCTTAACGAAAAAGGTATTACAGCAACAATTAGAAGAGAACTTGGTTCAGACATTGATGCAGCTTGTGGGCAACTTAGAAGAAAGAACTTGAAGTAAATAAGTGAAAAAATTTAATAAAAAATTATTAAAATATTATGATAGAATAAAATAAACAGTTGAGAAAAGTAAATAAAGCAAATAACAACAAAATAATGAAAAAATAATATATAAAAACAAAAATAAAGAAAGGTTAGGAGTAAAATAATGGTTTTTGCTAAAACAGATATAGGAAAGGCACGAGAAATAAATCAAGACTATTACTATATCTCAGATGACACTGAAATTCCACAGTTATACATTTTAGCTGATGGAATGGGAGGATACAAAGGCGGAGAAATTGCGAGTAGCCTTGCAGCAGAATCAGCTGCACGATATATAAAAAGCAATTTTAGTAGCAATTTAATAGAAAAAGAAGAAATATTAAAGCTTGTTGAAAATGCTGTTGAATATGCAAATATGGTAGTATATGAAAAATCAAAAGAAGTTGAAGAATTAGAAGGAATGGGTACTACTTTAGAGATTTGTTTAATATATAATAATAAAGCATATATTGGACATGTTGGAGATAGCAGAATATATAGAATTAGAAAAGATGTAATTAGAAAGCTTACAAAAGACCACAGCTATGTGCAAAAATTGATAGAAGATAAAAAAATAACAAGAGAAGAAGCTAAATATCATCCAAAGAAAAATATGCTTACAAAAGCACTTGGGTGTACGCCATATGTTGAACCAGATATTAGAGCTAGAAATTTTGAAAAAGGAGATATTTTCATAATGTGCTCAGATGGCTTAACAAACATGGTTGATGAAAAACAAATATATGATATAGTAACTCGAGATATAGAAAAGGCAGCAGAAGAGCTAGTAAATGAAGCAAATGCAGCAGGTGGATATGATAATATCACTGTTATTATAATAAAATAAGAGGAGAAGATTAGTTATGAACCTAGAAGGTAGATTAATAGGAAATAGGTATGAAATACTAGAGATAATCGGAAAAGGTGGTATGGCTACAGTATATAAAGCACAAGATAAAATATTAAAAAGATATGTAGCTGTTAAAGTTTTAAGAGAAGAATTCACAACAGACGAAGAATTTATAAGAAGATTTAACACAGAGGCACAGTCAGCAGCAAGCTTGGCTCATCAAAATATAGTTTCAATTTATGATGTTGGCTCAGAAGACGGAATATATTATATCGTAATGGAACTTATTCAAGGAAAAACATTAAAACAAATAATTGATGAAGATGGAGTACTTCCTTGGAAATGGTCATTAGACATTGCAATACAAATTGCATCTGCTTTAGAAGTGGCTCATAAAAATAACATAGTACATAGGGATATAAAACCACATAATATTATAATCACAGAGGACGGAATTGCAAAAGTTACAGATTTTGGAATTGCAAAGGCTGTTTCAAATTCTACAATTACCGCATTTGGAACGACAATAGGTTCAGTACATTATTTTTCTCCAGAGCATGCAAGAGGTGGATATACTGATGCAAAGTCAGATTTATATTCACTTGGAGTTGTTATGTATGAAATGCTTACTGGAAGAGTACCTTTTGATGCAGATACACCAGTTTCAATAGCATTGAAGCATATGCAAGAAAAACCAATTGAACCTATAAAATTAAATCCATCAATACCATACTCAGTTAATAAAATAATTATGAAAGCAATGGAAAAGGATTTGAATTTAAGATATCAGTCTGCTACAGAAATGCTTAAAGATTTGAACATGGCTTTGAAAAATCCGGAAGGAGATTTTGTAAGAACTTCATCAAATGATATGGCATATACACAAAGAATTGACACTATATCAGAAGAAGAATTAAAACAGGCAGAACAAAATAGAAACAAGGAAGATGGTCAATTCCAAAATAAAACAGGAAAGGGAAAAGACAAAAAAGAGGGATTTTTCAAAAAACATCCTGCAGCAAAATATATTATTATTGCAATAGTATTAATATTGATACCAGTTGTAGGGTTCTTTGGAACACAAGCTATATTAAATGCTGGCAGAACAAAAGATGTTGCATTACCAAATTTTGTAGAAATGACTAGAGAAGAGGCAGAAAGAGCTGCAGAAGAAGCAAAATTACAATTAAATATATCAGAAGAGTTCAATTCTGATGTGGAAAAAGGCAAAGTTATATCACAAGAGCCACCTTTTGTTGAAGGATATACAGTAAAAGAAAATTCAACAGTTAATATTGTATTAAGTAAAGGTGAAAATATAAAAGAAGTGCCAAAGGTAATTGGCGAAGAACAGGAAAAAGCTGAGGAAATGATAAAAGAGGCAGAACTAGAGCCTGAAATTGTAGAAGAAGCAAGCAGCAAAGTAGAAGCAGGAATTGTAATAAGGCAAGACCCAGAAGCAGGAGAAGAGATAAATGCAGGAGAGACTGTAATAGTTTATGTAAGCAATGGTACAAAGCAAATTACAATGGAAAATGTAGTTGGACAAAAAGAAGCTGATGCAAAGAAAACATTAACAGATTTAGGATTTGAAGTTAAAGTTGAATACAGTGAAGATACATCAAAAGATAATGGCGTAGTATTAGAACAAAGTATATCAAGTGGCACAAGTGTAGACGATGGTTCAGAAGTAACACTTACTGTTAATAAGATAGTAGCTACAAAGAGTATTGACGTAGTTATAAACTTGAAAAAAATTACAGGAGGATACACAGAACCAGTGCAAGATCCTAATTCAATAGAACCTCCAACAACGACAGAAAGCCCAACGGTTAATGTTGAGGTAAACTACAAAATAAATGGTGAGGTAGTAAAAACTGAATATAGTAGTAATATTAGTAAAAACGAGGAAGCATACCGAACAGCTAATTCAAGTATCTCCGGTAAAGAAGGAGAGACAGTTAATATTGAGCTAATAGTAACTAATCCAGACGGAACAGATAAGTATCAAACAAGCAAAAGTGCAACATTTGGTACCGATACAACAGTAAACTTTTAATGAAATAGAAAAAATCATGAAACATGGTGACAGATTTAAAATCTGTCACCTAAGTTTAAATAAAAAGGAAGCAAAGATGAATTATATAAGAAAAGTGGAGGTACTTAGGTGCAAACAGGTATAGTTTTAAGTAACATATCAGATTTATATAAAGTAGAATTAAATAATATAGTATATGACTGTAATGCAAGAGGAAAATTTAAAAGTAACGATATAAGCCCAGTTTCAGGTGATATAGTTGATATAGACATAATTAACGATGAAAAGAAAACAGGTGTAATAACTAAAATTCATGATAGAAAAAATTACTTTAAAAGACCTAAAATGGCAAATTTAAGCCAAATCATTCTAGTTGTATCTATGAAAATGCCTAAAGTAGACTTAGAACTATTAGATAAACAACTTATATTTGCGGAATATAATCATGTAAAACCAATTATTTGTTTAAATAAAATAGACTTAGAAAATGAAGAAAAAATAGAATATATATCTAATATTTATACGCAAATTGGGTATAAAGTGATTAAAACTAATGCAAAAGAAGGAATAGGTGTTGAAGAACTAAAAAAAGAACTGCAAAATAATATAACAGCATTTTCAGGAAATTCGGGAGTAGGGAAATCCACTTTAATAAATAATATTCTTGAAACTGATATAACATTAGAGGGCGAAATTAGCAATAAAAATAAAAGAGGAAAGAACACAACAACTCAGGTTAAATTATATAAAATAGATGAAAATTCATATGTGGCAGACACGCCAGGATTTTCAACATTTGATGTGAAAGAAATAGACAAAAAAGAATTAGCAAAATATTTTATAGAATTTAGACCATATTTAAATAAATGTGAATATGGAGACTGTAGCCATATAAAAGAAGAAAAATGTGCTGTAAAAGAAGCAGTACAGCAAGGAAAAATTTCTAAAGCAAGATATGAAAGATATTGCAAGTTATGGAACGAATATGTAAGTAAATATTAGTGTCGATTTGGGGACAGCCTTTATATTAAAAATAATGGATAAAAAATAGAACTAAAAAATATAATACTTGTGAGATAGTATAAAGAAATATCGGAGGTATTAAAAAATGGAAGTTTCTACGTCAGTATTAACTGTAAAAAAAGATAATTGTATTAAAACATTTTATAATTTAGAAGCTGCTGGAACTGACTATTTTCACATTGATGTTATGGATGGTAAATTTGTCGAAGACGATACATCAGCGCTTATGAAGGAATATTGCGAATATTTAAATAGCATTACAAATGTTCCTTTAGATGTTCACTTAATGGTAAGTGATGTGATGTCGTATATAAATAGCTACTTGGTATATGAACCAAGATGCATAACTGTTCATTACGAAGCGGCAAAAGATAGAGAACAACTTATGAATTGGATTAATTATATAAAAGAAAACAATATAAAAGTAGGCATTAGTGTAAAACCACAGACAGATATAAAAGAGATTTATGAGTTACTTCCATATATTCATGTAGTTTTAATTATGACAGTTGAACCAGGCAAAGGAGGTCAGGCTTTAATACCAGATACTATTGAAAAAATTAGTAAGTTAAACGAGTATAGGCAGCAAAACAATTTAGAATTTGATATTGAAGCAGATGGGGGAATAAATTCAGAAAACATAGAAAAAATGCGAGAAGCTGGCTGCGATATTGTAGTTGCAGGAACATATATTGTTAATTCGGAAAATTATAAAGAAGCAATTAATTCATTGAAATAAGATAGATATAGGGACAGGACTAAATTTATACTTTACAAATTAGTGCTAAATTTAAATTTGACATCTTAAAATTAGTTAATTTAATAGTGAAACACTGGGGACAGATTTAAAATCTGTCCCTAAGTCTCCAAAAAATAAAAGATGTCGGCTGGAGATCTGTCCCCAAACCGACAATTTTTTATTTTACTTTTTTCTCTCTTTTATATGCATTTACACATATAATACCAAGTCCTATCATAGCAATTATAAATCCTATAGGTCCGCCTACATAAGGAATATATCTAATTAGATTTACAATTAAAACTATTAATAATGATAGCAATACATATGCTACATTTTTAGTAAATCCAAATTTATTAGCTAATAATTTACCAAGTGCCATGCTAAATACTGTAGAAGAAAGTACGTAGCCTAATATTAGGAATGCTATTGCAACTACTGCTGTAGATGCACCAAAGCCATATGTGAATAGTAGAAGGATTATGGCTGCAATAATTGTTGCAAAGAATACTAGTAATCCAATACCAAATGATAAGAAGCTTTTCTTAGCAATAATTTCACATATATTGTCTTTAAACTTAGGAGCTATCCATAATAATATCATAATTACTATAAATGAAAGAACTAGAGCAGATATCAAGTTAGATACAACACTCCATACTCTTGCTGAATTATCTACTTGAACAGCATTATATTTAATTTCTCCTCCTACTGAAGCTTCATTAATTTGACCTTCACTTGTTGAAGAATAAGTTAAGTTACCTTCAATTACAGGCTCATCATTTTCAGCAATTTTTAATGTATTTGCTGCAATATAAGCATCACGTGATACTTGACCTTCTAAAGATATGTTGTTAGAAGAAAGATATAAATTCCTTGCAATTATACTTTTTTCAGATAAGCTGAAATTATCTGCCATAGCGTATACATAAGCTGCTATACCAGAAACAGTCATATCTGAAGCCAATGCGAAGACATTTCCATGGATAATTGCACTTTCTTCAATAGTTAAATTACTTGCAAAAACAAAAAGGTCTCCATTAATTTCTCCTGAAACATTAACTGTTTGACCATATGCAAATACGTTTCCATCTACAACTTGAGAAATATCAAGATTTACATCAAATAAATATAAATCTGAATCTACAAACTCGTAGTCTGTTTCATACGATGCTAAAACATCCTCATCAGGTGATGACATATCAGCTGCATCTGTAATTTCATCATCAGTAGACTGAGATATAGTTTCATTTACAACTGTTGAGCCCTCAACTTCATTTCCAACAGTATGTGAAACTACATTATCTGTTGGCTCAGATGGTGCAGTACTATTTCCGCCTGTGCTGCTAGAAGTATTACCTACAGAATTATTTCCATCAACATTGTTTGAAACAGAAATAATATTATCAGATGATGTTACACTGTCTGGTGATGTATTATCTGTTGCAGACACTGTGCTAGAAAGAGTAATAAATAATATTAGAAAAACTGCTAATATTATTTTACTAAATTTAGTTTTCAAAAAAATCCCTCCTCATAAAATATGCTTTTTAAAATACTAACATATTTTTATTAAATTATATGATAATCATATAATTTTGAAGAGTCTTTGTCAATAATAATTAAGAATAATTTTGTCGTTTTGGGGACAGGTCTCCAGGCGACATCACCCATAAAATATCCGCCTGTGACCTGTCCCCCAAACCACACTTAAATTCTGGCAGAATAATATACGCATACTCTTTTATAAGAAATCTTTTGAATTTGTACATTTTCTAGATGGCATTTTCCATCTATTTGATATTTACAATTACACGAACAATTGATATTTATCAAAATAAAACCACCCCATAATAAATATTATGGAGAGCTTTTTACAATTTATACTATTTAATATATTTTTTTATAAATAATATTCACAGAATTTGTTAACAGGGCATTCATCACATTTTGGGGAACGAGCAGTACAAATTGCTCTGCCGTGATAAATAAGCAAATGATTTATATCTTTTAAATATTCATATGGGAATAGTTTTAATAAATCTTGTTCAATTTTTTCAGGAGTAGATTCTTTCGAAAAGCCAATTCTGTTAGAAAGTCTTTTTGCATGTGTGTCTACAGCAATTCCCTGAGGTTTATTAAATGCTTCAAGCATAACAACATTTGCCGTTTTCCTACCAACTCCGGGCAAAGTAAGAAGCTCTTCCATAGTTTGAGGAACTTCGCCACCATAATCCTCCAAAATTTTCTTTGCAGTTAATTTAATATTTTTAGCCTTATTTTTATAAAATCCACAAGGATGTATTAAAGTTTCTAATTCTTCTATAGGAATTTTATCAAAATCTTCAGGAGTAGAGTATTTGTAAAATATAAATGGAGTCGTTTTATTTACTCTCTCATCAGTACATTGTGCAGAAAGAATAACTGCAACGAGCATTTCAAAAGGAGTAGTAAAATCAAGACTACATTTGGCATCTGGATAAGCGTTTTTTAAGATATCAATAATATTAATTGCTTCATTTTTTTTCATCATATAATTACCTCACAAAGTGTTTTAAAAAATTTATAGTATATATAATTTTATAAATTTTTTTCTTTAAACATTTATTATTCAAATTAATAAACTCTAAATAAAAATTTAGAAAAATTTAATTCTATCCGAAACTTAATGTCCTTTAAATTATATCATGATTATACAAAAAAGCAAGACAAAAGTAGGCATAAAAAGGTAACAAATAAATTTGATGCCTAATATAATATATAAAAGATGGGAGGTAATAAAATGTGTAGACTGTTAAAGAAAACACTTGCAGTATGTTTAATAGGTTTTGGGCTGGGAATGCTTCTTGTATTATTACTTCCCTTATCTGGATGGCTATTTATAATAGGAATCATAGTTGTAGCTGTAGGGCTCATGTGGCTTTGTTCTTAAATTAATTAAAGTTTAAATAAAAGCTAAGGAGGATGATATAATGACTATAGTAGTAAAAAAAGTGCCAAAATTTCTAAGAGGAATAGTAAAATTGATATTTGGTATAAAAGATTAATACATAAGAAAAATGTCGCTTTGGGGACAGGTCTCGAAGCGACAAATTTTTTGAAAGATAAACGTCTTCTTATCAATTTGGCTCTGAATGATAACCCAGTTAAACTAACTGGGATTTTTCTGTGCATAATTATTGCAATTTGTACCAATATGTAATATAATTTTATTGCTAATAATTTAGCAATAAATAATGAATAGGTGATATATAGATGAAAGCTTTAGAAATAAGAAACAAATATTTAAACTTTTTTAAAAATCATGGACATAAGGTTATACCAAGTGCGCCATTAATACCTGAAAATGATCCTTCTGTGTTATTTACTACAGCTGGAATGCAGCCATTGGTACCATATCTATTAGGAGAAAAACACCCAGAAGGAACTCGTCTTACAGATTATCAGAAATGTTTGCGTACAAACGATATAGATGAAGTTGGAGACAACAGGCACTTAACATATTTCGAAATGCTTGGAAACTGGTCTTTAGGAGATTATTTTAAAGAAGAATCTGTTGCTATGAGTTTCGAGTTTTTGACTAAAGAACTTGGAATTCCTGTAGAGAAACTTTCTGTTACATGTTTTGCAGGAGATGAAGATGCTCCAAGAGACGAAGTTACAGCAAATTGTTGGAGAAAAGCAGGAATACCAGAAGATAGAATTTACTTTTATGGAAAAGACGATAACTGGTGGATAGCAGGAGAAGAAGGACCATGTGGACCTGATACAGAAATGTTTTATGATACAGGAAAACCAGCATGCTCACCAGAATGTCAACCTTCTTGCGACTGTGGCAAATATGTTGAGATTTGGAATAATGTTTTTATGGAGTATTTTAAATCTAAAGATGGAACATATACAAAATTAAAGCAACACAATGTAGATACAGGACTTGGACTAGAAAGAATGGCAATGCTTTTACAAGGAAAAGAAACTCCATTTGATACAGAACTTTTCGCACCAATAATGGAAAAATTGCAACAACTTGCAAAAGTAGATAGTATTGAAAGTAGAAGAATTGTAGCAGAGCATTTGCGTGCAAGCATGATGGTTATTGCAGATGGAGGAAGACCTTCAAATATTGATAGAGGTTATGTTTTAAGAAAATTAATTAGAAGGATGTCAAGACATCTTAATAAATTACAAATTGATTTAGCAGAACTTGGAAATCTAATTTACTTAAACATAGATATTTTAAAAGAAATGTATCCTGAACTTGAAAAAAATAGAGATACAATTAAACAAGTAATAATCGAAGAAAAAGATAAATTCATGAAAACTCTTGCACACGGAGAAAGAGAATTTGAAAAATATATAAATAAAGCAAAATCAGAGAATAAAAATGTAATAGATGGACAAACTATATTTAAATTATATGAAACATATGGATTCCCACCTGAAATTACAGCAGATTTAGCAGCAGAGCAAGGATTTAAAATTGACAATTCAGAATTTGAAAAATTGTTCAAAGAACATCAAGAAAAATCGAGAATGGGAAGTGAGCAAAA
Organism: uncultured Clostridium sp.; assembly: GCA_946500265.1. Taxonomy (GTDB): domain Bacteria; phylum Bacillota; class Clostridia; order TANB77; family CAG-508; genus CALXVA01. Next base: position 46,673 of record CAMMVE010000006.1, read on the forward strand.
GTTTAAAGGCGGATTAGCTGAGCAAAATGAAAAGACTATTGCGTATCATACAGCTACACATTTGCTTCACAAGGCTTTGCAAATAGTATTAGGTGAGCATGCAACGCAAAAAGGCTCAAATATTACAACAGAAAGGTTAAGATTTGACTTTTCTCATCCAGAAAAAATGACAAAAGAGCAATTGCAACAAGTTGAAGATATAGTTAATGAGCAAATAAAAAGAGATTTGCCTGTAACGTGTGAGGAAATGACGTTAGAGGAAGCAAGAAAATCTGGAGCAATGGGACTTTTTGAAAATAAGTATGGAGAAAAAGTAAAAGTATATACGATAGGAGACTTCAGCAAAGAAATTTGCGGCGGTCCTCATGTATCACATACAGGAGAATTAGGACATTTTAAAATAAAGAAAGAAGAGTCAAGCTCAGCAGGAGTAAGAAGAATAAAAGCAGTTTTGGAATAGTGTCGTTTTGGGGACAGGTCTCCGGGCGACAGGATGTCGCCACAAGACCTGTCCCCAAAACGACAGAGGAGGAAAAATATGGAAGAATGTGTTTTTTGTAAAATTATTAAAAGGGAAATCCCTTCAAATATTGTGTATGAAGATGATAGAGTAATTGCGTTTTATGATGTTAATCCAGCAGCTCCTATTCATATTTTAGTGGTGCCTAAGAAACATATTGAAACTTTATTAGATGTTTCTGAGGAAGATGGAGATTTAATTTCATACATCTACAAAATAATTAATAAAATTGCCAAAGATGAAGGATTTGCAGATAATGGATTTAGGGTTATTGCAAATTGTGGAGAAGATTCGGGTCAAGAAGTTAAACATATCCACTTCCACGTATTAGCTGGCAAAAAGCTAGGTGCAAAAATTGTTGGATAGAACAAAATTAAGCAAAAGAATATAAAAAGTTAATTATATAGTGTAAAATTATTAAAAAAATTAGACTATATAGTACAAAATATAGAAAAACAGATGAAAACATATAGCTTATAACTCAAATTTGTGTTATAATATATATGTAGTAAGAAACGAGGGAGGTAATAATATGTTTAATAGCAAATATAGTAAAACATTGACCGTAGTACTTATTATAGTTATTGTAATAATTGTTGGTATACTGATTTATTTAGGAATTGATGTATATAACAAATATTATATTCAACAAGCTTCGGGAGATAAATTTAACGAATTTCAAGATACATACTTGAATCAAGTTGAGCCAGAACCAGAGGAAAATTATATTCCATTAAATAATGTAGCTCCAGACGTAGATTTAAATACACTTTATCAGAATACAACTACAGGTGGTGGAGCAGAAGATCCTACTGTACAATATGAGGGATATGATGTAATAGGAACAATAGAAATTCCAGCAACTGATGTAGAATATCCAATTGTGGCTGATTATGAGATGAGCATTAGAGCTTTGAATTTAGCTATTGTTAAAATGTATCCAGAAACAATTGAACTAAATCAAGTAGGAAATACTGTACTGGCAGGACATAACTATAAAAATGGAACTTTCTTCTCAAACAATAAAACTCTACAAGAAGGCGATAAGATATATATTACAGACCTTTCAGGAGAAAGAGTAGAGTATGAAATTTATAATAAGTATGAAACAGGATCTGGAGATTCTGCATATATGAATAGAGATACAAATGGCAAAAGAGAGATTTCATTAACAACTTGTACAGATGATACAAGAGACAGATTAATTATTTGGGCAAGAGAGGTTGAATAATATAGCCAATTAGATAATTATAAAAGTGAAAAATTGTAATATTCTCTACTTGACAAATTTAATGAGATGGGGTAAAATAGTATATGCAGTTGCATTGAAGATGGTGGATGTAGCGCAGTTGGTTAGAGCGCCAGTTTGTGGCACTGGAGGCCGTGGGTTCGAGTCCCATCTTCCACCCCATCAATTTTATAGATACATTGGGCTGTAGCCAAGCGGTAAGGCACATGACTTTGACTCATGCATGCGCTAGTTCGAATCTAGCCAGCCCAACCAATTTTAAAATAGAGAAAATACAACTATCATTGTATTTTCTTTTTTTAATATCTAAGGAGGAAAATATGAACAATATAGATTTAATGAATTATTGGATAAAAAGTTCTGACGAAGATTATGATACAATGCAAGTAATGTATAAAACAAAAAGAATACATGGACTTTATTTTTAGGGCATTTAGTTATAGAAAAGCTATTAAAAGGATTATATGCAGAGAAAAATAAAGAAAATCCATATACAATAAAATCTCATAATTTATTAGCATTAGATGAAAAATGTAATTTAAATTTAACAGATGAGCAAGTTGAAAAATTACAAATAATTACTCAATTTAATATAAGTGCAAGGTACGATGCTTACAAAGAAAACTTTAAGCAAAAATGCACAGATGAATATACTTCAAAGCAAGTAAAAAATATAGAGGAGGTAAGAAAATGGTTAAAAGAACTATTGATAGCAGAATAATGGAGTCAATAAAAAAATATATAGAGAAAATAAGTCAATATTATAAAATAGAAGCAATTATATTGTTTGGTTCTTATGCAAAAGGAACAGAAGATGAAGATAGCGATATAGATATAGCGATTATTTCAAACGATTTTAATGACATCATTGAAGATGGTGCAAAACTAATCGGCTTGACTTGGAAAATAGACACTAGAATAGAGCCGCATCCAATAACAACAGAAGATTATAAGAAGGTTTCAAATCCATTTATAAGAGAAGTTGTAGATACAGGAATAAAAGTGGCATAATATATCGTAGAAAGGTGAATTTATTTTTGATATATTATTTTGACAATAAGTAATATGAAAAGAGGGCTCACTTTAGGAAACCCTCTTACTTTTTTATTTACTCATATTTCTCAAATAAATCCATCTAGATATTAATACAATAGCAATTATTGAAACAGTTGCAATAAACCATATTGAAGAATTATCACCTGTTTGAGGAATAGGTTTATTTGATATTGTATTATCTACTTCGTTTACAACTGGTTTTTCAATTTTTTCTTGTTTAATTATTACAGATGGAGAATCATCTGATGAGTTTTCTATAGTTTCTCCATTATGTTCTGCAGTTATATCAACTTTTTCGTTAGTAGGTAAAACTTGATTTATTATAGTTTCATCGAAATTATCTTTTAATGTTAGTTTATAGCTTAAACTTGCTGTTTCTCCTGGATTTAATGTTTCTATATTCCATGTAATGCAATTTGTTTCTTTATCAATATCTGCTGATACATTTCCAATATTTGCACTTTCTACATATTCAAAATTAAAATTATCTACAATTTCTTGAGGAAAATAATCTTTAATAACAATATTATTTATAGTATTTGGTTCTTCCTCAACTAAATTGTCGTATATATCATTAATAATTGTATTTCCAAGCTCAGCATCTGGAACATAGAAATATTTGCTAGTAGTAGGATTTTCCTCTGTACCGAAAATCTCTTCAGCTAGTTCTCTATAAGTTTTTTGAGTAGTAGGTTCTACAGTTTCACTATCTAAGTTAATCATAGAAGCAAGAATTTGAATTCCTGAATCTTGTATTTCTTCTATTTTGTTTTTAGTTCTTGTAGCAACAACTCCAGAATAAGTTAAGCTAGTACCATCTGTTGCATTGTTTGGTACACCATCTGTTAAAAGAACGATGTATCTATTAACTCCTTCTTCGGTAGAAAAATTATTTTGTGCTATTGTAAGTCCAGCTTCAATATTAGTTCTAGGACCTACTTGCAATTCAGATAAATTTGTAATTGCGTTTTTAACTTCTTCCTTAGAATTACTCAAACCTAATCTAAGAGTAGCATCGTTTATAGTCCCTTCTGTTTCACCTTTGCTAGAATCTAAACTAGAGAAACCAACAACACCTATTTTAAAATCAGGGTTAGCTTCAAAAAGTTTTTGAACAAGAGTGTTAGCTGAATCTATTACAGCTTGCTTTCTAGTAGTGTCTCCAACATAATTTTCTATCATACTAGAAGAGTTATCTATTACTAAAAATATTTCTGCATCATTTGCAACTGGAACAGTTCCTTGTTCTAAAAGACTCCTTATAGTAAGAGTTAAAGTTATAGATCTTTCATTTGCATCAAAATCTGTCATACTTTTTTCAAACGTAGCCATTCCGTCTAAATCAATTATGCAACTATTATCTTCAACAAGTTCAAATGTTGTCTCAATATTATTTGAACTATTTGTATCATTTGTATTTAAATTATTTACATCATTTGTAGTATTTATGCTGTTTAATGCGATGTTAGTTGCAGAAGAGTATGTAGTCAAAGTAAACATAAAAACTAGCACAAACAAAAATAACAAAATTTTCTTTGTCATAAGACCTACCATTCCTTTCGTTTAAATTTAATCAACGCATATTGCGTTTACATAAAACACAATATATATTATAACGCGAATTACTGGTAAAATCAACCAAAAACAGTAAAAAATCATAAAAAATTTACATAATATGCAAAAATTAAATATTATATTATTAAAACATATGCAATATGCGGACTTCAAATTCATCGGAACCTTCAAATAGTAATCAATATGCCCACAAAAATGAATTTTATAGTAGTAAATTCTAAAAAAATATGATAGAATATCGTAAGAAAAAGTGAAAGGACTGAAAACTTAGTGAACAGACAAGATATTTTAAGCAAAATGACTAATGATGAAGATAGAATTTTAGCTTCGAGACTATTTGATAAAATAGAATTTTGTACAAAAAGAAATTCTGTCCAATATACTGAATTTTTGGATATGAGACAAAGGCAGTTATTAGAAAAAATCTTACATGATATAAAATATAGTAATTACGTTGCTTATGGCGGTTATAAAACAGCTGAAAGAACTATTCTTATATTTTATCCCTCTAAATTAGAAGATGTATTTGCAGAAAATAGATTTGATTTTAATACAATTTTTACTGTAATAAATATTACACTTCCAAATGAGTTAAAAGGAATGTATTCTCATAGAACATATTTGAGTGGAATTATAAAAACAGGGATAAAAAGAGAAAAAATAGGAGATATTCTTTCAAACAAAGACGGAGCAAGTATAATAGTTTTAAAAGAATCTGTAGAATATGTGATAAGTGGTTTGAAAGAATTAACTAGATTTGGAAAATCAGAATTTAAAGAATTAAGGCTGGAAGATTTAAAAATAGAAGAACCTAAAACAATAACTACTGATGTTATTATTCCATCTATGAGGATAGATAGTTTAGTGTCTGAAATGATTAGAACTTCGAGAGCAAAGGCTGCAGAAATTATAAAAGTAGAAAGAGTATTTGTAAATCACGAGCTTGTAGTAAAAAGTTCGAAAGAAGTGAAAGAAAATGACATTGTTACTATAAGAGGAAAGGGAAGATTTAGAGTTGGAGCTATTTTAAATAGCACAAGAAAGGGCAACTTAGTAGTACAAATAGAAAAATATATTTCATAATGGGGACAGAAAACATTTAGAAAATATACATCGAAATAATAAAAAACAAAAATATAAATGGAAAAAGAAGGAGTATACTATGATTTTAATTGATGGAAAAGAACTTGCAAAAAAAATTAGAGGAGAACTAAAGAACGAAGTTGATAATTTAAAGAACAAAGGAATCATTCCAAAGCTTGCGGTAATCTTGGTTGGACATGATAAGGCTTCAGAAGTATATGTTAGAAATAAAAGCAAAGCTTGTAATGAAATAGGAATAGAATTTGAGGAATTTTTATTAGAAGATACAATAAGTCAGACAGAACTTATTAATTTGATAAAAGAATTAAATCAAAGACAAGATATTCATGGAATATTACTTCAAAGCCCAATTCCTAAGGGATTAGATATACGAGAAGCATTTGACACAATTGATCCTAAGAAAGATGTGGATGGCTTTAATCCTATAAATGTAGGCAAACTTTCAATAGGTGAAGATGCGTTTGTTTCTTGTACGCCATATGGTGTAATAAAAATGCTTGAAGAATATAATATACCTACTGAAGGGAAGAGAGCAGTTATTATAGGAAGAAGCAATATTGTTGGTAAGCCTTTAATACAATGCTTACTTAATAAAAATGCTACTGTTACAGTGTGTCATTCAAAAACAGAGAATATATCAGAAATAACAAAACAGGCAGATATTTTAATTGCAGCTTTAGGAAAACCTAAATTCGTAAAAGCAGATATGGTTAAAGATGGCGTAGTTGTTATTGATGTTGGCATTAATAGAAATGAAGAAGGCAAATTGGTGGGAGATGTAGATTTTGAGAATGTATCGAAAAAGGCTTCATATATTACGCCAGTACCTGGAGGAGTAGGACCAATGACAATTGCAATGCTTATGAACAATGTGGTAAAAGCAGCAAAAGAATTAGAAAAATAAAAATTTAACATAGGATAAAATTTAGAGCAAAAAATATTATTTTAAAATAAATATAAATAAAATTTTCGGGGGCAATTTCTTTTGAATAAAAAATGAAAAAGGAGAGATTGCATGAAAATAGAAATAAATACTCAAAAAATTAAAGAGATAAAATTAGGTGAAGAAAAATATCCTAAAAAATTAGAACATATATATGCAAAACCGCAAAATCTATATGTACTAGGAAATGAAAAATTATTAGATGAAAAATCAATTGCAATAATTGGATGCAGAGAATGTACCAAAAGTGGAGCATTAAATGCATATAAATTTGGATATGAACTTGCCGAAAGAGGAATTTGCATAATTAGCGGATTTGCAAGAGGGATAGATACATATGCACATAAAGGAGCTATAGCAGCAAGAGGAAAAACAATTGCAGTATTAGGATGCGGTCTTGATATAGTGTATCCAGCTGAAAATTTAGAATTGTACAAAGAAATACTATTATTCGGAGGGGCAATTATCTCAGAGTATCCATTAGGAAGTAAACCAGAAAAGATCCACTTTCCCAATAGAAATAGACTAATAAGTGGGCTTTCAGATGGTGTACTAGTAGTAGAAGCTAAAAAAAGAAGCGGAACATTAATCACTGTAGATTATGCACTAGAGCAGGGAAGAGATGTGTATGCAATTCCGGGAGATATATCAAATTCTAATTCGTATGGAACAAATGAGCTTATTAAAGAAGGAGCAATACCAGTAACTGAAATTGAGGATTTTTTTATGTAAAAAATATTGACATATTTTTATATTATTTATACAATATATGGAGATTTATTAGGATATTTTGACTAAAGAAAAAAGTGAAAAAGAACTTAAGGAGGAAGTAATTAATGTACACCTTTAATAGGATAAAAGTTAATCCACAATTGCCTAAGAGAATTGAAAAATTGTCTGTTATAGCAAACAATTTGTGGTGGTCATGGAATACAAACTTTTTGAAATTATTTAAAGAGATAGATATAGATGTATGGGAAAGAGTTGGGAAAAATCCTGTAAAATTCTTGAAAAGAGTTTCTCAAGAAAAGCTTGAGGAAGCGGCTAATAATCAAGAATTTTTGAAACAATATGACAAATTTGTTAAAGATTTTGAAGATTATATAAAAAGCAAAAATACATGGTTTAGTAAAAAACATCCTGAAAACGAAGGAGATTTAATTGCATATTTTTCTGCTGAATATGGTTTGGATGAAACTATTCCAATTTATTCAGGTGGATTAGGTATCTTATCAGGAGACCATTTAAAATCTGCAAGTGATTTAGGTGTGCCTCTAATTGCAGTGGGATTATTATATAAAAATGGATATTTCTGGCAAACTATTAATGGTGCAGGAGTTCAAGAGACTGAATATAGAGACTTAGATATTGATGATTTACCTATAATACCAGTTAAAGATGTAGAAGGCAAAGATTTAATGATATCAGTAGAATTGCCAAAGAAAAAATTATATCTTAAAGTATGGGAAATTAAAGTTGGTCGTGTTACATTGTATTTAATGGATTCTGATATAGATGCTAATATAGAGGAATATAGAGGAATTACTAAAACTCTATATGGAGGAAATCAAGAAACACGTATACAACAAGAAATAGTTTTAGGAATGGCTGGTGTAGAACTTCTAAGAATGCTAGGAGTTAAACCTACTGTATACCATATGAATGAGGGACATTCATCATTCTTGATTTTGAAATTAATAGAAAATACTATCAAAGAAAAAAAGGTATCTTTTAACATAGCAAAAGACATTGTAAGCTCAAAAACAGTATTTACAACACATACACCAGTTCCAGCAGGAAATGATATATTCCCAATAGAATTAATGGATACATATTTCAATGGCTATTGGGAAAAACTTGGAATAGATAAACAAGAATTCTTCAAAATGGGAATGAAACCAAATGCAGGTACACATAGTGGATTTGATATGGGAGTTCTAGCATTAAAGGTTGCAGGCAAGAAGAACGGGGTAAGTAAATTGCATGGGGCAGTTTCAAGAGAATTATTTGGAGATATATGGCCAAATATTGCTGCAAATGAAGCTCCTATAACATATATTACAAATGGAATTCATACATGCTCATGGTTGCCACAAAACATAAAAAGCTTGTATAACCAATATTTAGCACCATACTGGCAAGATAATATATACAATGATGAAGTTTGGGAAAAAGTAAACAATATACCTGATGACAAATTGTGGGAAGTCCATATGGAGAGAAAAAGAAAATTAATAGAACTTGTAAAGCAAAGCACAAAACAAAGGCTTCACAGATGTGGATATAGTTATCAAGAAATAGAAAAAATAACATCAAAATTAAGTGAAAATACGCTTACAATAGGTTTTGCAAGAAGATTTGCAACATATAAAAGAGCAACATTAATTTTCAAAGACTTAGAAAGAATAACACAAATATTTAGTAATGAAGAAAGACCTATACAAATAATATTTGCAGGAAAAGCGCATCCAGCAGATAAAGAAGGACAGGACTTAATTAAATATATTCATGAAATATCTATGAAACCACAGTTCAAAGGAAAAATATTCTTGCTAGAAAATTACAACATAGCAATGTCAAGATATTTAGTAAGTGGTGTTGATGTATGGCTTAATACACCAAGAAGACCAATGGAAGCATCTGGAACAAGTGGACAAAAAGCATCTGTATGTGGAGTTATAAACTTTAGTGTACTTGATGGATGGTGGGCTGAAGGATATAATTCAAAAAATGGTTGGTATATTGGGTTAAATGATGAGTATGAAAATAACGAAATACAGGATAAAGCTGATAGTGATGACATTTATACAACGCTAGAAAATAAAATTTTGCCAACATATTATACCAGAAATAAATCAAACATACCTGAAACATGGGTTAAAATGATGAAAAATTCTATTACATCAACAGGTGGAAGATTTAGTACATCAAGAATGCTTGTAGATTATGTTGAAAAATTATATTTACCTTTATGCAATTTGTATGATAATTATTATAGCAAGCTAGACAAAGTTACAGAGTTCAACGCATGGAAAGAAGACTTATATAGAAATTGGGATGATATAAAAATAACTCAAGAAAATAATCTAGATAATGCCACAATAGATGCAGGAAATTACATTGATGTAAAATGCAAGGTAAGTTTACCAAATATATCTGTGGACAATATTCAGGCACAAGTATACTATGGCAGAATAGAGGAAAATGGAGTTGTAGACGATATTCAAGTAATACCAATGGACTTGGCCGCCGAAGATAAAGAGAATAGAGTATACACATATACAGCAAAGATAAAACTTATTAATGGCGGAGAGTATGGATACACATTCAGAGTAATGCCAAAACATGAAATGATACTTGATGCAGAAAACTTAAATTTGATAAAGTGGATATAAGAAGGGAGGAACAATAAATGGAAGAAGAAAAAAATATGAAAGTAGAAAAAACTGCAGAAGAGAAAGAAGCAGAAAAATTGAGAAACAAAAGAAATTCATTCACATTAATTTACATCTTAGTAGGAATATTTTTAATAGCAATATTAGGAATTCTACTATATTCTTATTTAGTATCTAAATAATTGAACAGAAGGGACACTCCAAAAAGTTTAAGAACTTGAACAAAAAGGAGTGTCCCTAAAGTTCAAAAAAGACAAAGATTTGTCCCTTTGTCCTATTAATAATAAATCATATAGTCAATTTCAGGGAAGATGCAGTCTTTTTCGTTGATTTCTTCCAAAAATTCTTCATCAATTCGATCTTCAGTAATTTCATAATATAATCTTGTAAATCTTCCTATATGATCTTTTATTCTCTTTTTAGCATAATCTACCATTGTTCCATTTGTAATTATAAATAACCAGTCACTACTTTGTGCTAATAATAACTCACGTGCACATTGATTTAATGCTTTTCTTGTTAATGAATTGGCTGGTTCATTTGGGTACAAATGTGCTAATTCTACCATTCTATTTCCTGCTACATGTAGATGCCTGTGTGCATAATCATTTGTTGGGTTTAGCCATACTTCACTATATCCATTTGCACCCCAGCTTGAGCGGCATGGAGTTGATACTTGCATTAGTGGATATTTGTCTATATATTCGCTTGGAGTAATTAATTTAAAATTACAGTCATCATAATATATTTTCTTAAATAATATATATAGCCAATATGGACCTTCATACCACCAATGACCATAAAGTTCTGCATCATATGGGCATAAAATAATTGGAGGAGTTGCCATTACAGAAGAGAGCTTTTCTATTTGGGCTGTACGGCTATCAAAAAAATGTCCTGCCTGTTTTTCTGCTGAATCTTTTGCCCATTGCAAATCATAATAATCTTTTTCACAGTCTTTTCCAGTAATTCTATAGTATTTTATACCTGTATGTACTCTTACTCCATTTGAAGCTATATATGGTTTTATATAATCATAATCAGTGTCATATCCTATATCTCTATAGAATTCTCTATAATTAAAATCACCAGGGTAACCATTAATTGAGCTCCATACTTGTCTTGATGATTCTATATCTCTACCAAAGGCGATAACTCCTTCTGGTGAAACTATAGGAGCGAATGTACCATAAACTGGAGTAGGGTCAGCATATAAAATGCCATGAGACTCGGTAATAATATAATCAATACCGAATTCTTTCAAATATTTATCTGCTTCTGGAATGTATCCGCATTCTGGAAGCCAAATACCACGAGGCTTTCTACCAAAATATTTTTCATAAGTTTGCACACCGACAGCAATTTGAGCTTTTACAGTTTGCTCTGTTATGTACAAAATAGGGAAATAGCCATGTGTTGCTCCACAAGTAATTATTTCTAGGTAGCCCTTATCTTGAAAATATTTAAATCCTTGGATTAAATTACAATTATACACATCTTTAAAAACATGTAAATCATTTGTATATCTTTCAAGATAATACTTTGAAAGTTTATTTAATCTTTCATCATAGGTAGTTCTTTTTACTTCTTTTTCAGATAATTCAATGTGCTTTTTTAAATATTTAATATATCTTTCTTGCAATAATTTGTTATCAAGCATATTAAGAAGAGGGGGAGTAAGCGACATTGTTATTCTAAAGTCAACTTTTTCCTCCTCTAATTTTTTAAAGTTCAATAATAATGGTATATACGTTTCGGAAATGGCTTCATAAAGCCATTGCTCTTCTAAATAATCTTCACTTTCAGGATGATGGATAAATGGTAGATGTGCATGAAGCACAAAACTTACATATCCTTTTTCTTTTGTCATATATATTCCCTTCCTTAGTATATTTATTCGTACAGTTATTTTTAATATAAATCTACATAAAACTAGAACTTCCGCCTGAAGAAGAGAGATTTAATTTCATATTATCTAATTCTTCTAAGCTGATTTCATCTTTATATAATTCTTGATATATTTCATAAATATCATATATTTTTCCAATACTTTTAATAAACGAGATAGAAGAAATTTGTTTTTCTTCTACAAAATTATTTTTTACATTTCTAAAGAAAACAGTTTTTCCTAATCTATCAAACAAAATGTGGTTATTTGGCATTTCCATATCATTTGAAGTAGAAACATAAATATAATTATCTATATTCATGTTCATATACTTAGGACGTCTTCCAAGCTCTACAGAATAATCACAATTTGCATCGTTTACATGTAAATACCAACAATTTGCAAAATCATTTATATCAATTTCGAAGGAATAATTCATAGTTCTGTTTGTAACAACAAGAACTGGTTTTGTATTATTAAAGAAATCTTCACCATATTTTTCAGCAAATGATTTTCTATCATTATCTGAAATATCCCAATATATAAATAGAGTGGTTGGTGTTTGAGCTAATATTTTTACAGTAGTTTCATTGTATCTGTATGGTAAGTCGTAATATTCTACATGCGAAACAATGGCTTTTGAATTACTCTCAGCCTTAGTTTTTTTAGTTGATTTTCTTGTTGAAGTAGATTTTTTAGTAGTTTTAGTAGGTTCCTTAGTAGCCTTCTTAGTTTTACTAGTAGACTTAGTAGCAGATTTTTTAGTGGTTTTTGCAGTAGATTTCTTTGCAGAAGTTTCTTTAATATCTGAATTTACTTTTTTACTTGTTTTTTTAGCAGAAACTCCTTTCTCTGCTGATTTCTCTGCTCTTGCAGTTTTGCTACGAGTCGATTTTTTTAATGTTACTTCAACTGTTACATCATTTGAATTTGTTTCGTTATTTATTTCTTTTAGCTCATCTTTTGATTTCCTTGGCATTTTTTCCTCCGCAAATATAATTATCCATTATATGATATATCAAAGAGGAGATAAATTCAAGAGTAATTTGGTAAAAAATGTGAAAAAATTTTTTGCAAAAAATACTTGCAAAAGAGATGCCGTTAAGGTAGAATAAAAGCGTAACTAAAGGAAGATGTGTAAAAATAATAAAAGTAAAAAAACACAAAGGAGGAAATGCAAGATGCTCAAAATCGTTGATGCTGTAGAGAGAGAGAGAGAGAGAGAGA
>CAMMVE010000007.1 GCA_946500265.1 uncultured Clostridium sp.
TATGACCTCCTGCTTGTAAGGCAGATGCTCTCCCAGCTGAGCTATGCGCCCATTTTCCTTCGACTTGTTTAGTATACTAAATTTTTTTATCTTTGTCAATACAAATTTGTAATTTTTTTTATTTTTTTATAGAAGCAGGGCATAATTATGTCCTGCTTCTATTTCTAGGCTTACAGACCTACACGTAAAGTATGATGCGGAAGCCAAAGTCGCTGACGCTGCTGGCCGCATTGCTGTAGCTGCGGACAGCCGTGTAATGATAGCTATTGCCGTAATTGCCACCCCTAGTCACGCAAGGGAAAGCATTACTGCTACCAGTGCCACTTGAGTGTTCTGTTGTCCACTCAAAAACATTTGATGCCATATCATTTATTTTACATACTTCATCACTATTTGTTCCCGTATCTGATAAACTGTCATTCTTGCTTGTTGCATTTGCATAATTTGGTGTACTTGCTTCCTGTATATACACTATCGCTGTATCCCATGCATAACTATTCATTAAATCACTTTTTACACTATCACTTTCTTCATAAGTATTTATTGCAACTTTTGATGCAGCTGGCTGAGTAATATTATTCCATAGCGTACCTGAGTTATATGCCATACCTAATGCATATGCAGTAGATACCTTTGTCGCTGCTTTACAATTTGCATAATCTCCTACTTCACTGCTACTTGTTGCTCCACTCGCATAACTCGCTTCATATCTTCCTATATAATATCCTCCATTTCCTCCTTCTTCTATTGCCTTTGTACTATTTATGAATTCGGCTAGATTCTTTGCTGTTGCATTTCTTCCATCTAATCCTTGGCTTTCATTTCCAGAATCATATGTTATTGTTTCTGTAAAATCCGAATCTATTGCAACAGGCTCTCCTGCATAATCTTCTGCATACTGCAATGGTGTAGTTGTTGTCCCATCTGTTTTACTAAATGTATATCTTCCTAATTTTATTTCATTACTTGCACTTCCATCATCTTTTGTAAATGTTCCTACTGGTATCCACACATATTGACTTCCTTGTACTGCTGAGTCTGTTGATGCAGATACATCCTCTATTACAATACCTTGCTGTACTGTGTCTCCACTATCTGTTGGTATTTTAAATCCTTTTGGTATTGTTATTTTATTTCCTTCTCCATCTGTTATTACTGTTTTTTCGTCAAATACTGTTCCTGCTTCTTTTGCTTTTTGCACTTCACTTTTTTCTGAATCGTCCGTTCCTCCTCCTGTTACTCCATTTAACATTTCATCCAAATATGCTGTTGCATTTGCCATTGCTTGGTCTGTATATGCTGTGTCATTTGCATACATGTCTGCTGCTTGCTCCGCTCTTTTTATAATACCATCATCACCAAACGCCATATTTATTGTTACTGTCGCTAATATTATTATAACTATTATTGTAATAACCAACGCAACTAATGTGATACCTCCTGCCTGCGAAGCTCTTTTGCTTTTTGAAATTTTTCTGTGATTTTTTTCATCGTTTCTGTTTCTTTGTTTTTCCATTTTCTTTTTGTACCTCTACTTTCTTAAAAATTTAATTTTTCTTATTATTTTCTTTTTTCTTTTGTTTTATTCTTTTTAATTGCATATTTATTATTTAATTTGCAATTAATTTTTCTTGGTAGTTCCAGATGGTAGGCATATTCCGTAATATATTACTATTTTATATTATATTATTTCTGTTTTCAATGCTTTTTCATATTTGTAATAAAAATGTAATATTCCTGTAATATATTTGTAATATTATTACTCATTATAGTATGCAACTTCCTGTTAACTCATCTAAAAAACAGACTATCTTGTATTATTAGAAATTTAAACTTTTCTAATGCTTCTTGATAATCTGTTTTATCTATATGCATATTTATTATTTCTGCTTTTAATATATTTGCATCTTTTTTTGCATCACAAAAAAAGATAGTTTTTCTAAATTCTACTCTCTCTCTCTCTCTCTCTCTCTACAGCACCAACGGTTCTATTTATTCGCATTTTTTCTCTCCTTTGTGTTTCTTTCAACATTTTTTCAAGTACTTTCTTGTTTTATGCCTTAAGTTCCATTTTTATTCTACCTTAGCCTCATTTGTTTTGCAAGCACTTTTGAAATTTTTTCATTATAATTAACTGAATGTTACAATTCACAGTTATACTTCTGCTCTATAAAGCTAGTCTGTGAATTGTAACACTTTTGTTATTATTTTCTGTTCCAGTCTTCTTTATTTACTTGTCTTCCTCTTGCTATTGCCAAAGCATAATCTGGTACATCATCTGTAATAGTAGAACCTGCTGCAATAAATGTTTCATCTCCAATATTTACTGGTGCAACTAAATTTGAGTTTGAGCCAATAAATGAG
Organism: uncultured Clostridium sp.; assembly: GCA_946500265.1. Classification (GTDB taxonomy): domain Bacteria; phylum Bacillota; class Clostridia; order TANB77; family CAG-508; genus CALXVA01. Next base: position 2,365 of record CAMMVE010000007.1, read on the forward strand.
TGATTTCCAATTATTGTTTTGCTCTTATGGAATCCGTCATAATTACATGTAATAGTTCCACAGCCTATATTACATTTTTCTCCTACTTCGCAGTCTCCTAAATAAATGAAGTGAGGAACTTTTGTACCTTCTCCTATTATAGTTTTCTTGATTTCTACGAAATTACCTATTTTAACATTATTTGCAAGTCTGCATCCTTCACGAATATAAGCATTTGGTCCAATTTCGCAGTCTTCACCTATTTTAACATCTGATTTAATTGTAGTATTAGGATGAATTACTGTGTCCATACCAATTTCAACATCATCATATATATATGTAGTATTTATATCTTCTATTGTAACACCTTTTCTCATATATTCTGTATTTATTCTCATTTGAAGTACTTTTGTAAGCATTTCCAATTGTATTCTATCATTTATTCCTAATATTTCTGTATTATCTTCTACAACTACTGCACCAGTTTTAAGACCTTTTTTATTCATAATTTCTATAACATCTGTTAAATAATATTCTCCCTGTGCATTATCTGGGCTCAAATTCTCTAGTGCTGCAAGTAATTCTTCTATATCGAAACAATATATTCCTGCATTTATTTCTTTTATCTCTTTTTGATCATCTGTTGTATCTTTTTCTTCAACTATTGCTGCTATATTTCCGCCCTCATCTCTCACAATTCTTCCATAGCCCTTAGGGTTATCATATATAGCTGTTAATAAAGTAGCATATTCTTTATTTTCTATACTTTTTTCTAATAATTTATTCAAAGTTTCTGGTCTAATTAATGGCACATCTCCATTTAAAACTAAAACTTTTCCTTTTTTCCCTTTTAAATATTCTTTTGCTTGTAATACAGCATGACCTGTACCTAGCATTTCGTCTTGAACAGCATATTTTACTTTATCGCCCAAAACTGCCATAACCTCTTCTTTCATATATCCAACAACTGCTACAATTTCTCCTACGCCAGCTTTTTCTGCATTTTCTACTGCTCTTCTTACTACCTCTTTTCCATATATTTTTTGAACAAGTTTAGATTTTTTAGATTTCATTCTTGTTCCCTTACCTGCTGCTAAAACAATTGCCATAGTGTTATTTTCCATCAAACTCACTTCTCCTTTTTTGGTATGTTTAGTAATATATTATGCTAAAATTCTTCAAGTGTCCTCATTCTATCACATAATAGTTTTTTTTGCAAATTTTTTGAGAAATTTTGGTCTGTCCCTAATTTCTCATTTTAATTTTTGGCAAATTTAATTTTTTTAGTCATAAGTTATCAAAAATATAATATACATTAAATAAAGTTTAGTACAAACATTTTTAAGGAGGTTTTTATATTAATGGAGGAGAATTTAAAATTATATCAAGATATAGCTAATCGTACTCAAGGAGATATCTACGTTGGAGTTGTTGGTCCTGTAAGAACTGGAAAATCAACTTTCATAAAAAGATTTATGGATTTACTAGTCATTCCAAACATTGAAAATGAATATAAAAAGGAGCGAGCAAGAGATGAGCTTCCTCAAAGTGCTGGCGGAAGAACAATAATGACAACAGAGCCAAAATTCATTCCCAATGAAGCTGTCGAAATAACGATAGGAGATAATTTAAAACTCAAAACTCGTTTAGTCGACTGTGTTGGATATCTTGTAAACAATGCAATTGGCTATTTAGAAGATGACATGCCTAGAATGGTTAAGACTCCATGGTTTGATGAAGAAATTCCATTTGAGCAAGCTGCCGAAATAGGTACTAAAAAGGTTATTCAAGAACATTCTACAATAGGAATTTTAGTTACAACAGACGGAAGTATAACAGATATTCCAAGAGAGGATTATGTTTCTGCAGAAGAAAGAGTTGTTAATGAGTTAAAAGCTCTAAATAAACCCTTTGTAATAGTTCTAAACTCAGATGATCCTTTTTCAGATTATACTAAAAACTTAGCCCATGAATTAGAAGAAAAATATCAAACTTCAGTAATTCCTACAGACTGTTCTAGATTAGATATGGAAGATATTAACGATATTTTCGGAAAAATTTTATATGAATTCCCTATTGAGAAAATGAATATTAATTTTCCAAAATGGGTAGATGGATTAACAGATTCTCACTGGTTAAAAGAAGAATTATACTCTGAAATAAAAGATGCATTTTCTAATGTATCAGTTTTAAAACAAGTAGATGGCGGAATAGCAAAACTACAAAGCACTAAAATAATAAATAGAACAACTGTAGAAGAAATAAAACTAGGTGAAGGCACTGTAAATATATCTATAAATCTATATGAAGAGCTATTCTACAAAGTGCTTACTGAAATTTCTGGAGTTGAAATTGATAATGAAGGAGATTTGTTCTCTACAATAACAAATTTAGCTGAAATAAAGAAAGAATATGATAAAATTGCTACAGCACTAGATGAAGTAAAAGCAACTGGTTATGGAATAGTAACTCCATCAATAGATGAGCTTATTTTAGAAGAACCAGAAATTATAAAACAGGGTTCAAGATTTGGCGTAAAATTACGTGCAAAAGCACCAAGTATCCACCTTATAAAAGCGGAAATAGAAACAGAGGTATCTCCAATAGTTGGAAGTGAAAAACAGTCAGAAGAATTAGTAAACTACTTACTTTCTAATTTTGAAGACGACCCAACAAAAATTTGGGAATCAAATATCTTTGGAAGAAGCTTACATGAACTCGTAAACGAAGGCTTACAAACAAAGCTTGCAAAGATGCCTGTAGACGCACAAGCTAAACTTCAAGAAACACTAGAACGTATTGTAAACGAAGGCAGTGGCGGATTAATTTGCATAATCCTTTAATGAAACAAGGGGACGGTTCTTCCGTCCCACTTTTGAACTTTAGGGACACTCCTTTTTGTTCAAGTTTTTGAACTTTTAGGAGTGTCCCTTTTGTTTAAGTTAGTCTATTCTTTTATATGAAAAAGTATAAATTCCTTCTAATCCCCATAGAGCTCCTTGAGCTGCACTTGTTGTTTCCAATTTTAATTCTATTTGGTTATTTTTTAATGTAATTGTACCATTTCCACTTGTTCCCCAATTATCTGTGTATGTGAACGTTCCTATTCCGTCTGTTAAATCAACTGTTATGTCATCAAGTTTTGCTTCTCTTTGTGTTGGGGCTGGACTTGTTAAAGTAAAGTCAAATCTTATTTGATCTACTGTATATCTTTCTACATCAAGTTCTGCAATATTTGTATTTATATTAGAGCTCATATGACTTTGAAACTCTTCATCTGTTATTTGGTTGTCTTCTTTTCTATCTAATATTCTATCAATTTCCTCTGCATTAGTATATGCTTCTTGGCTTATATACCATTCTCCAACGTAATTTATTCCACTTGACATGTTTCCATTATCCGTACTAGTTCCATTTGTATTAGGATCTATTACCGAATTAGTTCCATCAGTAGGGGTTGTCGGTCCAACTGTATTAGTATTGTCTATAAGATTTGATACGTCATTTCCATTTTCTATTGAATTTACGTCTGTTACAGTTTGCTCTTGCTGAGCATTCTCCTTTTTTAATTCATCTAATTCTCTATTAGCGTCCCATAAAGCATATCCGAATATTGCAACTACAACTAAAAGAATTACCACAAAAATTATAATGTTACTCTTTTTCATGTTACATTCCTCCTTTATTCTAAATATTTTTCTTATTTAGAATTTTATTTATAAAAATAATATATTTTTACAAACCAAGTATATCATATATCTTTTTAATTTGCTACATTTTTTTATTTTTATGCAATTTTTTCTTTTTCTGTACAGAAAATCCAAATCTACCTATTTTTCTACCCAAGCTATAATAATGTCCATTTGAATATGCTATTAAATTGCATTTTGAAATGTCAAAAGCGCCTTTTTCATCTATATATTTTTCATCAGCATCTATTGATAAAACTTCTGCTACAAACATATGATGGCTTCCAAGTTCTCGTATTTCTTTCACCTTACATTCAATTGCAACAGGGCTTTCTTTTATAACAGGGCATTTAACAAATTCAGCTTTTTCTTTTGTAAGATGCATTTCTTTGAACTTATCTACTTTAGCTCCAGTTTTTACCCCACACCAGTCAGTCGCATATGCAAGTTTTTCATTTGTAAGATTAATAACAAATTCGCCTTGTTCCTTTATTAAATTATATGAATATCTCTCCGGTCTTACAGAAATATAGCACATAGCAGGATTTGTATTAATTATCCCCGTCCATGCCACAGTCATAATATTAGATTTTTCCATCGTTCCACATGATACCATCACAGCTGGAAGTGGATAAATAAATGTTCCAGCTTTCCATATTCTTCTGCTCATTTTTCCTCCTGTTTTACAAATTGCATTTATTTTTTAATTTACCATATATGTTATCAAAAAAAGTAAATAAAAACAATTATTTTTTCAATTTTTTTATTTTTATACATATTTTCATTTTATTGGGAAAAAATAAACATAAACATTTAAGGAGGATTAATACTTACTTATGAAAATTGCTGAAAATTTCAAAAAAATATTTTTCCCAAGTGAAGAACCAACCCATCATTTTACTTTACCTGCCAATAATGAAGTTGTACCCAATAACAATAAAGTTGCAGATGAAGTTGATGATGTAAAAGAAATATTTCCAAGTATTGACGTTAATATTGATTATATTAAAGTAAAGTATAATCTTTTAATAAACAGCGATATAATGCTCCGTGAATTCATCTTGACTGCACGTAATAAACAGTATAGAGCTTTTTTGCTTTTTATTGATGGAATGGTGGACATAGATTTAGTTAATAACTACGTTTTAAAGCCTTTGATGTTAAAAAATTCTGCTAACTCTTTTGAGGGGAATCAAAACCAAGTAGTTTCTGAAGCTGTAACTAATAATATTACTGTAAGAAAAGTAAAGAAATTTGATATAAAAGAATATATCTACAATTCACTTTTGCCTCAAAACAATGTAAAAATAAGGACAGAGTTTTCCGATGTTTTCTCTAGTGTTAACGCTGGTGCTTGCGCTCTTTTTGTTGATACTTTGAATATAGCTTTTGACATAGATATTAAAGGATTTAAATCAAGAAGTGTAGCCAAACCTGAAAACGAGGTTGTTATACGCGGTCCTCAAGAAGCTTTCGTTGAGAATATTCGTGTTAATACTACTCTTATTCGTAGAATTGTAAATAATGAAAATCTAATAGTAGAAAATTTAAAAATTGGCAATGTCAGCAAAACAGTGTGTTCGTTATGCTACATGAAAAATATTGCTAACGATGACCTTGTTGCGGAAGCTAGGTACAGATTAAATAATATCAATATCGATTATCTTGTATCATCTGGACAATTAGAGCAACTTTTTGAAGACAATAGTAAATATAGCTTACCACAAGTAATTGCTACAGAAAGGCCTGATAAAACTGCAACACATCTTTTGGAAGGACGAATTGCAGTTCTTGTTAATGGCAGTCCTTATGCCTTAATTGTTCCAGCAGTATTTATAGATTTTTTAGAATCACCTGAAGATAATAATATAAAATTTCAATTTGCAAATTTACTAAAGTTAATTAGAATTGCCTCATTTTTAATTACATTATTACTTCCGGGTATATATGTTGCCATAACCAGCTTTCATCAAGAGTTTATTCCAACAGAACTCCTCTTTGCAATTGTCGCATCTCGCGCATCTGTTCCTTTTTCTATAATATTTGAAATTATTATTATGGAATTATCATTTGAGCTTATACGAGAGGCAGGTCTAAGAGTTCCATCACCTGTCCGGTCCAACAATTGGTATAATTGGCGCCCTGATAATTGGTCAAAGTGCTGTTGAAGCTGGAATAGTTAGTCCTATACTTATTATAATTGTTGCAATAACTGGTATAACCTCATTTGCTATTCCTGACTATTATTTAGCATTTCACTGTAGAGTAAGTAGATTTGTATATATTATTTTGGGATATTTTGCAGGACTTCTTGGAATTGCAATTGGTGCTTTCGTGCATTTACTAATTGCAACTAAAATAAAATCTTTTGGTGTGTCTTATCTTGACCCATATATTCCATCAAAAGGCAAAGTCTTTAATGGTATATTTAATGCTCCATCATGGAAAAGAGAAAAAAGATCCGATTTTTTAGACACCAAAAGAGAAGAAAAACAAGAACATATCAGTATGAAATGGAAATATCCAAATTCTTAATTTTTCAACTGCTTTGTGATATTTTCAAATTTGAATTAGGATAGTTTTGTTTATATGATAATTGGTTATAGGTCATCCATTTATATAAAACCTAAATATTTTATAAAAGGATGAAATTTGTATGAACTATACTAAACTTGGTAATTTTGAAGCAATTTGTCTTATAGTAGTACTTTTCATTAATCATATTGTTTTAAATTTACCACAAATGATTTTAAATAGTAGTGGTACCGCTTCTATTTTAAATTGTATTTACGTTTTTGCATTGGTATTAATTTTAGGAATTTTAATATTAAAACTATTAAAGAATTTTGCCGGATTAGATATTATCGATATTTCTGAATATTTAGGTGGCAAAGTTTTGAAAATTTTAATAGGCACTCTTTGCATATTCTACCTAATATTAGAAACCGCATTTTTAACTAGAATGTTTTCCAAAAATCTATTTTTAGTATATTTCAATAATTACCCTCTTACCTTTATAATTTATCTATTTTTGTTCGTCGCAGTCATTGCTAACATAATGGGTAAAAAATCGATAATAAAAACAAATACAATAATAGTTCCAATAGCATTAATTAGTTTATTGTTTACTTTTATATTTGTAATAGATTTATTAAGAATTGAACGTTCTCTTCCTTTATTTGCTAATGGTGCTAGTAGCATTTTTCTTTCAGGTGCAAGCAATATATTTGCATTTAACGGATTATTTTTCTTATATTTTATATCACCCATGTTAAATAAAAAGGAGGATACTGCTAAAATTACATTCACATCAATTTTAATATGTGGAATTTTTCTAGTCTTGTCTATTGCTACATTAGTATTTGCTTTCTCAGATATTTACGATATAAACAGAATTTCACCAATGTATTTCATTATTGTAAATAGTAGGCTCACTGCATTTTTAGAAAGACCTGAAGTATTATTTATATTTATATGGACGATTGCTCTTATGTCTTTTATAAGCATTGCTGTGATGTTTTGTTTAAATATTTTCAAGAAACTAACAAACATGAAAGAAGCCAAATCGCTATCAGTAGCAGTTTGTTGCATTATATTTATTGTATCTCTGTTAATAAATAATGTATTTGCTTTGGAAACTATTGCAAATGCCTTTTATAAATATGGTAGTTTAATAATGGTGTTTGGAATTCCAATATTAATTTTAATAGCCGCAAATATAAAAAAGAAAGTAAAAAAGAGCAGTATAGTTATGAAAAATGCGACTCCTCTTAAAGAGTGAGAAAATAGCATTTTGTAAAATCAACTTGAAAGGAGTTTTCTATGAACCAAAAGGTAAGAAAAGTATTTGCAATTATTATACTTGTTATTCTGCTTATTCTATCTACTAGTTCATACTATGGCATCAAAGGTATAGATAATCTAGCATATGTTGTAGCAATTGGTCTTGATGTTGGAGATACAGAAAAATTAAAGCTTAGTTTGCAAATCTCTGTGCCAAATAACGGAGGTGGTGATTCCGGTTCATCTTCTCAGTCATCTTCGGTTGTTGTTGACTCTATCGACTGTTCATCTATAAATACTGGTATCAATTTGTTTAACAGCTACCTTGGGAAAGAAGTAAATTTATCTCATTGTAAAGTTTTGATAATCTCTGAAGAGCTTGCTGCACAGGGTGTAAATGAGTTTCTATATACTCTTATAAATGATGTACAGTTCCGAACAGATTCCAACATTATTATAAGTAAATGTGATGCAAGAAGTTATCTTGAATATTCTGCTCCGTTGCTAGATAAAGTATCAGCAAGATATTATGAAATTGCCCCAACTTCTAGTGAATACACTGGCTATACAGAAAGTATTACTTGTAATGAATTTTTCTCAGCGATAAATGCAGATTTTGCAGAACCTGTCGCTATACTTCGGATCAATTAATAATGGAAGTACTCAGAAGACATCTTCAAAAGTTTCTTCGGGAACCTCAAGCTATTATAGTGCTGGTCAAACTCCTATTTCAGGTGAACCAGGAGTAGAAACCATGGGGCTTGCTGTATTTAATAAGGATAAATTGGTCGGAGAATTAAATGGTTTTGAATCAATTTGCCATTTAATAGTATCAAATAAATTAAAAAATGCTCAAATACGAGTACCTAGTCCAATAGAGGAACTCGAATATATAGATTTATATCTTGAACCAAATGGCAGTACAAAAAATTCAGTCTCCTTAGTTAATGGCTCCCCATACATTACTGTAAAAGTTAAGCTTACAGCTATAATGCAGTCAATGAATGAAAATATAAATTTGAAAGACGATGATATAGTCTCCAAGATAGAAACATCTGCTCAAAACTTTCTAACCGAACATATAAATAATTATCTATATAAAACTTCAAAAGAGCTACATGCGGATATTGATAGTTTCGGTTTATATGCTTTGAAATATTTTTATACTAAGCAAGAAGCAGATAATTACAATTGGCTTAGCCATTATAAAGATGCATTCTTTGATATAGATGTACAAGTAAATTTGCGTTCAAGCTATTTATTAGTAAATACATCTGAGAATAAATCTGAAAAATAAGGTATACAAACGTGGCTCTCCCACATATGTACAAGAGTATATAAGCTCAAAATAGAAAAATAAGAAAGGAATAGAAATGAATCTCGTAGTATTTTTGACATGTATATATGCATTTTTAGAAATAACTATAACAGGTTATATAGAATACACTGAAAACAAAAACAAAGCTACAGGTATAATACTTTATGCCTTAGCCTTGTTTTGCCTAATTGCTCCTAATTTCGTAGTTTAGATTAAACTTGAACTTGAACAGAAGGGACACTCCTTTTTGTTCAAGGAATTAAGGTCTGTCCCCTTGTTCCACTTTTTCGAAATCGATTTGTCTGCTGAGCTTGTCCGCTCTAATAACACGTACACGCATTTTGTCTCCAATGTGATACATTGTTTTTGTTTTTTCTCCTTGTAATGTTTTCATATTTTCATCATAAATAAAGTATTCATCTCCTAATTTGTCAAATCTAACTAATCCTTGGGCAGTATTATCTAATTCAACAAATACTCCAAATGATGTTATACTTGATATTATTCCATCATATTCTTCTCCAATATGTCCTTCCATATATTCTGCTATTTTTATATCTACACTTTCTCTTTCAACTTTTTGTGCTATTTTTTCACATTCGGATGAAATTTCTGCGTATTTTGTAGCTTGTGTAGAATATTTTTCTTTTTCTTCTTCACTTAAGATATAGCTTTGTTTCAAATATCTTGATATTATTCTATGAATGAATAAATCCGGATATCTTCTAATTGGTGAAGTGAAATGGCAATAATATTTACTTGCAATTCCAAAATGCCCTTTATTTTCACTTTCATATCTTGCAACTTTTAAAGTTCTAAGAATTAAGTTTGATATAACTCTTTCTTCTGGTTTTCCTTTTGCTTCATTAAGTACGTGTGCAAATGCAGTCGGATGAACTTCTTCATTATTACACTTTACTCTATATCCCATATTAAATAAAAATTTGTTGAGTTCTTTTACTTTATCAATGTCTGGATTTTCATGCACTCTGTATATAAAAGGAGCCTCTAGCCAGTAGAATTTTTCTGCAATTGTTTCATTTGCTGTAAGCATGAATTGCTCTATAATTTCATTTGCAAAATACATCTCATATTTAGTAATATCTATTGCAAATCCTCTTTCATCTAATATTACCTTGGTTTCCGGCAAATCTAAGTTTAAACTTCCGTCTTTACTTCTTCTATCTTTCAATATATGTGCCAATTCTTCCATTAATTTAAAATGAGAAATATATTTTTCATACCTTTTTACTACTTTTTTGTCCGAATTATCTAGTATTTTTTGTACATTTGTATAACTCATTCTTTCTGTAACTCGAATTACACTCTTAAACACATCAGAAGATACGACCTTTCCCTTTTGGTCTATTTCCATAACGCAAGATATAGCAAATCTATCTACTCCTGCATTTAAGCTACAAATCCCATTAGAAAGTTCAGTTGGGAGCATTGGAATTACTCTATTTAACATATATACGCTTGTACCTCTTACAAGTGCTTCCTTATCTAATAAAGAACCTTCTTTTACATAGTAACTAACATCAGCAATATGAACTTCTAAAATATAATTTCCATTATCTAGTTTTTGCACATTTACAGCATCATCTAAATCTTTTGCATCTTCGCCATCTATCGTGAAAATCTCTTGATTTCTTAAATCTTTTCTATTTGCTATATCATTTTCATCAATTTCTTGTTTTATTTTTTTTGCTTCTTTTACAACTTCAACAGGAAAATCATATGGTAGACCATACTCTTTAACAAGTGATAGCATATCGACACCAGCTTGGTCTATGTACCCTATAATTTCAATAATTTTACCTTCTGCACTTTTTCCATTCTTAGGTTGTTTTGTAATTTCCACAACAACTTTTTGATTATTCTTAGCCTTCAAAGCATTCTTCTTGGAAACATATATATCTGTTCCTAGTTTCTTATCATCTGGAACAACAAAGCCAAAGTTCCTGCTTTTCTGATAAGTTCCAACAATTTGCTTTTTATCTATAATATTTTTTTCCATTATTTGTTTTTCCCTTCCTTAACCCCAAATTGATTTGAATCTCTGGGACACATTTAAATGTGTCCCCAGCGTTTCACTGATTTAAATAAAAAAACATATATAACAAAAATTGCTATATATGTTTTTTTATTGTATATTTTAAAATAATTTACTACATTACAAATAAAATTGAAAGTACTATTGCAAGAACCACAAACAAAACGCCAGTTACAACTGTCATTCTTTTTATTCTACCTTCTTTAGTTCTACCCTTGTTTTGCTCGTAAAAGTTATTTGCTGCAGCACCTGTAACTGTTTGAGAAGCTCCATTAGAGTCTTTTGTTTGAATAGTTGCAAGTACTATTAATACTATACAAATAATAACATATATAACTAAAATAATATTTCTTATAATTTCAACCATTTTTAATTCAATCCTTCCTAAAAAGCGGTAATTTTTTTGTAACAGTAATATTGTAGCATATATTTTTACTTAATGCAAGAGTTTTTTGTTATTCCTTTTTAAAATATATTTTTTACATTAAGTCTTGTTTTGTCCTGTATGTGTTCTAGAATAAACACACATTTTTCTAGTTCTGGCAAAATTTCATCATATCTGCCTATTTCTCCAAATCCTTTCATTGTAAAAATTTGAGTCTCCACTTTTTCTAATTCGTCATGTTCTATATAATATGCCAATTTTTCTTGGCATTCATTCCATGTATTTTCTATATCTCGTATTTTTGTATTAACATCATTAGATAAATTTTTGCTATCTTCTTTCTCGACGGCCAAGCTTGTCTCTTTTAAAATATCTAACTCTTGGTTCATTATACTTACACATTTTTTTGTATAATTTTGTGTAATAATATTAGTTACTATTATTAATATAAAAATTATTATACAAATAATTAATTCTTTTTTCACAGCTTCCTCCAACTCTATATAAACTCTTTGAATGATATCTAAACTTTTAAATTATACTTTTTAATTAGAATTTTACAAGTTTCATATATTTTTTAGTAAATTGGTCTATTACTTATTTTAGCTTCATTTTCTCTTGGCAAAAAATTTTTCCCTTGCCATCTATTGTAACAATTAGAGCTTGTTCCGGCTTTATTTTGAATCTATTCACTTGGTTTTTAAGCCATTCATAATCCTTATTTATTTTCTTTAAATTTTCATACATTACTTTACCATCTAATACCAAATCATAAGTTATTCCTTCATATTTCGGTTTTAAATTTAAATCTTCCATAGTAACATTCTTTTTTTCTGGTTTTTGAATTACAGTAACTTGTCCATTCGTTTCCAATATTGCATATTCTACATCCCCTATATTTACAACATCACTTCCTCTTAGTCTTTCTTCAAGCTCATTTACCGTAAACCTTTCCTTTCTAAGCACTTTTTCATCAATTCTTCCCCTATATATTAGTATGGATGGCTTTCCACATAGTATTTCTCTTGCTTTTATGCTTTTTATATTGACTACCGATATAATTAAATGCATTACCAATAAAGCTAGAATCGGGATAATGCCATTAGTTATCGGGATTCCTGCATCTGCCATTGGAGTTGAAGCAAGGTCCGCTATCATTATTGAGATGGCAAGTTCAAAAGGCTGTAGCTGCCCAATTTCTCGCTTTCCCATTAGTCGCATTACTACTAAAACAATTATATATAAAAAAATTGACCTTATAAATATAATTAGCACTTTAAGCATTCCTTTCTTGTAATTTGAAATATTTTCAAATTGTATAGTCAAGATTAGCATTTTATCTGGTATAAAATTTTACTTTTTTATTATTTTTCACAATTTTTTTATAATTATTCAAAATGTTTTGTATAAAATAATTTTTTTCGTTCATAATATTAGTAATATCAAAGATTATTTTTAACTTTTTTTATTTTTTTATTTGTTACGGATTTCATTTTTTAATTTTATTTGTTGAAATTTTTTCGTTTTTCTCTTTTCCTTAAAATAATCTTTGATATTAATTTTTAAAACCTATACATTTTATATAATTGCTTTTATCTGTTTAAATGGATTTAAGGAGGTTTGTATGGAAAATAATCAAGCTCAAACTAGAGGTAATACTTCTACAGTATGGCAAATTGTTGGTAGATTAATTACAGCAGCAATTGTTCTTGGAATTACAGCATTTTTCACTCCAGGATTTCAAATTAGTAATATATGGGCTTTAGCCGCAGCAGCAGTTGTTTTAACTGTAATAGATTATTTAATTACTAGATTCACAGGCTTACATGTTAGCAGCTTTGGTAAAGGATTCGTAGGATTCGTTCTTGCTGCAGTAGTACTATATGTAACTCAGTATTTCGTAGCTGGTTACACAATATCTTGGATAGCTGCAATAGTTGGTGCTTTAGTATATGGAGTAGTTGATTACTTCTTACCAGGCGAGCAAATGTAACTTAATAGTTTTAAAATGGGACAAGGGGACGGTTCCTTTGTCCCACTTTTAATCCCAATTTGGCACGTATTCTTCCTCGTGTTCTCCAAGTTCTTGTATATATCCGTTTTTTAAATCTAGTGTATATAAATAGTTTTCTATTTCTTTAACTTCCATTTTATTAAGTTTCCTATTTATATATTTATCTTGTTTTGCCCTATATGTTGGAAAATATTGCATCATAATACTTACATAAATATCACCAGGCATGTTTTCTTTTATCCATCTTAAAATATGTCTACTATTTTGAATATGGTTTGGCAAAACTAAATGACGAATTATTACTCCTTTTTGAATTATTCCATTTTCATCAAATTTTGCTGACTCTACTTGATTATACATTTCTTTTATTGCTTTTGTTGCAATATCAAAATAATTATCCACGTAAGAATATTTTTTTGACAATATATTTGAATAATATTTTAAGTCTGGTAAATAGACATCAATGTAGCCTTCTAAAGCTTTTATGGTTTTTACCCTTTCATATCCATTTGTGTTATATATTATAGGAATATGAAGTCCATTATACTTTGCTATTTTTATTGCTTCAATTATTTGGTATGCATACATAGTAGGTGTTACCAAATTAATATTATTTACACCTTTTTCTTGTTGACTAATGAAAATTTGTGCGAGTTCTTCAATTGAAATCTCTCGTCCTTTTCCAAACTGACTTATTTCATAATTTTGGCAATACATACAATTTAAATTGCAATTAGAAAAAAATACAGTTCCAGAGCCATTCTTTCCGCTAATACAAGGTTCTTCATAATTATGTACTGACGCTAATGCAATTTTAATTTTATCATAACATCTGCATCTTCCTATTTTTCCAATTTCTCTATTTGCCATACATCTATGTGGACAAATCTCACATTTTTCCAATTCTTTCATAATTAATCCCATTCCTTTGAAGTATGATATTTTTCCTTATTTTAACAGATAATTTTATTTCTATCAATATTTTATCAAATTGTAACAACATTCTAACGTACAATTGCCATTTTACTTAAAATGTAATATAATATTGGCATGAGAAAATTAGTTGTAAATAAAAAATTTAATAATAAAAAATTAAGTGAATTTCTATATTATAATTTTGATGGATTAACTAGAAATACTTTGTATAAAGCTTTTCGTAAAAAAGATATTAGAATAAATAATGTTAAAATATCAGAAGACTGCCCTGTTACTTTTAATGATGAAATCACAGTATATATAGTTGATGATTTGCTTTTTAGAAAAGTTAATATAAACAAAGTTTATGAAGATGATAATATTCTTGTAGTTAATAAGCCAGATAATATAGAAGTAGTTGGTCAAGATTCTTTAACAGAATTACTGCAAAAAGAATATTCATATATTTCACCATGCCATAGATTAGATAGGAATACCAAAGGACTAGTGCTTTTTGCCAAAAATCCAGCTGCACTGGAAATATTGTTAGAAAAATTTAAGAATAGAGAAATTGAAAAACACTATAAAGCAAAAGTATACGGTTTATTTAATGTAAAATCTCAAACTTTAAATTCATATTTGTTTAAAGATAATAAAAAATCAATAGTATATATCTCTGATGAGCCACATAAAGGATATGTGAAAATTCAAACATCATACACTGTTTTAAAAGAAGATTTCCAAAAAAATTGCAGCATTATAGATGTTGAACTTCACACCGGAAAAACACATCAAATAAGAGCTCATATGGCACATATAGGGCACCCAATTATTGGAGATGGAAAATATGGAACAAATGAAATAAATAAAAAATTCAATGCCAAAACTCAAGAATTATATAGCTATATTTTAAAATTTAATTTTAAGAAAGATGCTGGAATTCTTAATTATTTGGATAATAAAGAAATTAAAATGTCGGTTTAGGGACAGGTCTCCCGCCGACATTTTTTTGTTTTTAGGAACAGGTCTCATTTTATTAAACATTTAAGAGTGTCCCTTTTGTTCAAGTTCTTAAACTTTTAGGAGTGTCCCTCTTGTTCAAGTTCTTAAACTTTTAAGAGTGTCCCTTTTGTTCAAGTTCTTAAACTTTTAAGAGTGTCCCTTTTGTTCATTGTTTCATTTTATTTTATTAGTTCTTGGAATTCTTCTGCAGAGATTACTTCTTTTTCTAGAAGTGCTGCTGCTACTTTATCTAGTTTTTCTCTATTTTCTATTATTAGTTTTTGTGCTGTTGCATATGCTTTATCTAATAATATTTTTACTTCTGCTCCTATTGCATCTCCAAATTTTTGTCCTAACATTTGTAACTCATATGGATCTTGTTCTGTATTAATTGAAACTGGTCCAAGTGTTTCGCTCATTCCATATTTTGTTATCATGTCTTTTGCTATATTTGTAGCAACTTCTATGTCATTACTTGCTCCGGTTGATATATCGTTTAATACTATTTTTTCTGCTGCCCTTCCTCCAAGTAGTGCAACTAATTTTTCTTCCATTTCTGTTTTTGATATATAGTATTTGTCTTCGTTTGTTTTGTACATCGTATATCCACCAGCTACACCTCTAGGTATTATTGATACTTCTTTTATACCTTTTTGTGTTTCTAATGTACTACTTACTATAGCATGTCCTGCTTCATGGTATGCTGTTAATTTTTTATCTTTTTCTGATATAACTCTACTTTGTTTTTCAAGTCCTACTGTTACTTTCTTTACAGCATCTTCTATATCTTTATTTGTTATTGCCTCATGCTCATTTATTGTTGCAATAATTGCCGCTTCATTCAAAATATTTGCTAAATCTGCACCTGTAAATCCTGCTGTATCTTCTGCAATACTTTTTAAGTCAACATCTTCTGCAAATTTCTTTTCTTTTGCATGTATTTTTAGTATTGCTTCTCTTCCTTTCATATCTGGTAATGCAATTGTTATTCTTCTATCAAATCTACCTGGTCTTAACAACGCTTTATCTAACATTTCTGGTCTATTTGTTGCAGCAAGTACTATTATTGTTTCGTCTGTATCAAAGCCGTCCATCTCAACCAATAATTGATTTAATGTTTGATTATTTTCTGATTCTGCTCCTCCACTGCTATTTCTTCTTGAACCAATTGCATCTATTTCGTCTATGAAGATGATACATGGTGAAATTTTCTTTGCTTTTTCAAATAATTTTCTTACTCTTGATGCTCCTAATCCGGCAAACATTTCAATAAATTCAGAACCACTCATTGAAATGAATGGTACTTTTGCTTCACCAGCTATTGCTTTTGCAATTAATGTTTTTCCTGTACCTGGTTGTCCACAAAGTAACACACCTCTAGGGATTTTAGCTCCCATTTGATTAAATCTTTCAGGATTTTTTAAGAAGTCAACAATTTCTATCATTTCATGTTTTTCCTCTTCTAATCCTGCCACATCATCAAAAGTAATTTTTGACTTTGTTGTTTCACTATCATAAACTTTTCCTTTATCTCCAATTCCTTGCATTTTAAAGAATAATAAAATTAATATAACTAACAATATTGTTGGCAATAATGAAAATAAAGTTGTAGATATTGACACAAGTGCATTTGTAGGTTTTTGTACTAATTCAAATTCAATTCCATCTTCAATTTTTTGTTGAATAAACTCCATAAAAGCTTGTGTACTAGGTACAATTGTTGTCTTTTCTTCTTCCTCACCATTTAATTTTACTTTAACTGTTGTGCTTCCAACTGTCATTTCAATTTTTTCTACATTTCCAGCATTTATTTCTGTAATTAATTCTGTATACGGAAGTTCCTTCTCGTCTCTTTCTTCTTTATTATTTGTGGTAAAAAAGAAAATTACAGCTGCTAGTATTACTACTACTAGCATTAAAATTGCAAATATCAAATATTGTTTTTGCTTATTCTTATCATCTTTTCTTTTTTTATCATCCATTTGCTTTATTCCTTTCTGGTTTTGTATTATGCATTATTTCCTTCAGGCTCTTCATTGCCTTTGTCTTCATCTTTCTGTTTCTGCTTTTTTCTCTCTTTTTCCTTTTGTTCTTCTCTTTCCTGTTCTCTTCTTTCTTGCTCCTCTTTTTCCTTTTTCTCTTCTTCTTTTCTCTTTAGCTCTTCTTTAACTCTTTCCTGCTCTTCTACTATTTTACTCAATTCATATTGTTTTCTTATTACATCAGACTTTATCATGAGTACTGCTGTAATAATATATATTGAAGCAACTGCTGTGTACATTATTTGGAAATATTCTATAGTAAATCCTGTAAATCTATTTATAACAAAATAAATTATGTTCATAATGACTGGTAAAGTTAATGAGTAACTTGCTATATTATATACAGCTGTAAGTTTTAACCTTAATCCTGCAATTCTTGTAACAATATATGCTAAGATTGCTAAAAGGAATATATCTATCAATATACTTGAAAAATATAGTATAAACATATAAATAAGCATAGTAATAGCAAAAATTACAAGAAATCTTGTTACATTTTGTCCAGAAAGCATATTTATTATTTCGTTTTTATCTATTTTATTTATGTTATACTCTTCAGAAATATCTTTATATGAATATTCCGATACATCAGAAACAAATTCGTTCTTTATTATTATTCTATCTTTTAGAATTAATATTCCATTTTCTTGTGAACTTATTTCATCAATACTTTTTTGTATCTGTTCCTCATCAGTAGTTTGAGTATTAATAATAATCTTTGCTGTTAACAAATCGTCCACATCTATTTCAGAATAATCTTCTCCATTATTCTTTGTGATACTTAATTCATAATTCTCGTATGTAATTTCAGCAATTTCAGTTTCAATATAATTTCTTGTTTTGTTTATCATTTCATTCATTTGATAGACATATGACAAAGTAATTACTATACTAAATATTAGGATAAGTAAAACGATATAACCTACCGTTCTACTTATCTTCTCTGCTGCCAAATTCTGATATCCGTCAAAATCAAATATACTCATTTTTATCTTTTTAAAAAAAGAAAGTTTATCGTTTTTCACCTTTGAGCTCCCTTCACTAGGTTTTCTCTACTGTCATTCCTTCTTTTGTATCTTTAACTATATAACCTTTTTCCTTCAATACATCTCTTATTTCATCCGATAATTGCCAATTTTTCTCTTTTCTTGCTTTTTTTCTTTTTTCTAATAAATCAGCAATTTCATCCGGCAACTCCACTTTATTTTGCTCTTCTAAATATTTTTCAGAATTTTTAAGGTCCAACCCTAAAACCCTATCAAAATCTAATAGTAAATCAGAAATTTTTTTTGATTTCAAGTCATTTCTTGCAAGTTCCCATACTGTACTCATTGCCAAAGGCATATTTAAATCATCATTAATCGCATCTAAAAATTTATTTTTATATTTTTGTATCAGTTCATCATCCACATTATCATTTCCATTATTATGTTTTACAAAAGCTTCTCTTAATCTGTTCAAAGCTTTTTGTGATGCAGCTGCACCTTCAAATGTAAAGTTTAATTTTGTTCTATAATGTGCAGTATAACAAAATAATTTATATGCTAATGCTTCTATTCCTTTTTCTTCTAACTGACTTATAGTATATACATTTCCTAAACTTTTAGACATTTTTCCGCCATCTATTTGTAAAAATTCTACATGCATCCATATTTGGGCAGGTATTTTGCCAAAGGCACCTTTACTTTGAGCAATTTCGTTTTCATGATGTGTAGGTATATGGTCTACTCCACCAGTATGTATGTCAAATTCTTCACCTAGGTATTTTCTAGACATTGCTGAACATTCTAAATGCCATCCTGGATATGATAATCCCCATGGACTATCCCATTTCATTATATGATTTTTTGGTGCTTTAATCCAAATAGCAAAATCATATGGATTTCTTTTTTCTGGATCCACATCCACTCTTGCACCAGCAATTTGTTCTTCTATATTTCTATTAGAAAGTACTGGATATTTATCTAATTTTGATACATCAAAATAAATTGCTGTACTTGTTTCATATCCATATCCATTTTTAACTATTTCTTTTGCAAATTCTAGCATATCTGGTATATGTTCTGTTGCTTTTGCAATTATTTCTGGTCTTTCAATATGAAGTTTTTCCATATCTTTAAAGAATGCTTTTGTATAAAATTCTGCTATTTCATAAGGGCTTTTATTTTCTTTTTTTGCTGCCTTTTCCATTTTGTCTTCGCCTTCATCGCTGTCAGATTCTAAGTGTCCAACATCTGTAATATTCATTACGTGTTTTAAGGTATAGCCATTATATTCTAACATCCTCCTCAAATTGTCCATGAAAATGTATGTTCTAAAATTCCCTATATGTGCATAGCTATACACTGTTGGTCCACATGAATATATTCTTACTTCGTTCCCATTTAAGGGAACGAAGTTGCTCTTTTGCTTAGTTAAAGTATTATATAACTTAACTGCCATTTAAGCCTCCTAAATTTATTTAATTATATTTTAAGTTGTACTAGTTGCAGTACCTGAATTTCCACCTGTAGCTCCAGTACCAGTTCCAGTGCCCCCATTAGCTCCAGTACCGGTACCTGAACCTGCTCCTGCATTACCACCAGTTCCAGTATTTGTACCACCCGGTGTAGTATTACCACCTGTCGTTTCATTCGTTCCGCCTGAAGTATTTCCTCCTGTTGTAGTGTTACCTCCTGTAGGTGGTGTAACTGTATTTGTATCTGCTGGTGGAGGTGTAACTGTTTCTATTTTATTTACTGTTAATGTAATTGTATCACCTTTTACAAGTTTGGTTTCAGCTTTTTGGTCTTGTGCTAATACAACTCCATTTGCCTTTGTTGTATCACTATCATATACAACTTTTATTGTTAGCCCTGCAAGAGCAGTTCTTGCTTGTGCTTCCGTCTTGCCTACTACATTTGTAACAGTAACTCCCATAGTTTTTTCAGTATGCTTATCGCAAGTGTCTTTTATTTCTTTATACTTGTTGCCTACGCTTGTAACCCAGCTTGCATTTATTTCTTTTTCTGGCGTAGATAAATATGTTTTTTCCTCAGTTTTTGGACAATATTCAGTTGCAAGTTTCTTTGTTTCAGAACAGATTTCAACCTTTTTATGTCCATCACATTTTCCTGGTACTGTTCCAGAAACAAAGTATTCTGTATATACTCTAGTGCACTCATCTGTAGCCGCTCTTCCAGAATCCATACAAATTTTAGCACTTACTATATTATCTGGTTTTTCAAATCTTTTACCTTCTAAGTCTTCGTGAATATCGCTCATTATAACTGACCAAATATGTTGTGAAGGATTATTCCAATTGAAATACTGTATCGTTTCAGGCTCATCATATCCAAACCATGTTGCTGCTGCATAATATGGTGTAAATCCACAAAGCCATCTATCCTTATATGCAGTTGTTGTACCAGTTTTTGCTGCTACGTCCATTCCAGAAATAGCACAACTTCCTGCAGTACCATCTACTCCAGTTACTGGAGTAGTTAATATACTTGATAATATGTAAGCATTTCCTTCTGACATTACTCTTTTTGTCTCTTGCTCTGCTTCTAATATTACATCTCCATTTGCATCTTCAACTTTAGTGTAGAATGTAGGCTCTATATATTCTCCACCATTTGCTATCATTGCATATCCAGCTGCCATTTGAAGTGGAGATGAGCCGTGTGTTGTACCACCTAAAACAAGTGTTACTCCTTCATCGCTTTCATCAAATTGTGTCATTCCTATTTCATGTAAGAAATCAATAGAATTTTTAAATCCTACATTAATTAGTGCCTTCATATTTACAATGTTTGAAGAAACTTCGATAGCTTTTCTTACAGTTATTAGTCCACGATAACCAGTTGAGTTTCCATATGAATCTCCTCCAAATTTTGTTGGAGAATCATCATAAACTGTTGCTGCTGTAATTACTCCATTTTCTAATCCTGGTGCTATTGCTGATAATGGCTTAAATGCTGAGCCTTGTTGTAATGATGTAGATAAAGCTCTGTTTACGCCATATGTTGGAGAATCATCGCCTAAGCCTCCTACACAGCCTACTACCTGACCATTAGAATGATCTATAATTACCATTGCAGACTGGCTATGTTGTTTCTTTTTCTTTCCTTCTTTAGTTGTTGCGTCTCTAATGTATTGGTCTTTTAGATATTCTTTTTCCATTCTATCTTGTATATCTGAGTCTTGTGTTGTATAAATTCTATATCCATTATTGTAAACTCTATCTTCAGCAGCTTTTCTATCTATATCATATTCTTCCATTAAATCTTCTACTGCTTGGTCTATTGCTGCTTGTTCTAAGAATGATAAGTCAGATGTTGTAGAAAAATCTCCTTGCTTAAATTTTAATCCCTTTTCTACTTCTGCTATTGCTTTATCATATTCTTCTTGTGTAATAAATGTTTCTCCATTTTCGTCTTTTACTTCAAGCATTTTCCCTAAAACTAATTTTGTTTTGTTTTCAATTATTTCAGTCTTATCTTCTTCGCCAAATGGATTATAGTAATTTGGTGAATCGTTAATTCCTGCCATAAAAGCAGCTTCCGCCAAGCTTAAATCTTTTGCATGCTTGTTAAAGTAGTACTTTGCGCCACTTTCAACTCCACAAATTTGTTGTCCTCCAACAAATATTTCATTTAAATATAATTCTAATATTTGTGTCTTAGAAAGCATTTTTTCTACTTTGTATGCACGCGACCATTCTCTTATTTTTCTCGCAACACTATCGTCATCATCTTCTTTTAAGTTTTTAACTAACTGTTGAGTAATTGTACTACCACCAAATGAAGAATTTCCTCCATTTAATATGTATGTAACAATAGCGCCTGCTGTTCTGTATAAGTCGATTCCACTATGTTGATAAAATCTTTCATCCTCAATTGCAACATATGCTTTAGGAATATATTCTCCCATTTCAGATAAAGGAATAATTTTTCTATTTTCCTCTCCTCTTATTTCATGGAGTTCTTTTCCATCTTTATCATAGGTAATTGAATTTTGCATCTTAATAACCAAATCTTCTTCTGTCATTTCCCATGTATCACCAAAGAAGATAGCAGCAAAAACGCCAGCGCCAATTAATATTAATAAAATAATTAGTATAAAGAATATTTTTATAAACATTCTAAGTTTTGGATGCTTTTTCTCTTTTTTATTTTTCTTGCCTTTTTTGGTTTTTTTAGTTTTAGAATTTTGAACATTTACTTTTTTAGTATCATCAATATTAGATTTTTTGGAACTAGATTTTTTTGTATCCTGTAAATCATATTTCTTTGTCCTATCATCAGTATTATATCTTCTAGTTTTATCATCACTACTTGCCATGATAAACCTCCTTTATTGTTTCCCCTAATCTAAAATTTGCATTATATAGCTTTTCATAATAATATATTTCCTAAACTATAAAAATTGCATTATTATTAGATTAATATTATATAAAAAATTACTTACTTATTATATAATATATTAATTAAAAAGGAAAGCTTTTTCACAAAAAATTAATAATTTGCATCTGCATCTAACAAGAAAAGTGAAACTAAGGTGACAGATTTAAATCTGTCACCATGTTTCACGTATGATTTATTCTATATAATAAGAAAATAAAATCTTGTTTTTTTCCTCCGTCCCTAAAAACAAGATTTTATTTTTTTCTATGCTATTGTTGCATTATTTTTTGTAGTTACTCTTTTAGTTGAAGTGGATTTTTTGGTTACTTCTTTGTTGTTATTTATAATAATTTTTGGTGCTTCTCCATTTGCAACTGTTTCCTTTGTAATGATGCATTTTTCTATTTTTGGATTTGATGGTATTTCGAACATTATGTCTCTCATTATTTCTTCTATTATAGATCTAAGCCCTCTTGCTCCGGTTTTTCTTTCTATTGCTTTATCTACAATAAGTTCTAATGCTTTATCTTCAAATTCAAGTTCTACATCATCCATTTGGAATAATTTCTTATATTGTTTTACTAATGCATTTTTTGGTTTTGTAACTATATCTATTAATGCTTTTCTATCTAATTCTTCAAGTGTTGCTATTATTGGTAAACGACCTACAAATTCAGGTATTAATCCAAATTTTAGCAAATCTTGTGGTAATATTTGTTTGAAAATTTCACTTTTATTTAAATCTTTGTTACTATCTATTACAGCTCCAAAGCCTATAGATTTTTTTCCTATTCTATCTTTTACTATTTTCTCTAATCCTTCAAAAGCTCCACCGCAAATAAATAATATATTTGAGGTATCTACTTGTAAGAATTCTTGATGTGGATGTTTTCTTCCCCCTTGAGGTGGTACTGATGCGACTGTTCCTTCTACTATTTTTAGAAGTGCTTGTTGAACGCCTTCACCACTAACATCTCTTGTTATAGATGGGTTTTCAGATTTTCTTGATATTTTATCTATTTCGTCTATATATATAATTCCTTTTTCTGCTTTAGCTATGTCATAATCTGCTGCTTGGACTAGTTTTAATAATATATTCTCAACATCTTCTCCTACATATCCTGCTTCTGTAAGTGTTGTAGCATCTGCAATAGCAAATGGCACTTTCAATATTTTTGCAAGTGTTTGCGCAAGAAGTGTTTTTCCACATCCTGTTGGTCCAAGTAATAAAACATTACTTTTTTGAAGTTCTATATCGTCATCCTTTTCTTGTTTACTGTTTATACGTTTATAGTGATTATATACTGCTACAGCTAATGTTTTCTTTGCTTCGTCTTGCCCTATTACATAACTGTCCAAAATTTCTTTTATCTCTGCAGGATTTGGTAATTCATTTTTATCAGGTAAAGTATAAGTCATTTCAGCTTCATCATAAATCTCGTCCTCTACAATACTTGAACAAACTCGTATACACTCATTGCAAATATATACACCTGGACCTGCTATCATTCTATCTACTTCATCCTGTGATTTTCCACAAAATGAACATCTTATATTCTTTTTATTATTTGACATTATCTTTTTCCTCTCTACTAAACTCTCTATATATTTGTAAAGCTAAATTAAACAGAAACTTGGTGACAGATTTAAATCTGTCACCAGCGTTTTTCACTGGTTTTATGCTCTTTTATCCATAATTCCATCTATGAGTCCATATTTTAGAGCTTCTTCTGCAGTCATATAATTATCTCTTTCTGTATCTTTCATAATTACATCTAAAGGTTGACCTGTTCTATCACTCAATAATTTATTTAATTTTTCTCTAGTCTTAACCATATGATCAGCATGTATCTTTATTTCTGTAGTTTGACCAGAAAGTCCTCCACCTGCTATTAATGGTTGATGGATTAAGATTTCTGCATTAGGTGTTGCAAATCTTTTTTCCTTTTCTCCAGATGCTAAAAGAACTGCTCCCATACTTGCTGCCATTCCTATACAAATAGTTGAAACTGGGCATTTGATATAATTCATTGTATCTACAATTCCCATTCCATCTGTAATAGAACCACCTGGGCTATTAATGTATAAGCTAATTTCTCTATCTGGATCTTCTGATTCTAGAAATAGTAATTGTGCAATTACTAAACTAGCAGATGTTTGATTTACATCCTCTCCTAAAAATATAATCCTATCTTTTAATAATCTTGAGAAAATATCGTATGATCTTTCTCCTTTTGCTGTTTGTTCAATAACATAAGGTACCAAACTGTTCTTTTCCATAAATTTACCACTTTCCTTTCTTAAAGTATAATTCAGCTTCGCATTAGTTCATTATGTATTTTTATTCTTATGCTAAAAAACTATATAATTTTATAAATTTTAGTTTTTATTTTTTCTTTGCGTTTTTTACAATAAAATCAATAGCTTTTTCGTTTTCTATACTAGCTGATAAATATTCTTTTAGTTGTTCATTCTCTTGAAGCTCTTCTTCTTTTCTTCCATATTGACTTGCCATTTCTTTTATTTTCTCTGTTATTTCTTCTGGCGTAGCTTCTATTTTTTCTGCTTTAACAATAGCTTCTAAAACTAATCTTGTTTTAATAGACTCTCTAGCTTGTTCTTTGAAGTTATCTCTAATATCATTTTCTGTTTTATTCATCATTTGAAGATATTGATGCATATTTAATCCTTGATATGATAATCTTGTTTCCATATCTTTCATCATATTATCTATTTCTACTTCTACCATTCCGTTTGGAATATCTAATTTCGCATTATCACACACTGCTTTTATTGCTTCAGATTCTGTTTCATATTTTGCTTTCTCTACATTTTGTGTATCTAATTTCTCTTTTATACTATTCTTTAATTCAGCTAATGTGTCAAATTCGCTAACATCTTTAGCAAATTCATCATCCATTTTTGGTAATTCTTTTTTCTTAATTTCATGAAGTTTTACTTTAAATACAGCATCTTTTCCAGCTAAGTCCTTAGAGAAATAGTCATCTGGGAATTTTACTTTTATATCTTTTTCTTCTTCCAATTTCATTCCAACTATTTGATCTTCAAATCCATTAATAAATGTGTGGCTTCCTATCTCTAATTCATGATTTTCGGCTTTTCCACCTTCAAAAGCCACTCCATCTATAGAACCTTCAAAGTCAATTGTTGTAATATCTCCATTTTCTACTGCTCTATCTTCTACTGTAACTAATCTTGCATTTCTTTCTGCCATATGTCCTAATTCATGTTCAATATCTTTGTCAGATGTAGTATACTCTATTTTCTTAATTTCTATACCTTTATATTTTCCAAGTTCTACTTCTGGTTTTGTTTCTACCACAGCTGTAAAGATTAATTCTTTTCCTTTTTCCATTTGTACTATATCTATATTAGGTTTGCTAACTGCTTCTACATTATTTTCTTTTATAGCATTATCATATATTTCTGGAACTAGCTCATTGAAAGCATCCTCATAAAAGATAGCTGAACCATATTGTCTTTCAACTAACTGCATAGGTGCTTTTCCTTTTCTAAATCCAGGTATATTAAAATATTTAGCAGTCTTTGCATATACCTTTTTCATTGCTTCTTCAAATTTTTCTGCTTCAATGTTGAATGTTAATTTAACCTCGTTTTTGTTTTCTGTGTTTTCTACTTTTACGTTCATATTTTCCATTCCTTTCATGTTATATTGCTATTAAGCTTATTTATTATATCACAATTTTTTAATATTGCAATAGTTTACATATTATTTATTTCATTTTGATTCCCTTGCCTAGCATCAAATTCATCAAAGAAATTTTGGATTTCTTGACCAGAGTTATAAGTAGCTTCATTGCTCTTTCTAGATAATCCAATAACATAATTTATTCCTGTTACTAATACAGTTGTTACAATTCCAATTAATAAAATTATTCCTATAAACATTGGGACACTAATTTCAACATTTCTATGCATAATTTATCTATCCTTCCTATCTCTATATTTATGCATGTTTTACATTGCCAAATTACTCAAGTAAGCTTCTTATAAAGTATTATTTTTTAATCTTGTATTTTTTCCAAATCAAAATTTAAATAATCTGAGCTAATTAATTTATATTCTATTCCGTGTATATTTCCTTCTATAGCATCTTTATGAGCCACGCCATGTAGATGTCCATAATAGCATCTTTTTATATTATACTTTTTAAATGTTTTTACAAATTCAGTATCATTTTCCGTTGCATCATTCTTATTTATTGGCGGATAGTGCATAAATGCTATTATTTCTTTATCTTCACCATATTTTTTTATTCCATCATTAATTGATAATTCAAGTCTTGCATTTTCTCTTTTAATCATTTTGCTATCGTTTTCAGTATCTAAAACATTCCACCCTCTTGTTCCAACAATAATTTTGTTCTCTACTAAGTAACTATTATTATATAAAAAGCTAATATTGTCAAATCCATTTTCGTTCAAAAATTTATCCATTTTAGTTACAGTATTCCACCAATAATCATGGTTTCCCCTTAACAATATCTTTGTTCCCGGCAAATTATTTAAATAATCAAAATCTTTGTTTGTTTCTTCAAGGTACATCGCCCAGGAAAAATCGCCAGGTATTATAACATAGTCACTTTGTTTTACTTTGTTCAACCAATTATTTTTTACTTTTTCTGCATGGTCCTCCCAATTATTTCCAAATATATCCATTGGTTTATTCTGAGAAAAAGACAAATGCAAATCTGCTATTGCATATATTGGCATAGGCACTCTCCTATCTTCAAATTTGGCACTGCATTCAAATCTAATCCAGATGTTACTCCTGAAATGAATCTATAATATCCAGCTGATGCTATCATAGCTGCATTGTCTGTACAAAGGATTGGGTCTGGATAATAAATTTTATAGCCTTCTTCTTGTAACTTCAAAAATTGTTCTCGTATATATGAATTGGCTGAAACTCCGCCAGCCAAAGCAATAGTATTTATCTGTAATTGCTTGGCAGATTTCAAACTATTGTTAATTAAAATATCTGTAACATATTTTTCAAAACTTGCACATAAATCAGCCTTATTTATCTCAGGATTTTTATGATGTAAATTTATAATTGCAGTTTTTATTCCACTAAAACTAAAATCAAGACCTTCTATATGCGTTTTTGGCAATTCTATATTAGCTTGTCCTTCTTTCGCAAGTTTATCCACTTTCGGTCCTCCCGGATATCCTAATCCTATCACTCTTGCGACCTTGTCAAAAGCTTCACCTATAGCATCATCTTTAGTTCTACCTATGATTTCAAATTTATCATAGTCTTGTATATGAACTAAATGTGTATGTCCGCCAGAAATAATCAAGCATAGAAATGGTGGTTTTAAATCTTTATGTGATATGTAATTTGCTGCAATATGTCCTTCAATGTGATTTGTTCCTGTCAAAGGCTTGTTTAAAGCATAACTTACTCCCTTCGCATATGATACTCCTACTAATAGAGCTCCTACTAACCCAGGTCCATAAGTACATGCAATATTATCAATATCATTAAATGTAATTTTTGCCTCTTCTAATGCTTTCTTTGTCACATCAGAAATAGCTTCAACATGATTCCTTGAAGCTATTTCTGGTACGACACCTCCAAATTTTTCGTGTATCTTTATTTGTGAATTTATAATATTGGATAAAACCTCTCTGCCATTTTTTACCACTGCCACAGAGGTTTCATCACAACTCGATTCAATTCCTAATGTAATAATATCTTTCATTTTCACTCCTATTTTTAATACTACATAAGTCCAAACATGCTCATAAACAAATTTGTAATTCCACTATTTATTGCTGAGATTATAGGACTTACTATCATACCTAAGATTCCTACTATCCATAATGCTACAAATATTATTTCAAATATTTGGCTATGTGAATCCATCCAATTTCTAGCATTATATGGTAAAAATCCGCTTAATATTTTTGAACCATCAAGTGGTGGCAGTGGTATTAGATTAAATACTCCTAACCCAATATTTATAGCAACAATACTTTGTATTATGCTTACAATAACCCCTGTTGCTTGACTTGAAAAATATATTGTTCCATTTAATACTTCTATTCCAGGTGCAAATTTAAGTACTAAGCAAAATACAATTTCAAATACAATTGCAATAAGGAAATTCATTAATGGACCTGCTGCTGAAACTATCGCTTCTGCTTTTGATAAAGATATATCTCTATTAAAATTTCTAGGATTTATTTCTACAGGTTTTCCCCATCCAAATCCAGCAAATATAAGCATTATCGTTCCAAATGGGTCTAGATGTTTAAACGGATTTAAGTTTAGCCTTCCTTGCCTTCTTGGCGTATCATCTCCTAATTTGTCTGCTGCAAAAGCATGCGCAAATTCATGGAATGTAATAGCTATTAATATTCCAGGAATTGTGAGCACAAAGCTAAGAAGCGCACCTTCCTGTGAAAACAATGTCATAAATGAACTAAATAGCATTAAAGCTATAATTAAAAATATTATTCTTCTATCAATATACATAAATCAATTTCCTTTACAAATAAATTTAAGTAATAACATCCTTTATCAGAATTTGGTTTTCCGTAACTTTACCAAATAATTCGTTAGTTCAAGATTAATTATGCTTTGTCCTTTAAACTATCATAAAAACTCTTCTTATATTCTTCTATTTTTTCATAACTCACAATACCAATTTTAAAGATTATTTGTTCATTTGGTATTTTATAAATAACATCTATTTTTACCAAGCTATCCTTATGCAAATTATTTGTTTCGTCTTTTTCTAATAGTTTGTTTGCTTTAAATTTTAATTTATCTAAATTAGAAGATAAAAGCATTCCGAAATTTTCTATGGGAACAGCAGTATTATCTTGGTCTATTATTACAAAGAAATGATTATTGCCAATTTTACCATCAGGATAACTATATTCTCTAACAAAAACTATGTCTCCTATTTCGTAAAAGTTATATGATTCATTATTTTCTTTTAAAATATTTTCGATTTTTCCCTTGTGCCATTCTTCATCGACTGGATATTCTTTAAATGCATCTTTTAAATCTCTAACTTTTCCATGTTCATAGGCAGTTTTTAGAAAATCACTTAATCCCTCTTTCATTGTCAGTCTCCTTTCCGTTTATTATCAATAAATCTATTTATTATTTCATCTTCCAATATAGTTATCTATCTTTCTTCTTGCTCTAACTCTTTCATTGCCCCATTAAAATTTATTAAGTGTTATTAGATAGCGGTTTCATTGTTGGGAATAGAAGCACATCTCTTATAGATGCCTCATTTGTAAGAAGCATTACAAATCTGTCTATACCTATACCTAGTCCACCTGTTGGAGGTAAACCTATTTCTAATGCTTGGATATAGTCTTCATCCATCATTCCTGCTTCCTCGTCTCCAGCATTTCTTGCTTCAACTTGTTTTTTAAATCTTTCATATTGGTCTATTGGGTCATTTAACTCAGAGAATGCATTTCCATATTCTCTACCACCAATAAATACTTCAAACCTTTCTGTAAGTCTTGAGTCTTTTGTACTTCTTTTGGCAAGTGGAGAAATTTCAACTGGATAATCATATATAAATGTTGGTTGTATAAGTGTTTTTTCTACATACTCGTCAAAGAATAAACTTATAACATCTCCTCTAGTTTCTTTTGTTTGGTCTGGTATAGTAATTTTTCTTTCTTTAGCAAGTGCTACTGCTTCTTCATCTGTATTAATTTCATTAAAATCAATACCTGTAACCTCTTTTATAGAGTCTATCATAGAAATTCTTTTCCAACCTGGTGCTAAGTCAATTTCTTGCTCTCCATATGTAATTTTAGTCGTTCCTAAAACATCATTAGCAGTTCTTGAGAAAATTTCTTCTGTTATGTTCATCATATCGTTATAATCTTCAAATGCTGCATATAATTCAAGCATAGTAAACTCAGGGTTATGTCTAATATCCATCCCCTCATTTCTAAATACTCTTCCTATTTCAAAAACTTTGTCATATCCACCTACAATTAGTCTTTTTAGATTAAGTTCTAGAGCAATTCTTAAATACATATCTATGTCTAAAGTATTGTGATGTGTTATAAAAGGCCTTGCTGTAGCACCACCAGAAATAGTGTTAAGTATTGGTGTTTCTACCTCTAAATATCCTTTTTCTTCTAATATTTTTCTAATATTGCTAATTATTTTACTTCTTAAAATAAATGTATCTCTTACTTCTGGATTTACAATCAAATCGACATATCTTTGTCTGTATCTTAGGTCTGTGTCTTTTAATCCATGGAATTTCTCTGGCAATGGTCTTAAAGACTTAGAAAGTAAAGTAACTTTTTTTGCATGAATAGATATTTCTCCTGTTCTTGTTTTAAATACAAAGCCGGTTATTCCAATAATATCTCCAATATCATCTTCCTTAAAAGACTTATAACTTTCCTCTCCAAGGTCATTTATGCTAACATAACTTTGGATTTTACCTTCACTATCTTGAATGTGGCAAAAAGAGGCTTTTCCCATTATTCTTTTAGCCATTATTCTACCTGCTACTGTAACATCTTTTCCTTCTAATTCATCATAATTATCTATAATTTGTTTGCTTGTATGTGTTCTATTAAATTTTGTTATTGTATATGGATCTTTTCCTTCTTGTTTTAGTTTATCTAATTTCTCTTTTCTTACTAACATTAATTGGTTTAAATCTAACTCTTGTTCAACATTGTTGTTTTCCATAATTAATATCATTCCTTCCCTTTTCTTAGTATTTATAATACTTTCAACATGGTTAATATTATATACTATTTTCCTATTTTTGTAAACCATTTTTTATTGTTTTTGGGGACGGAGGCAAAAAACAAGATATGGTGTTTTAGCCATATCTTGTCTTAGTCAAGAAAGTTTAGGTAGGGTGACCTTCCTACATCTCCTAACTGTGGGTGGCGGCTGCCTGTTCCGCCCTCAGAAACTTTCTTTTATTATTATATGCTAGATTTATTTTAACATACATTTTTATTTTTGGCAAGATTTCTTATCCATATTTTTTAGCGTACCCTTTGGCCAAATATATATTCTTTTTTCTTTCTGTCATAGTGAATAAAGTTTTTGCAAACAATGTCCCCTTACTACTAACTCGTACTGCCAATAATATAAATTTATTATCAATTTTGTATTCCTTTATATACTCTATTGAGCCCTGATTTGGATTTCTAGCAACATATGTTGGCTTAGCTATTATAGATTTTATATCTTTTCCATATTTTTTATAATCTTCTGGATGCTGTCTTTTCATATGCTCTATATTTGCATCTCCTAATAATATAGGGATGTCTTCATCATATTCTAGCTCTAATAATTGTATAACTTTTTTGTTTAACTTTCCAATTTGTCTGTTCATTACTTTTTCCTTTCTTAACTATATATTGTTATACAATTGCGGCTTTATCCTTGTTTTCTTACGAAGCCATTCTCATTTCCTTAGCATGGGCAATAGATACCTCTGTTATATCCCCTGATGATATTCTTGCAATTTCTTCTATTGTTTCAAATTCTGTTAGCTGCCTAATACTTGTATATGTTTTATTATTAATTGTATTTTTGCTTATGAAATAATTATAATCTCCTTTTGCAGCTATTGATGCAGAATGTGTTACAACTATTACTTGATGATTATTTGATATTGTTTTTAGTTTTTCTCCTACTGCTTTTGCTGCCTTTCCACTTATTCCTGTATCTATTTCATCAAACACTAGTGTAAATACATTATCTACATCTGCAAGTACTGTTTTTATAGCAAGCATTATTCTAGACATTTCTCCACCAGATGCTATTTTGGCAAGTTCTTTTTCTTCCTCTCCTTTATTTGTACATATCATAAATTCTACTTTATCTAATCCATTTGAATTGAACTTTTCTTCTTTATTCACATTTACTCTTAGCACGCTATTGCTCATTTCTAAATCTTTTAATTCGTTATTTATCTTTTCTGAAAGAATTTTTGCATATTTTTCTCTTATACTATGAAGTTTCTCACATATTATTAGCATTTCATTTTTTACAATTTCTTTTTCTTTTTTTAGTTTATTATTTGTTTCTTCCAAATTTTCTATTTCTAAAATCTCATTTTCAAGTTTTGCTTTGTAATCTAATATTTCCTCAATACTATTTCCATATTTTCTTTTTAAAGAATAAATTTCATCAAGTCTCTTTTCTATCTCGTCTCTATCTTGTTCATCAAATACAGTCTCTTCTTTTAATTCAGACATATCCCTTGCAAATTCTTGGACTTCGTAATAGATGCTTTTTAACTCTGAAAGTTTTTCTTCGTAAATTTCTCCACAGTTAGAAATTTTCTCTAAACATCTTATTGAATTTGAAATACTTTCTACCGCATTTTCATTTAGGCAAGCATCTATTTCTTCTAAATTTGCTTGCAATTTTTCTGAATTTTTCATTATATTATGTTCTTCTTGTAGCTTTATGTCTTCTCCTATTTTCAAATTAGCATTATCTATTTCTTTTAATTGATAATTTAATAAATCTAATCTTCTTTCTTTTTCTTTATCATCTCCATAATTCTTACTAAGTTCAAGGTTTATCTCATTATATCTTTTAAATAACTCTTCATACCTAATTTTAACTTCTAATTCGCCACCAATAAAACCATCAAGATAATCTATATGTTTTGCAGGATTTAACAAATTTTGATTATCTTGTTGTCCATGAATATTTATGCAATTTACCATAAAATCTTTTAACTCATTCACTGTTACCAATCTTCCATTTATTTTGCATAAATTTCTTCCATTAGAATAAATTTCTCTTGAAACTATAATATTACCATCAACTGCCATAGGATTCTCTGGACAAAACAAACACGCTTCTACAAATGAATATTTTTCTCCTGTTCTTATCATTTCCTTTGAAAACCTTCCACCTGCAATAATTCCTAAAGCTCCTATTATTAAAGTTTTTCCTGCACCAGTTTCACCAGTTAAAACATTAAATCCTTCATTTAAATTTATCACTAAATCTTCAATTATTCCTATGTTTTTAATATGTAATGTTGATATCATAACTACCTCCATTTGCAAAACTTTGTTCGTTATGAATTATACAACCGTTTGTTTGGTTTGTCAATAGTTTTTTTAATTTTTTAATCTACCCAAATATACAAATATCCCAGTTAGTGTATGCTAACTAGGATATTTTTTTATTTTCTATACTAATTTCTATACTAAATTGTAGCCCCAAACTTTTTCATTCTTTCTTCTTCTACATCTGAAAGTGTTTTTAGCCATTCAGCCAAACCATTAATATCATTATTTCTTAAAAAGTCAATAAACAACCTATTCCTTTCCGCTCTTCTAGGCTGAGAGCCTCATACTCATACAATTTTACTTCCTTTGTAGTAAAATCAAATTCATTTTCTTTATGATTAATATAAAAAGTTTCTTCTCCTTTAAAGTCTAATTTTAACTTGTTTACATCCACCAATACTTCTGTAGATAAATTCATTCCAACCGGTAATGTTTTATTAAAATTATCATAAAACATTATATTTGTATAAAATAGTGCAGGAGTATTTTCTTTTATATTAATTCTACATAGTATAATTTTGCTTTTTTTGCTATCAAGTTCATTTTTTAAAGCTGTTTCAGGATTTATGTCAAAAATATTTATTCCTTCAATTCCCTTTTTAGAATTTATACAATATACAGACATATCATATGGACTTTGTATTTTGTTCAATGCTTCTTTTATCAAGCTAAAATAACTTTCCAGATTTTCTACATACAATTTTATATCTGTATCTGAATTGATATTAAGCACTTTATATTTATCTTTTTCAATTTCTCTATGCTTAACATTATTTATACTCTTAACTTTTGTCTTGTCCTCAACTAAATTACCAAAAATATCAAAATCTTTAGCATTTATAACTTCTATATCTTTTTCATATTCTTCTTTTAACTGCTCTAAGTCTTTTTCTAGTGGAGATATTTTTTTGCTTTTTTTCTTCACTTCTTCAGCATCTTTTTGCTCATATACTTCCACAGAAGTCTCTTTTTCTTTTTCTAATTCTCTAAATGACTCTGGAACTTGCCTAATTGCAAATAGTGCATCTGTTTCGTTTTTAGATAATTTTCTTCTTTGCAACTCGTCCATCTTTTGACCTAATTTTTCTAAATCTTCTATATAGTCAAAATACTTCTTCATTTTGACTTTTTCTGTTCCTTCTTCTCCTTCACCTTCATTCAATGTTGCGACTTCATCTTTTTTAGTAAACTTCCAAAATTCAAAAATACTCTTTTTATGCTTGTCTATTTCTTTTATATACAATTCTGCATTATCAACTTTTTTAGAAAGAATTTCTTCCTTGGTTTCAATTGCATTTAAATCCAACTCTAAATTTGTATTTTCTTTCTTAAGTTCTTCTAACTTAGTACAAATACTTATTAAATCTTCTATTGTATATTGTTCTTTAAGTTCAAAAAGTTCATTTAAAGAATTATCTTTTTCTTCATCAGTTCTAGGTTGCTTTACAGGCTTTTTCTCAATTTGGTCATCTTTTTTCTTTTTAAAGAAATATCTTACTCTTCCAAAAAAGGATTTTTTGCATTCTAGAAAAGTGGCTATCTGTCTTTGTTTTAGCAAGTATTCTTGTGTTAAATCTTCTATTACTATTTTAAATTTATCAACTTTTCTTTTTAATTCTTTTTTCTCTTTTTGTTCATATTTTAATTTATCAATTTTATCCAAATATTCTAATTTAATAAATTCTGAAAATTTTTCATACTCAATTTTTGCGTTATTATTCCAAAATTCTATTTCTCCATCCTGATTAATTTTAGTAATAAAATGATATTCCTCTTTTGCGCCAGTTGCCAAAATAAACATTGCTTTTAAAAGCTTGTACAGTTCTGTCGCCTTTTTCTTTGTGTCAAGTGTAATAGAATATGTACTTTGCATTTTTTCATATATATTAGTTACACCAACTATTTTTAAGAACATCTCTTCTTGTTTATCATATACTTCATATATATTTGGCCATTCTTTTGTAAAATACCATAAATAATTTTCCATATCAGCTATTTCGGATTTTGTAAGAAAAGCTCCTGAATATTCCAAATGGCTTACTGGAGCAAATATGAATCTTGGTTTTCTCGCTCTTACATTTGCAATTTGCTCTTTTAATAAATAGAAAAGTGCATTATTATCTTGCTCATTTGTAGGAACTAGCATAAAATATTTTTTTGCAACATCAGAATAGTATATTTGCCATATGTAGTTGTTTGGATATTTTACTTCATATGGAATTTGGCTATTTAGCATTTCTTGTTCTTTTGCAATTTCTTCAATTCTGTCTTTCTTCATTGTAGATACCATTTTTAAAAAAGTAGCAAATTTTTCTATATTATCCTCGCTTTTTGAATCTAAATATTCTACAATTGGGCTAGCTAGCTTGTATCTTTCTTTTATATCTGTTAATCTATCACATGGAGTTATTAATATTTGTATCTCTTTTATATTTATATATTTGTAGACTTTATATACTGTCTCATCATACGATTTAGAAGGCCTAAAATTTAAGCTTTCATATTGTTTTAAAAAGTTAGGTGCTTTGCTTAAATTTAGACCTATATATTCCAAATTATTTTCAAGAGTTTGGTCACTTTCTTTAGTTTTTCTAGGCATATGCTCCTCCTTGTCTTTCTTTTTATTAGTCTGCTAATATTATACCTCAGATTTTACATTTGTGCCATATTTAGGCTCCAAAATTTTCTATTTCTTCAACTATTTTTTTCACAAACTCATTTATAGGCATTGCTCCAATATCTCCATCGCTTCTTGAGCGCACTCCAACTGCATTTGCTGCCACTTCTTTATCTCCAACTACAAGCATATATGGAATTTTTTGAAGCTGTGCTTCTCTAATTTTATATCCAATTTTTTCGTTTCTGTCATCTACTTCTACTCTAATATCTTTCTTTTCAAGCTCCATTCTCACTTTTTCAGCATATTCTTTATGACTATCTGAAATTGGAAGGACTTTAACTTGCACAGGTGCAAGCCATGTTGGGAATGCGCCTTTTGTTTCCTCAATTAAGAAAGCAATAAATCTATCGAAAGTTCCAAGTATTGCTCTATGAATAACAATTGGTCTGTGAGCTTTTCCATCTTCGCCAATATACTCTAATTCAAAACGTTGTGGCAACAAGAAGTCTAATTGGCATGTTGAAATAGTTATATCATGACCTATTGCTGTTTTTATTTGAACATCAAGTTTTGGTCCATAGAATGCTGCTTCTCCTTCTGCCTCATAGAAATTAATATTAAGTTCTTTTAATATTTGTCTTAATTGGCTTTCAGCATTTTCCCACATTTCATCATCATCAAAATATTTTTCTTTATCGTTTTTGTCTCTTAATGATAATCTGAATGTATAATCCTTAAATCCAAAATCTTTGTAAACAGAAAGAATTAAATTAATAACCTCTCCAATTACCTCTTTAATTTGAGTAGGAGTTACAAATATATGTGCATCATTTTGGCACATTTCTCTTACTCTTTCAAGTCCGCAAACGCTTCCACTATCTTCATATCTAAAATCGTGAGCAAGTTCTCCTATTCTAATTGGTAAATCTCTATATGAGTGCATTTTATTTTTGTATATTAACATGTGATGAGGACAGTTCATTGGCCTTAATACCATTTCTTCTGTATCCATCTTCATTACAGGGAACATATCATCTTTGTAATGATCCCAATGTCCACTTGTTTTGTATAATGCAACATTTGCAAGAGAAGGTGTATAAACATGTTTATACTTTAATTTAATCTCTTTTTTTAGAATGTATTGTTCAAGTAATCTTCTTACTGTAGCGCCATCTGGCAAATACATTGGAAGACCTGAACCAACAAGCTCATGTGTCATAAATAAATTTAATTGTTTACCTATTTTTCTGTGATCTCTTTGTTTAGCTTCCTCTAGTTTTTGCAAATGCTCTTCTAATTGGCTTGCTTTTGGGAAAGAAACCCCATAAAATCTTTGAAGCATTTTGTTATGCTCATCGCCTCTCCAATAAGCACCTGAAGAAGCCAAAATCTTAACAGATTTTACTTTGCCAGTACTCGTTAAGTGAGGTCCAGCACAAAGATCTGTAAACTCTCCTTGTTTATAGAAAGAAATTTCTTCTCCATCTGGTAAATCTTCAATAAGTTCAACTTTGTAATCTTCTCCCTGTTCTTTCATAAACTTAATAGCCTCATCTCTAGGAAGAGTAAATCTTTCGATAGGTAAATCTTCTTTAATAATTTTCTTCATTTCAGCTTCAATTTTTTCAAAATCCTCAGAAGAAATATTCTCTTTAACATCAAAATCATAATAGAATCCCTCATCAATAGCAGGACCTATTGCAAGCTTAATATCATTTCCGTAAATTCTTTTAATAGCTTGAGCCATAATGTGAGAAGTAGTATGCCAATAAGCCTTTTTACCATCATCACTATTATCAAAAGTTAAAATTTCAACTTCAGCATCCTCATTAATCTCAAACCTTAAATCTTTAACCTCGCCATTAACTTTTCCAGCTGTGGCAACTCTTGCCAAGCCTTCACTAATCTGTTTAGCAAGCTCCAACACACTAACACCTTTCTCAACCTCTTTAATAGAGCCATCTTTCAAAGTAATCTTCATACAAATCAACAACCTTTCTATTTCTTGAACAGAAGGGACACTCCTTTTTGTCCAAATTTTTGGACATTTGGGACACTCCTTTTTGTCCAAATTTTTGGACATTTGGGACACTCCTTGTTCGTCCGAGTTTTTAAACTTTCGGGACAGTCCTTGTTCGCCTTTTTTTAGCAATTAATATAATCAATTTGCTTATGTTTTTTCTGGATAGAATTACAGTAATAAGCATTACAATAAAAAATCCCCCTAGCAAATGATAGTAAATTCTTTGCCAGAGGGGTGCTTATATACACGGTTCCACCCTTTGTTTAACTTAATTCATACTTTTAACGCAAGCTACACGTCTAGTTTTTCTAGAAACAATGGGGTAGTTTTTCAAATACGTTTATTTAGAATAGCTTCCAGCCCATGACCATTCTTCTCTTGAAACAACCTTTATTTTACTTTGTCCCATTTATGTTTTTTATTATTTTGTCACTCTTTTTCATCGACGAATATATTATATAATATTTGCCAGCTTTATGTCAATAGGGAAAAATTGTTTTTTACTCTTCCGTTACTGTTATTTTCCCTCATATCCTGGCTTTCCTAATAATCTAAACATATTAGTTTTATATTTCTCTACGCCAGGTTGATTAAATGGGTTTATTCCTAATATTGAGCCTGACATTGCACATGCTAATTCAAAGAAGTATATTAGCTGTCCCATTGTGTTTGCATCTAATTTATCTATATTTATTACTATATTTGGCACATCTCCTTCTACATGTGCTTGAACTGTACCTTCCATTGCTTTTTTATTTACATAGCTTAATTTCTTATCTGCTAAATAATTAAGTTTATCTAAGTCGTCTTCTTCCATTTTTAATTTGATATCTCTATCCACTTTATCTACACTAATTACAGTTTCGAATAAGTTTCGCCTTCCCTCTTGAATATATTGTCCTAATGAATGCAAGTCTGTTGTAAACTCTGCCCCTGATGGATATATACCTTTTTGTTCTTTTCCTTCACTCTCTCCAAAAAGTTGCTTCCACCATTCTATAAAATAGTGAAGCTTAGGTTCATATGTAACAAGTATTTCAATGTTCTTTTCTTGTTCGTAAAGTACATTTCTTAGTACTGCATATTTATAGCATTCATTATATTTTAAGTTTTCATCTGCATATCTATCCTGTGCCATTTTAGCACCAGCCATAAGTTCATCTATATTAATTCCTGCTACAGCAATTGGTAATAATCCGACAGCAGTTAATACAGAATATCTTCCTCCTACATTATCTGGAATCTCAAAAGTAGTATATTTTTCTCTTATTGCCAAATCTCTTAAAGCTCCATTAATTGCATCTGTTGTAACATATATTCTACTTCTTGCTTCTTTCAAATTGTACTTATTTTCCATTATCTCTCTAAAAATTCTAAATGCAATTGCTGGTTCTGTAGTAGTTCCAGATTTTGAAATAACATTTATTGAAAAATCTTTATCTGCAATGTAGTCTATAACATCGTTTATATAATTAGCACTCAAATTATTTCCCACAAATATTATTTGTGGAGTTTTTCTTGTTTCCTTATCTTGCATATTATAAAAAGTGCTTGTAAGTGACTCAATTACAGCTCTAGCACCAAGGTAAGAGCCTCCAATTCCTATTACAAGAAGCACGTCAGAATCGGACTGAATTTTCTTTGCAGCATCTTTTATTCTTTTAAGTTCTATTCTATTATAATGAGTTGGCAAATTAAGCCAACCACAAAACTCATTTAAATCGTCAGCTTTCTCGTGTAATGAGTTGTGTATTTCTTTAACTCTATCCGCATATTTCATTATGTTTTTTTCAAAAACTCTTGCATTTTTTAAATCTATTTTAATATTTCCCATACACTTATCCTTTCCAAGGTTCATTTGATTTGAAAATAATTATAATTTTGAATTATTTCCAAGTCTTTCTCCTTTGTATAATATATTCTTTTTTCTGCTTATATGATATTATACAAATAGTCTTTTTGCAAGAGTTTTTGTGAATTTTATTGTAAGTTATTACTAGATAATGTTTTTCACAAAAAGCAATATTTTAATTACAGATATAATCAATGTAGACATAACCATCTTCGTGTAAAACACCACTGCAAACCACTGCATCTCCATCTGTCAAGTGCCTATACATAAAATCTGCCATTTCATCATATCCATATATTTGTATAATACTTTCGTTATTCAATTTAACATGGCAACTAGCTATAGACGTATATTTACTTTTTTCCCCATATCTATCATATATAAATTTAAATTCAATTCCAGATACTATTTCTCCACTAATTATAACTATATTCATTTTTTCTTTTTCACCATTCTAGTACTAACTGTTTTCCTAAAAAAATATATAATAATTGAATTATTTCTATATCTCCTATGTTTATTTCCTTAAGCTTTTACTATTTTATATTAAAAGCATAGACTACAAAAGTTGTTACTATGCAGGAGATGTATTATTTAAATACCATTAATCAGTAGCTAATACCTCACTTAACACTTTCGAGAGGTACTTCATGCTATTTAAGCATTGTTCCATAGTATTACCTGTTGAACCAACTTCAATAATACTTGCTCCTCTGGCTAACTGCTGATTATACCTGCTATTTCTAAGAATAATTGGCTTAAATAAACCTGGATATAACTCATTTGCTTTCTCTTGAATTTTTATAGCAAATTTCAAATTGTCATTCCAGTTGTCATGTTCGCTTCCTCCGCCATTGCTTCCAATTACAAACATCATCTGTGCCACTTCCTCATCTCCTATCTTTACTGTCGGAGCATATGTACTATCTGCAATTGCATCTCTATGAATGTCAAACACTATATCTGTATTTTTGTTTTCTTCCAATATCTTTGCCACACCTTTAAGCGATCTATCATATGACTCATTATATGAAGGATAGTCATATAGTGTAGTATCATGTATTACATTATATCCATAATGTTTCATATATTTTGTAAGCTCTGTACCAACCCTTGCCACCGAATAATTAATATCTGTTGTTCTAAAATTTCCAGAAGCTTTATATGTATAATTTTTCGTAGGAGTATAACTCTCACATGTATGTGTATGGAATATAACAATATTATCTGTATTTAGCTTTACATCAGGTTTTAGCATTGCTTCTGTAAGTTTAATATCTGTTTCATTGCGAACTTTAACTCCGTTATATTCGCTTGTATACTTTTCTGGTACATTATTTTTTACAACCTCGGTTTTAAGACCTGTCTCTGCTTCTTTTACTTCATCATTCGAAGCATCTCCATTTTCTGCATTACTATCTTGCGTTACATTTTCGTTCTGCACATTATTTTGGTTTTCATCTTCACTTGCTTGTGCCGTATTGTTTGTATTATTATTTGCATTTTCTTCTAAGCTATCAATTACACTTAACTCTACTCCTAGAGCAAGCTTCAAGGGTTTAATATTATCCGCATCTGCAATTTTTTCATCCTTCTTATTTGCAACCTTAATGCTTGGTATAACAGTGTCAAAACACGTTAAAAAAGCATTTTTATCCATATTTAGTGTTGTTTTTAATCCAGAAAAATACTTCGTCAAAGCCACTGCAACCACTATAACTATAGTTAATTTTATCAAATATTTAATAATATCCTTTAACTCTATTACAGCAAGATTTATCAATATATAGCCTCCTTTAGTACAAGTCTACTATATATTAATATATGCACTTGTCTATGAATTTAGAACTTTTTTATTTTTGCAATTACTCCTTCCACTGTAAGTTCTTCCTGCTCTCCGCTTACCATATTTTTTAAACTTACTGTTCCATGTTCCTCTTCGTTTTCTCCAATTACTGCAACATATGGTATTTTTAACTTATCTGCATATTTGAATTTTGCCTTTATTTTTTTATCTTCTAAATATACGTCTGTATTTATTCCTGCTTTTCGCAAGGAATCTGCAACTTCTAAAGCTCTATTTTGATATTTTTCGTCCATAGATACTACTAATACTTTTGAAATAGACTGTTCTTCTTCTTTCACTATATTTAACTCGTTTAATTTATAGAACAACCTTGTTAATCCTATAGAAACACCTACTCCTGGAAGTTTTCTATCTGTATAAAATTCTGCCAAATTGTCATATCTTCCACCTGAGCAGACACTTCCTATTTCTCTGTAGTCATCTAAGAATGTTTCATATACTGTACCTGTATAATAATCCAAACCTCTTGCGATAGTTAAATCCACCTTAAAATTACTCTCTGGAACACCAAAAAATCTAACATATTTTACAACATCTTTAATATCATTTAATCCTTGTATAAAAGTTTCGTTAGAGAATTGTAATTCTTCCAATGCTTTAATCTTTTCATCATTGTTTCCATCGATTTCTATAAACTTAATTATGCTTTCAATTTTCTCATTTGGCACATCTAAATCTTGTAAACATTTAATTACATTTTCTTTTCCTATTTTTTCAAGCTTATCAATAATTCTCATTATATCAGTAGATTTTTCTGTTAGTTCCAATTCAGCAAATAATCCATTTAATAATTTTCTATTATTAATTCTAATTGTGAATTTATCAAAGCCTAACTCTTTTATAGTAGTGTAAATTACACTTGGCATTTCTGCATCATTCATAATACTCAAACTGCCATCACCAATAATATCAATATCACATTGATAAAACTCTCTATATCTACCTTTTTGAGGTCTTTCTCCTCTATAAACTTTACCTATTTGATATCTCTTAAATGGAAAAGTAATATCATTAAAATACTCACAAACATATTTAGCAAGTGGCACAGTTAAATCAAATCTAAGTGCCAAATCATTTTCTCCCTTATTAAAACGGTAAATTTGCTTTTCCGTCTCTCCTCCTGCTTTTGCAAGAAGCACATCAGACATCTCAATTATTGGAGTATCTATTGGGAGAAAACCAAACTTCTCATATGATTTACGTATTTTATCTATCATGCTATTAAACTTTATTTGGTCCTCTGGTAAAAGCTCCATAAAACCCGGTAAAGTACGTGGTTCTATCATTTTCATCACTCCTGTCGTTTTAGGGACAGGTCTCCCGGCGACATTTTGTCGTCACGGGGACAAGTCTCCGAATTATTTTTTATCCTTATTTATTTAATCTCTTCCAGCTGTAAGCTTAAGATAAATTGGTGCTTCATCTACAATTTTAGTTGGACTTCCATGTCCTGGGTACACAAAAGTATCTGATGGAAGAGTTAGTAGTTTGTTTGTTATAGAACTTATCACATCTTTAAAGCTACTAGTAGGTAAATCTGTTCTTCCCCATGACCCTTTAAATAATGTATCTCCTGAAAAAACAAATCCTTCTTTTTCGCAATAAAGACTACTACTTCCTTTTGTATGCCCCGGTGTGTGAATCACTTTAAATTCTTGTTCACCAATATGAAGCACATCTGCTTCATTAACTCTTGCATCTGGTTCTATACTGATAGGCATTGATGTTAAAACTCCTGATAAATTTATTTCAGGATTTTCTAATCCTTCAGCCTCATCTAAATATATTAAAATTTTTCCGCCTTTGCTTTCTCGTAAAGCATTAACTGCTCCAATATGGTCCACATGGCAATGTGTTAAATATATATATTTCAAATTTGACCCTAGAATATCTAAAAGCTCTATTATTTTATCAACTTCTCCTGCTGGGTCAATTACCATAGTTTCTTTTGTTACTTCATCTTCGATTATGTAGCAATTAGTAACCAAGCCCTCAATATTTGACTTTAAATCTAAATGCTTTAATATCATTTTGTTCTCCTTCTCCTTTACGATATGAGTCTTAAATTTTTTAAGAAATATTCTTACATTCCTAAAATGTCGGCAAAAGACCTGTCCCCAAGGCGACATTTTGTCGGCTAGAGACCTGTCCCCGAAGCGACATTATAGCGATTTCTTTCTTTTTACTTCGTATACGCTGTCTATTTTTCTAAGTGCTTTTAAGACACAATTTAGTTTTTCTATGTTTTCTACTTCTATTGTTAATTCCGTTATTGCTATTTTTTCTCGTGTTGCCCTAGAGGTAACTGCCATTATTGTGCATTTGTTATCTCCCAATACTTTTATTATGTCTGCTAGCAAGCCTTTTCTGTCGTTTGCATATACTTCTATGTCCACGCTATATGTTGTTTTTTTGTTGTCATTCCAGTATACATCTATTATTCTATTTCCTTCTGACAATAGATTTTTTGCATTTACGCAGTCTGTTCTATGAACTGATACTCCTCTTCCTCTTGTTATATATCCTATTATTTCATCTCCTGGCACTGGGTTGCAACATTTCGATAATTTTACTAGGCAATTGTCTATTCCT
Organism: uncultured Clostridium sp.; assembly: GCA_946500265.1. Taxonomy (GTDB): domain Bacteria; phylum Bacillota; class Clostridia; order TANB77; family CAG-508; genus CALXVA01. The sequence goes on from CAMMVE010000007.1 coordinate 46,988, forward strand.
TTTACTATAATTCCATTTTGAGATGGTTTTGCTTTATTTACCTTTTCTTTTGCAAGCGCTTCTAAGGTTTTTTCTACTAAGTCATCTTCTTTATGCTGTTTTCTATATTCCTCTAGCATTCTTGCTATTACCTTATTTGGCGTTATTGAGCCAAATCCTACACTTGAATACATATCTTCTAATGATGTGAATTTGTATCTATTTAGTGCTGCTTGTATAAATTCTGTTTTAAATAAATCATCATGTTTTACGCCTATCTTTTTTAGCTCTTTTTCTATTAAATCTTTTCCTTTTTCTATGTTTTCTTCTCTTTGGTTTTTCTTAAACCATGCAAGTATTTTGTTTCTAGCCCTAGAACTTTTTACAAATTTTAGCCAGTCTCTACTTGGTCCTTTTGACTGGTCAGATGTTATTATTTCAACTATATCGCCATTTTTTAATTTTGTTACAATTGGCATCATTTTGCTGTTTATTTTACATCCTACCATGTGATGACCAATTTGCTCATGTATTTGATATGCGAAATCTATTGGTGTTGAACCTTTTGGAAGTACTTTTATTGCTCCTTTTGGAGTAAATATATATACTTCATCTTCAAAAAGTTCCTTTTTCAAAGTTTGCATAAACTCTTCTGGATTTTGCATTTCGCTTTGCCATTCAAGAGTTTCTCTAACCCATGCAAGCTTATCTTCTTCTACCTTTACATTTGCCTTTTTTCCACTTAAAAAACTAGATTCTTTATATGCCCAGTGTGCTGCAATACCAAACTCTGCTACTTTATGCATGTCCCATGTACGAATTTGTACTTCAAATGGCGTACCTTTTGGTCCAATTAAAGTTGTATGCAAAGACTGATACATATTTGGTTTTGGTACTGCAATGTAATCTTTAAACCTTCCTGGCATTGGATTATATAAATCATGCACTACACCTAGTGATGCATAACAGTCTTTTACAGAATTTACAATAATTCTCAATGCAAATAAATCATATATTTGGTCTAAAGTAACATTGTCCCTTTTCATTTTTCTATAGATACTATAAAAATGCTTTGCTCTTCCTGTAACTTCTGCTTCGATTTTTTGCTTCTTTAGCTCAGCTTTTATTTGTTCCATAATTTGATCAATAAATTTTAATCTTTCTTCTCTTTTTTTATCAATTCCTTCTACAATTTCTCTGAAATCTTCTGGATATAAATATTTAAATGACAAATCTTCTAGTTCCCATTTTAATGAATATACACCAAGCCTATTAGCTAAAGGCGCATACAATTCCATTGTTTCTTTTGCATTTGCAATTTGTCTATCTCTTGATAAAAATTTTAAAGTTCTCATATTATGAAGTCTATCTGCAAGTTTTATTAAAATCACACGAATGTCTTTACCCATTGCCAAAAACATTTTTCTGTAATTCTCCACTTGTTGTTCTTCAACACTTGCATACTGCAATTTACTAAGTTTTGTAACTCCATCTACCATATATGCAACTTCTTCGTTAAACTCTTTTTCTAAATCTTCATATGATGTATTTGTATCTTCTAAAACGTCATGTAATAAAGCTGCACAAATTGTGTCTTCATCTAATCCAAGTTCTGCTAATGTGTATGCAACTTGAACAGGGTGAATTATATATGGTTCACCTGATTTTCTAAGTTGGTCTCCATGCTTAGCCTTAGCATACTCATATGCTTTTTGGATTAACTTAATATCATGTCTACCTCTTCTTTTCTTTACTATAGCTATTATATCTTCTATTCCTTCTTCTTTATGCTCTGACATAAGCATCACCCCCACAATTTCTGCTATTTCGTATAAAAATATAATTTTAGCAAAGTAAAATTTCCTATATTTAAGTCATATTTGAAAAAATCTCATAAGTTTTTCTTAAAATGCTTTTCGTATATCTTTTAAAATTAATTGTATACTTTCATTTCCATTAAATGAATTTATATCTAAATTTCCTATTACATCAACTTTGTCATCTATTAAGTATTCGTTTGAAAGATTTCCCATGTTAAAGCCAATTGCATTTATCATGTATCCGTCATCTTTCAATGTTAATTTTAAATGTTTTCCTTCTGAAAGTGCTCTAATAGAATTTATTTTTAGATTTCGTATCATAAAAACCGGCATTTTATTTGCTTCTCCATATGGCTCAAGCTTTTGCAAGCTTTTAACACTGTCTATATCAATATCTTTTAAAGATAATTCACTATCTATATTTATTACTGGAATAATTTTATCTATATCATGGCTTTTGGCATATTCTTCAAACTTGTTTTTAAATAATTCAAATTTATCTCTGCTTACTGTAACTCCTACTGCCATAGAATGTCCGCCAAATTTTTCCAGATAATCTGAACATTCCGTTAATGCATCGTGTAAATCAAATCCTGGTATGCTTCTGCCAGAACCTTTTCCATCATTTCCTTCAAAGCAAATAAGTATTGATGGCTTAAAATACATTTCTGTTACTTTTGATGCTACAATTCCGATAATTCCATGGTGCCAACCTTCACTTCCTACTATAATACATGCTTTATCTTTTTCGTTTTTTTCTATTTTTTCTGTTGCTTCATCAAATATGCTTTTTTCTATTGTTTGTCTTTCTATATTATATTCGTTAAGTTTTATAGCAAGTTCTTTTGCCTTGTCATAGTCTTTCTCTAAGAATAAATCTAAAGCGACCTGCTCATCACCCATTCTTCCACATGCGTTAATTCTTGGAGCTACGCCAAATGAAATAGTTGTTGAATCTATATTTTTAAATCCTATAACTTCAAGTAAAGCTTTTAAACCTATATTTTTAGTTTGTGCTATTAATTTCAAACCAAGTTTTGCAATTACTCTATTTTCATCTATTAGTGGAACAATATCTGAAATTGTTCCAATGCACACAATGTCTAAATATTTCAAATATTCTTTTTCTTCTAAATCCAATTTAATGCTAATTGCTTGAATTAATTTGAATACAACTCCGACACCTGCCAACTGATTAAATGGATATTTGTTATCCTTTCTCTTTGCATCGACTACTGCCACAGCTTTTGGCAAAGTTTCTGCTGGTTCGTGATGGTCAGTGATGAGAACTTCCATTCCTAAGGAATTTGCATAATCGACTTCATCTATTCCAGATATTCCACAGTCAACTGTAATAATAAGTCTGTAACCATCATCATAAATCTTTTTTAATGCTGTTTTATTTAAGCCATATCCTTCATCAAGCCTATTTGGAATATATGAAGCAACTTCCAGTCCTCTCTCTTCTAAAAAACTTTTAAGTACAGTAATGCTTGTAATACCATCTGCATCATAATCTCCATAAATCATAATCTTTTCTTTTTGTTCTATTGCCTGAAGCACTCTATCTACAATTATTTCCATATCAGGCATTAAAAATGGATTATGAAAGTCTTTCCTAGTTGGATTCATAAATAAATCTATTTCGTCTTTTTGGGTTATATTTTTATTTACTAAAATTCTGGCTAAAATCCCACTAATTCCGAATTTATTAACTAATTCATTAACTTTATTTTCGTCAACTGCATAGCATTCCCATTTTTTATTCATCTAACTCTCCTTAAAAATACAATATAGTATTTATTTTACTACAAAATATGGATTTTTAAAAGAGTTTTTGAGAAAAAAATTTGGCATAATTAAGACATGGTGTTGTTAGTACCATGTCTGTTTATTTGCTATTTATACAATTGCGCCTACGCATAATATTATAATTTTTACTACTGATGTAAAAATTATATAAAAACTTGTAAGTGGTATTCCTATTTTATTTAATATTTCACAATTTTCAGTAATAGTTTGTATATCTTCTTCTGTAATACTATTTTCAAGAGCACCTTTGGTATGGCTCTTTTGTTCTGGTATATTTTGCTCTTGAAATTCTTTTTCTTTACTATCTTGACTTTTTTTCATGTATTCTTCCATATAGTCTTTTGCAACATATATTGCTTTGCTCATTGCTTCATTTTCTAAATAACTACGTACTGCATATTGTATAATCGACATAAAAATAAATACTAAAATATATATTAAACTGTTACCAATGTTTAACAGTATTAACGCCAAAGCTACAATAAAATATAGCAAAAGAATATTTGAAAATGCAAAGTTAAATAAAAGAATTCTTCTGTTCTGAATAGAATGTAAACATTCATGTGCAATTGTTTGTATTCTAGTAAAAGTGTCCTTTATATTAGCTATAATAATTTTGTTGGTTGCAGCAATATATAGACTTACCTTGCTTTCTTTATTTTCCTCGATTTGCACATTTTCATTTTTTAGTTTTTTCAATATATCTTCGCAAATTTCTTTATTCTCTGGAAATTTATCAGATACTTCCTTAAGCTTTTTATCATAACCTATCTCTTTTATTTTCTTTACGTCTTTAAGACGTACATTTAGTCCTATTTTTAGCAAAATAATTGTTATAATAGATATTATAATTATTACTATATATTCCATTTTATCATCCTCACTAAAGCACATCTCTAATAGCTTCAGCAATAATCTTATTGATATCAGTTATCATTACATTAAATTTCACTTCTAAATCAAAGAATTCTTTAATCTGACTATCTGCAACAAGCTCTTCATACATTTTTGCAAGTTTCTGTGCCTTCTCTTCATCTTTTTGCTCACCAGTATATTGATTAAGCTGTACCTCATACCTTAATTGCTCAAATTCAGAAATTTTCTTTTTCTTTTCTGCATCAGACATAACAGCATCTTTAATTCTTTTATATGATTTATATTCTTCTGATTCTTTAATTTCATATGCTAATCTATTAGCTGTATCATAAACGTTCATTGCAACTCATCCTTTCTGAATCATATCAACCCTATATCTACCACATAAATATTATTTTGAAATACCTTTCCCCATGGCGCCAAATTGTCGGTTTGGGACCTGTCCCCAAAATGGCACTAAGCATAAGCATGTTTCTTTTTGAAACTTAATAGGTTTGTTATTTCTTTTTCTGTATTTTTTGCTTTTGTTGCTTTCTTTGCTTTTTCTTGTTCTATTTGTGCCGCTTGTTTTTCTGCCATTGTTTTGCATATCGCTTTTTCATATATGAAGTGTGTATCTTGTGCTATTTTGTTCCAGTTGAATTCTTCTTTTACCTTGTTTTTTGCTTTTTTAGAAACATTTGATGCAAGTTGTGCGTCAAATAATAGGCTTAATACAGAGTCTGCAATTGAATTTGCATTTCCGGCATAACTTTTCATTCCATCTACTCTATGTTCTACTATTTCGTTTAGTCCTCCAACATCTGATACTACTGTTGGTACTCCTGCTAGCATTGCTTCTAATGCTACTATTCCAAATGGTTCATATGTGCTTGGGAATACTGCCACATCAGCACATTTATACATTTTTTGTACTTGTTTTGAATTTAAGTAACCTGTAAAGTATACTTTGTTTGCAAGTCCCATGTAATTTGCTTGTGCTTTTAATTCGTCTAGCATTCCGCCTTTTCCTGCTATAACAAGTTTTGCATCATGGTAATTCTCAAGAATTTTAGGCATTGCAGATATTAAGTGTTGAACACCTTTCTCATACACTAATCTTCCTACATAAAGAATTATTTTCTCGTTATCCATTGCATATTGTCTTCTAAAATCGTAATCTCTATCTATACCTGTGAAATTGTTTAAGTTAATTCCATTTGGCACAACATTTATTTTGTCGAAAGGTAATCCAAATAGTCCTTGAACATGTCCTTTCATATAATTACTATTAACTATAACCTCTGTAGATTCATATGTAAGTAGCCATTCTGTATCATTTATATATCTTTGTGTATCATCATGTACTCCAGAATTTCTTCCTGCTTCTGTTGCATGTATTGTTGAAACTACTGGAATATCAAATGAATTTTTTAATGTTTTTGCTGCATTTGCTACTAGCCAGTCATGTGCATGTATTACATCAAATTTTCCATTTTTATTCATAATTTCTGTTGCTTTTGCAACTAGATTAAAGTTTAGTTGTAAAATCCAGTCTATAAAGTTGTTTGGATGAATTATATAATTATCAACCCTATAAACGTCTACTCCTTTGTCATTTTCATAATATGGCACATCTCCATCTTTATATGTTACAACTGTAACTTCATGTCCGTCTTTAATAAGTCTTTTGGATAAATCGTGTACTACTCTAGCGATTCCCCCAACAATTCTTGGTGGATATTCCCATGTTAACATTAATATTTTCATTGGCTATAGCCCCTTTCAATTTTTCTTTTGCTTCTCTTTACACTAATTTATATTTTATACAAAAAAATTTCAAAAGTAAACATTTTTTGAGTAAATTTTTAAGAATTTTGTAACTTATTTTTTTGAGTTGTAGAAAAAAGCTATTTGCTAATTTTTTTTAATCTATTTTTTAGTTGTATACTTTCCCATCTTATGATAGAATTATCTTGCAAAAGTAAAATTTAACAATTTTTTTTGAAATAAAAGGGGAAATAAACAAATGAACAAATTAAACAAATCAATAGATTTAAGCAAAATATATAATAACAAATTAGTACAAATTATTATAAATATTTTATTTAGCATTTCAACTGCTAGTTTAACTGCAATTTTAATTGTAGGAGAATGGTCTAATTCTATTATAGATATTATTTTGCCTACATTGTCCTTTTCTATAATGCTATTTATTACTTTTAAATTTCAATTATTAAAGCTGATTTTTAGAAATTCTAATAAAATCATTCTATTTGCTAGTGCTATTTTAGGTGCATATGCTATATATCTAACATCTTTAAATATGTTAGATTATTCTACAACTTTTGCTCATGCTATATATTTGCTTCTAGCAATTCCATCAGCAATTACTTTTTTGTACTGGTTTTATTCTAAGTTATGGTACTATGCAAAGTTGTTTTTCAAATCCTTAGATAAAATGGAAAAAGGATTTTTAATTACAGCAATATGTGTTTCTTCTATAGGGATAATAATTATTTACAACATAACAACTATTTTTACATATGCATATGTTCCAGATGGAAAAAGAACTTATAATTTAAGTTATGACATAGAAAATGAAGAAACTATAAATAAAGGAAAAGAATTAGTTGAAAATACTTTTCAAAAACTACAGTCTTTAGTATATACTTCAGATACTCAAGCTCTTCTAGAAGCTGATACATTCAATAATATAAACGATAATGAGAATGATTTTAGGCAACCATTTTTTTCATTATTCGCTATGCCATTTACTATATTGCTCAAGTTAATTGCCAGCATATGCTTCGAAACAATATATCCATTTCTAATAGCTATTGTCCAAGCAATGCTTGTATTCATATCAATAATTCTATTAGGAAGGATTATGCGCATGAAAGGAATATCAAAGCTTCTTTTTATGATTTTTCTTTCAGTAACATATCCTACTTTACTATTTATAATAAATATAGAGCAATATGTAATACCTGTATTTTATTTGATAGTATTTATTTATATGGCTATTAATAATATAAAAAGCAAAGAAGTCCTTTATATTTTTGCAACTGGATCTATGCTAACATCTGGAATATTTTTTCCTTTATTAGGTGAAAAGAAAGATTTCAAAAAAAGTGTTAAAATGATTTTCTTTACTGCTTTAAAATTTTTAGCTATATTCATAATTTCAGCTAAAATACTGCTCTTTTCACCTTATAAACTAAATGACCAACTTGAGCTTTTCTCATTTTTCGTTCATGAGGCTGCGACACCTACTCAAAGAGTAAATATGTATACCAATTTTACATTAAATACAGTTCTTGCTCCTGAAATAAAAGCTAAAGAATATCTTTTTGCACATCTTAAATCTGCCTCTGATGAGCATTGGATTGAGCTTAAAGCATATAATCAATGTATAGATCAGGCAAATAATGATAAAACAAATATATTTGGTATTATAATACTGATTCTAATTACATTAGGTTTTATTTTTAATAGAAAAGATACTTTTGCTCAAATTTGCTTTGCCTGGGTATTATTTTCAATTGTTTTATTAGTTATATTTGGATATGGTGCTTTTGAAAATGGATTTATACTTTATACATATTATTTTGCATGGGCTTTTGTATGTTTACTGTTTAAGTTTTTTGAGACACTATTAAAGAAATGGCCTAAAGTAAAAAATACTATATATGCGTTGGCAATAATCCCAGTAGCTGTTATTAATTTTTATGGAATATATCAATTAATTGAGTTTGGATTACAATATTATTGCTAATGAAACACTGGGGACAGATTTAAATCTGTTCTCAGTTTCGCTGGTTTTAAGTTAAAATTGCAGAAAATATTGTTTTTTTGCATATAATATAGTATAATAATATATGTACTTGGGGATGTATTTGGTTTCGACAATAATTCTGAAGTATGAATAGCGAGTAGTGGATGGTCGCTTCGGCCACTATAAAAAAGCGAAAATAAAAATAAACGCTGATAACGATAGAGAATTAGCATACGCTGCTGCTTAGTTTTAAGCAGCCCGTCTTACTAAGACCTCCCACAGTTTTAGATAAGGCGTTAGATCGTGGGATAACAAATTTACTTTTTGTTGCAAAAGTAAAGGGTAAATAAGCAACTACTTAAAAGATAGATTTGTTTGTTAATTTACTTTTAAGGAAAATTTATAACAAACTGCACTCGGAGAAGTTCATGTGGACGGATTACTGGACAGGAGTTCGACTCTCCTCATCTCCACCAAATAAGCATTATATGAACTCATCAAGTTTATTTATGAGTAATCAGCCTCAACCAAATAATATAATTTTATCAATAAGCCTTGACTATTTTAGTCATTTTATGGTATAAGTATATATGTTATTTATATGGCCCCTTGGTCAAGCGGTTAAGACGCAGCCCTCTCAAGGCTGAATCATGGGTTCGATTCCCGTAGGGGTCACCAAAATCGTTAAACCTAGAAATGCTTATTTTTCAAGCTTTCTAGGTCTTTTATTATTCTACACACTTATCTAAAATTTTCCTTAGCCTCTCATCTTGTTTGGTTAGATACAAATATCCTATTAACGCTTCAAATCCTGTAGAATGCATATACTCTTGTACAGTTGCATTCTTAGGCAAATGATGATTTTCTGCATTTCTACCTCTCTTTACAATTTCCTTTTCCTTCTCAGTTAAATCATTTTCTATTTTTTTCAAAGTTTCTGCTTGTGCTTTAGCTTTAACATATTTTGTTGCTTCTATATGTAATTTATGTGGTTTCATATTTGTATTTTTTACTAAATACATTCTTATGTACACCTCGTATACACTATCCCCAACATATGCCCAAGTTAGAGGCGACATTGTATTAACTTCCATTTCATTTTCTGGTCTATTTATTAGTTCTATCATTTTTTCTCCATTCTCATATAATTTGGTCATAAAGTTTTTATTTACAAACCGAATTTATAAATTATTATCATTTATAACATATTATCATTTATTTTTATATTTAATTATTTATTTTGCTTTTTCCAATGTTATTTTATCTATCTTTCCGCTTCTAAACTCTTCCAGAATTATTCTTGCAACTTTTTCCTCATCAATATTTCCGCCCGAAATAAGTGCTCCTCTTTTTCTTCCTATCATATGCATTATCTCGAGTATTTTTTCATTTTCTTCTGCATCACTACTTAATACATTTTTTATTTCTTCTTTTCCTAATTTATATCTTTCTATTATTTTTTCTGGATATTCTTTTATTAATAATTTAAGCAAATTATATCCTATTTCGATTATAGGTAATATATTGTCTTTTATAGTTCCCGTATATGCCAAATTCAAAGCAATATCTTCATTATCAAATTTTGGCCATAATACTCCAGGGGTATCTAATAGCTCTATATTGTTATTAATTCGTATCCATTGTTTCTGCCTTGTTACTCCCGGCTTATTTCCAACAGTTGCACTATTCTTTTTAGTCACACGATTAATAAAAGAAGATTTTCCAACATTCGGAATTCCCAGTACCATTACTCTAATTGCTTTTCCAATTCTTCCTTTATTTTCAAACTTTTTCTGATTATCTTTATTTATCTTTTCTATTTTCTTAATTGCATTATCTATTCCGTCTCCGGAATTAGAATTTACAAGTACAGCTTCAATTCCTTGATTTTCATAGAATTTTACCCATTTTTGATTTTCAGCCGCATCTGCTAAATCGAATTTATTAAGTACAACTAGTCTTTTCTTTGATTTTATGTACTGCTCAATGTCTGGATTTCTACTTGAAATCGGTATCCTTGCATCTAATATTTCTACAACAATATCAATTAGCTTTAAATCTTCTATAATCTGTCTTTTTGTTTTGGCCATATGACCTGGATACCAGTTAATGTTTATAGAATTTTCTCTATTGATATACATTTTTATTACTTCCTTTTCTCGTTATATTCTTTTACTTTTAATATTGTTTTAATTATATTATCCATAAACTTTTCTTTTTTCCAATCAAATTTATCTTCATATTTTAAATCTTTAGCAATTAATTTTCTCATCAATTGACTTATAGGTTCAAAATTATATGTTACATATTTAAAATTATTATTATTAATATACATAATATAGTTTTCATTACTTTTTATATCCTCTATTCTTTGGATTGGTTTAAAATTTAATCTTTTAATTATTTTTGGCTCATCTAGATATGCATGATTAACAATATGACTATGTGCATGAATAACGCTATTGGCCCTTATACTATTATCTGATACTGGCGAACCATGTTCAAATACAATTGGATATTTACCATAAATATCTCTAAAAATATTTCTATACTTTTCTATTATAAAGTTATACTCATCCATTTCATTTTTAGTTAATTCAGACATCGAATTAATATGTCTTTTGCTAACTACTAAAATATAACCATCTACTAATGAGCCTACAGTTGGTAAAATATAAAAATGATTCTTTTCATCCAATATTGTATTTTCAATTTTATTTTTTTCTAAATTGCAAAAAATACAATTAATAATTATCACCTTTTCTTTTCAAGATTTTATAATATATATCATACTTATATATATTATTTTTCAGAGTTATTTTAAATTAGGATATGTAATAATCTATTTAAAATGAATGTTGATATTCCAACGTTTTCTCTTGTTTTTCCATAAATTCATCTCGCCCAGTTAATGTTGATTTCGTGATAACTTTTTTCATCTTTTCCTTTATCCATCTATGTTCACTCCTTTACTTGAAATTTACGTCTATTTTGCCATTTTGAAATATAATTATACTATCTATAAATCAATTGTTCTGATAGTTGCATTATATATCACATCCTTTTTTCTTTATAATAATTTAGTCCCCTCCCACATGAACTACCACTAGCTAAAGATATTATTCCCATAACTTTACTCCTCTTTATTTCCATTTCCTAATAATTTTATTTTTTCGGCATTATTAAGTATATTTAATTGATACTTTGCAATTTCACTTAATGTTTCAAATCTTTCCTCTTTACTTTTTCCTTCTTTAATTAATTCTGCATTATGTGATTCTAAATTAGATAATACTGTTAATTCATTAATTGTTGCATAATCTCTAACATTAGATGTTTTTGCTAAATCTGGATTAAGTTCTCTCCATTTTTTAGCCGTTGTATTAAATACTGCAACATTCAAAACATCTGCTTCTTCAGCATACTTTAACCATTCTCTATTTTTATAAAAATCATTATCTGGCAATATATAATTTTTAATTGCATCAGTATGTATCAAATAATTATTTTTCGTTAGTATTCTTTTTAAATCCCATTCTCTATTCTGATTTTCTAACTCCTTTAATCTCTCAAATTCCTTTATTAAA
>CAMMVE010000008.1 GCA_946500265.1 uncultured Clostridium sp.
AAATACTGCTCAAGCAAAAACAGGAACAGAATTCTGGCTTTCGTCGCGTTGCGTGTACGCGAACTGGGGCAGCGCTAACTTCTACTTGCGCTATATGTCGAGTGATGGCACATTTGGCAGTAGCATTGTGTTCGACTTGAACACTTACACGGGCTCTTATTGCCACGGGTTGCGCCCGGTCTTGCAGGTTTCTAAATAGTGAGAATAGTACCGAAGGAGCTTGTCAAGAACTGTGTAAATTTGACGGTTTTAAGTTAAATGAGTAAACTCCGTTTGCTTATGTTAACTAATTATATATATAAATTCTATATTATTTAATAAAAGCTATCAATGTGCTTTATTGTATGTTGATAGTTTTTATAAATAATTGAGTATAATACAAGTTTGTTTTATTAGCCCAACAAGTGTCGAAAAATGCAGAATTGTGTCGATGAAAAGTTCTTTACAAATGCAAAAATATGTTGTAGAATATAAGCATCTTAAAAATTGCAATTTTTATCATAAATTTTAATTCGAAAGATTTAAAATCAAAAACAATTAAAAATCTTAAAAATTTTAATCAGTTTAATTACCAAATTAACGAGTAAAATTTAATAGTAAAAAGGCAGGTGTATTTTATGTGCTAAATTATACAAAAAAACATGTAAATACTATTACTATTTGCGTTACTTTAATTATATGCATTATTTTATTAATTTGTTTGGACGTTTTAGTGTTTAATGCTCCAAAGAGAATTAATAATCAAAACAATTTGGCTAGTTTTTCTAGAATAGAGAAAACAGATGGAGTAAGTAATATTCAAAATTTAAATGAAAATGCGGGATTACAGAATGTAAAAACAGAATCGTACTTACGGTCCTATAGTGAGGCAAAGCGCTGGAACAGAGCAAGGAATAAACAATTTAACTAGTGTGGAACCAGCAAATCCAAATTCATTAAGACTTAGCAATGTGTTTTTAGAAATAATGCAAGTAGCAGACATTTATGATGATGAAAATATAAGGGTGAATATAAATGAAGATGGGCAAGTAGAAGATAATTCTTCAGACTCAAATAATCCAGATGCTTCAAATGACTCGAATAATTCTAACAATTCAAATAATAATTTAAGTGAACAAGAAAGTAATAGTCAAATACAGGCAATTAAAAACTCAAAATGGAGAGTGGAGATACCAAAGATAGGAATAAATGCACCAATTAAATCTGGAACTACTCAAGATGTACTTGCAACAGCAGTAGGACATTTTCCTGAAACAAATAAGTGGAATGGAAATGTTGCATTAGCTGGACATAATAGAGGGTATAATTGTAATTTCTTTCAAAATATAAAGAAATTGAAAGCGGGAGATAGTATTTTTTATCATACAGAGAAAGGAGTAAGAGAATATAAAGTAGTAGTTAATAAGATAATATATCAAACAGACTGGACATATATTCAAGATACAGAGGATAACAGAATAACTTTAATAACATGTGTAGAGAATATGTTTGAATACAGAAGATGTGTTCAGGCAGTTGAGATTACTTAAATCTATAATTGGAAAGGAATTAAACTGATAAAATATTAGTTCCTTTCCAGGCAAAAAATATAATTTAGAAAGGAAAAGTAATAAATATGAAAATAAATAAAATAATATCAGTTGTACTTGTTCTAATTACAATTGTTACAACGTTTAGTATTTTCTTTAATGAATCAAAAGCTGCAACATACATAATAAATGAGGCTGATTTATACTCAAAAGGTGAACTTGTATGTTTCAGATATCAAGGAGCTTTGGTAGGGGTAGAATTTGTAGTATATGAGAAAGATGGAGTAGAGTATCCGGCATATTGCTTAAATAGAAATTTACCAGGTGTTACAGAAGAGGAAGAATATACTGTTCAAGTAGATAAGATAGTAAATGATAACAAAATATGGAGAGCAGTAACTAATGGATATCCATTTAAAACTGCAAAAGAGTTGGGATGTAATAGTAATATAGAAGCTTTCGCTGCAACAAAAATGGCAGTATATGATGCAATGTATAATTACGACTGGGATGATTTCACAGCAGAAAATGCTCAAGGAACAAGAGTAATAAATGCTGCTGAAAAAATAGCAAAAGCAGCAAGAGCATCAAGTGCAACAAAGCCAGTATCTATAGTAAATATAAAAACAAATGATACAAAATGGTCACAAGATAAACTAAATAAAGATTATGCAAGCAAAACATTTTATGTTACAACTAATGTTCAAAGCACAAAATATAATGTAAAATTAGAAAATGTTCAAATTGAGAATGTTAAAGTTACTGATGAAAACAATAAAGAAAAAACAGAATTTAAAACAGGTGAAAAATTTAAAGTATTAATACCAATTTCAGAAATGGATAAGAAAGGAGAATTTGATATAGAAGTAACGGCAGATATGAAAACAATGCCTATTCTATATGGCGATTCTGGAAATGGAAAATTGCAGTCATATGCATTAGCAGCAGGATATTATGAATTTGAAAATGCAAAAATGCATGTATCATATTTACAAAATGCAACAAATTTAATAATATACAAGAAAGATGCTGAAACTCAAGTACCATTGAAAGGTGGAAAATTTAATGTGTTAGATGAAAATAAAAAGGTAATATATTCAGACTTAGAAACAGGTGAGGACGGCTTAGTTAAAATAAAAGGAATTATGCCAGGAAAGTATTACATACAAGAAGTAAAATCACCTAATGGATATTCAATTTATGATAATCTTATCGAGGTAGAAATTCAATTAAATCAAGGATATAGAGTAAATGTAAATGATTACAAGAAACCAGAAGATGAAGAAAAGAAAGTTGAAGATGAAGATTTAACAGTAACTGGTAACAAAGAAATAAATTTACCAAGAACTGGATTTTAGAAAAAAACAGTGAAACACTGGGGACAGATTTAAATCTGTCCCCGAGTTTCACGTTATGCTATTGACAGTAAAAATTAAATAAATTATCATATTTGTATGTAAAATATATTAAATATAGTATATAATATATGAAAATAAAATATGAAAGGAAAATATTTAATGTTTACTCAAATTATTGTTTTAATCATCTTGATTTTACTAAATGCTTATTTTGCGGCTACTGAAATTGCTTTTATTTCTTTAAATGATGCGAAAATAGAAAAGAATGCAAAGGAAGGTAATAAAAAAGCTAAGCAAATTTTGAAAATGCTAAAAACGCCTAGTAAATTCTTGGCTACAATTCAAATTGGAATTACTTTGGCTGGATTTTTATCAAGTGCATTTGCATCAGATGCTTTTGCAGATAAACTTGCTCCCATCTTAAATAATTTAATTCCTTCAATAAGTTTAGAAGTTTGGAGAGGTATATCAATTTTATTGATAACAATTATTCTTTCGTTCTTTACTCTAGTATTTGGAGAATTAGTACCAAAAAGATTAGCAATGAAGTATTATGAAAAAATATCTTATGCAACAATAGGTGTTATTAGAGCTATTTCTATTATAACAGCACCTTTTGTTAAATTGTTAACTTTTTCTACAAATATAGTTTCAAAACTGTTCGGAGTAGGTGAAGCAGAGGAAGAGGTTGTAACAGAAGAAGAAATAAAAATGATGATAGCAGAAGGAGAAGAAAAAGGTACTATTGAAAGGGGAGAAAAGCAGTTATTAAATAATGTATTTGAATTTAATGATATAATTGTATCTGAAATAATGACTCCAAGAACTGATATGTATGCTATTGATATTAACAAAAATTTAAGAGAAATGTTGGACGAGATTGATGAGTTCAAATATAGTAGAATACCAGTATATAATGAAAGCATAGACGATATTGAAGGTGTACTATTTGTTAAAGATATTCTTAAACCATTAAAAGACAATGAAGAAATAGATATAAGAAAAATAATAAGAGAGCCATATTTTATACCAGAGTCTAAAGACATAGATGAGCTATTTAAAGAAATGCAACAAAACAAAGTACAGATGGCTATTGTAATAGATGAGTATGGTGGAACAGCAGGACTTATTACAATGGAAGATATTATAGAAGAATTAGTTGGTAATATATTTGATGAATATGATGAAGAAGAGCTAGACATTAAAAAAATTGATGAAAACACCTATATAGTAAATGGGATGATTACATCATATGAATTAAAGAAAATATTTGATGTGGAATTACCAGAAGGGGATTATGAGACTTTATCAGGATATTTGCTCGATAAGTTAGGAAGGATTCCTGAAGAGGATGAGCATCCTGTGATAGAAGATGAAAACTTAACATATAGAGTGGAAGAAATAGAAGATAGAAGAATCAAATATGTTAAAGTTTGCAGAAATATGGAAGAACAAGTAAATGATGAGAGTAACTAAATACATAGATAGGAGCGAAGTCAAATGAATAAAAAGAAAATAATCATACTAATTATTATAATATTAATAATTGCAATAATAGCTACATTTCTTATAATGTATTTTTTAAAAAGAGCAAAATATGTTTATGATGTAGTTGATGTTTCTGAAATTAAATATAATGTGATAAGGGTAGATGGAAAATCAGGTGTAATAGATGATAATGGAAATGTAATAATTGAACCAAATTATAATGTTATTCAAATACCAAATCCTTCATTGCCTGTATTTATATGTATGTCAAATTATAATACAGAGAAAAAAGAATACGAAACAAAAGTGCTAAATGATAAAAAGGAGCAAATCATAACTGGATATCAAACTGTACAAGCTATACCAGTAGAGACTACTAATGATGGCATTCCTTTTGAAAATACTGTTTTAAAATACAAGAAAGATGGAAAATTTGGATTAATAGATTTAGAAGGAAAAGAGATAACCGATCCAATATATGATGATATTTCTTCTGTAACGTATAAAGAAGGTATGCTATTAGTAAAACAAGATGGAAAAACAGGAGTAATAAATATAAATGGTGTACAAGTTATAGATACAGAATATGACAATATTACTGTAGACAATTATTATGATGCAAATACTAAATATCAAAGAACAGGATTTATTGTATGCAAAATTGAAGATGATGGATATAGATATGGATATATAGATTATAAAGGTGACAAAATATTAGATACTGACTATACAGAAATAGAAAGAGTTACAGATATAGAAGACGAAGATATTTATTTAATTGCATATAAAGATGGACAAGCTGGTTTATTAAGAAACAATAAAGTAATACTAAACCATGAATATGAGCAAATAATGTATTATGCAAATAATGATTTATTTATTGTGCAAAGAAATGCTAAACAGGGAGTTGTTGATGGACAAGGCAATATAAAAATAGATACAAAATATGATAATATAACATTTGGCGGAATTTATGTGAATGCTACAGAAAATGATGAAACAGTAATATTGGATTTAAATGGAAATCCAGTAAGTGATGAATATATTTCTAAAACTCCTACAAAAGATGGACAAAATTATATAGTATTTGGTGAAGACGGAACATATAAAATTATAGATGGAAATGGAAATATTGTTGTTGACAAAAATTATACTAATATTGAAGAAATAGGAAACAACAACTTTATAGTGGCTAGTGATAGAAATAGTGGAATAATAGATTTATCAGGAAAATCATTAGTTGAACTTAAATACAATAGTATTTTTGAAATAGAAAACACAGAATTATTGCAAGCTAATATTTCTAGTACAAGCACAGTAAGTCTTATAAATAAAGATATGAAAATAGTAGTTACAATGGATGATGCAAACATAGAAGTTGGAGATAATTATGTCAGAGTATATTCAGAAAATGAAAATAGATATTTTGACTATTCAGGAAATGAATTAGAAGCGAAAGATGTATTTCCAAACAACCAATTATACGCTAAGAAAAAAAGCGATAAGTGGGGATTTGTAGACAAAGATGGCAATTTAAAAGTGCAAAATGACTATGATATGGTAACAGAATTCAATAAATATGGATTTGCGGGCATAAAATTAGATGATAAGTGGGGAGTAATAAACGAAAATGGAGAAGTGATTTTAGAGCCAACTTATGAATTAGAAGACTATAGTCCTGACTTCATTGGAACGTATTATAAATCTAATGAGTGGGGAGAGAGTAGCTATTATACAAATGAACAATAAAATAATACTTTAAGCTATTTTCTAGGGATTACTAAATATATTTCAAAAATTTTCGAAATATATTTAGCAATTCTAAAAATAGAAATAATATAATAAAAGGAAGGAAGAAGAAAATGTATAAATCATTTGGTATATCTGAAGAGATAGAAAATCTAGCAAATGAAACAGAAAAAGAAATAGAACCAATTTTTAAGAAAATACAGGAAACTTGTGAATTTAATTCTCTAAAGGTTTTAAAGGCATTTCAAAATAATAATATTTCGGACATGCATTTTAATCAAACTACAGGATATGGTTATGGCGATATTCGGTAGAGATACCTGTGAAAAAGTTTTTGCAGAGGTGTTAGGAGCAGAAGATAGCCTAGTAAGAGGACAGTTTATTTCAGGTACACATGCACTAACTGTGGCTTTATTTGCTTTTTTAAGACCGGGAGATACTATGCTAAGCATTACTGGAAAGCCATATGATACATTAGATGAAGTAATTGGAATTAAAGAAAATCCTAGTTCGCTTAAATCATTTGGAGTAAAATTTGAAAGTATTGATTTAATAGATAACGATTTTGATTATGATGCTATTGAAAAAAGACTAAAACAAGATAAGGTAAAGTTAATAGAAATTCAACGTTCAAAAGGATATAGTACTAGAAAAAGTATTAAATTAGGGGATTTAGAAAAGGTTATTAAACATATTAGAAAATTTGATAATGATGTAATAATAATGATTGATAATTGCTATTGCGAATTTGTAAATAAAATAGAACCAATAGAAATTGGAGCAGATGTAATAGTAGGTTCTCTAATAAAAAATCTTGGAGGAGGTATAGCTCCAAATGGGGCATATATAGCAGGAAGAAAAGATTTAGTGGATTTGGCTGCAGAGAGATTAACAGCTCCAGGAGAAGGAAAAGAAGTTGGACCATCATTAGGAATTACAAAATCAATATTGCAAGGTCTATTTATGGCTCCTTCGGTTGTTGCAAGTAGTGTAAAAACAGCAGTATTTGCAAGTAGAATGTTGGAAAAATTAGGATATGATGTTGAGCCTAGATATGATGACGAAAGGGCAGATATTGTACAAAATATTAATTTTAATGACGAAAACAAACTAATAAAATATTGCCAAGGAATTCAAATGGGATCTCCAATAGATTCAAATTCAATTCCAGAGCCATGGGATATGCCAGGTTATACTGATAAAGTTATAATGGCAGCAGGAGCATTTACTCAAGGTTCATCAATTGAACTTTCTTGCGATGGACCAATAAGACCACCATATACTGCATTTATGCAAGGCGGACTTACATATGAGTATGGAAAATTAGGTGTGCTTAAGGCAATACAAAATATGTATTAAGAATCAAAAAAGATAATAAGATAGCTATAATTTTTTTGTAATTAAAAATATGATGGAGATTTAGAAGCAAATAATAAGGAGACAAAAATGCAAGTAATAATAATTGGCGGAGGACCAGCTGGAATGCTGGCTGCAATATCCTCTGCCAGAAATGGAAATAAGGTTACAATTTTAGAAAAAATGGACATGCTCGGAAAGAAAATCTTGGTTACAGGAAAAGGAAGATGTAATATTACGAGCAGTTTACCAATAGATGATTTTATAAAAAACATACCAGGAAATGGTATGTTTATGTATAGTAGCTTTAGTAATTTCGATAACCAAGATATTCTAAACATATTAAAGAATGAGGGTGTAGAAACTAAAATTGAAAGAGGCAATAGAATATTTCCCGTATCTGATAAAGCAGATGATGTTAGAAAAGCATTAATAAGAGTTGTTAAAAAATTAGGCGTGAATATTATATTAAATGCAAAAGTAAAAGAAATTTTGATGAAAGAAGAAGAAGACTTTATTCTAAAAGAAAAAGAGCAAAAAGATATTTCATTAAAAAAAGAGTGCGACGAAGTTAAGAATAAAAAAATGGATGGCGATAACAATACGAAAAATAATATCATAGACAAAATAGGCAAAAAAGTTTATGGAGTAAGAGCAATTATAAATGGAAAAGAAGAGACAATTTTAGCAGATAAAGTGATACTTGCAACTGGTGGAAAAAGTTATCCAGGAACAGGTTCAACAGGAGACGGATATGAATTAGCTCAGAATGTAGGGCACAGTATAACTAAAATTAGACCTTCGTTAGTACCATTAACTGTTAAAGATAATATCAGTCTAAAATTATGTCAAAAGATGCAAGGATTAAGTTTGAGGAATGTATCAATTAAGTTTATAGATACAAACAAAAATAAAGTTATTTATGAAGATTTTGGAGAAATGCTTTTTACTCATTTTGGAATATCAGGACCAGTTATATTAAGTGCTTCAGCACATTTGTTGAGATATAAAAAAATAGATGAATTGTTAAAAGCAGGAAAAATTATTCTATCAATTGACTTAAAACCTGCACTTTCAAAAGAGAAATTAGACGAGAGAGTTTTAAGAGATTTTAAAGAAGAAAAGAATAAGGAATTTAAAAATAGTTTAGATAAACTTTTGCCTAAAAAGATGATAGATGTAGTTATACAACTATCAGAAATAAATCCAGAAAAAAGAGTAAATGAGATAACCAAATCAGAAAGGGAAAATCTAGTTAAAGTATTAAAAGGGTTAGAAATAGAAATATCTGGCTTTAGACCTATAGAAGAAGCAATTATTACTTCAGGAGGAATAAATATAAAAGAAATTAATCCTAAAACAATGGAGTCTAAATTAGTACATGGGTTATTTTTCGCAGGAGAAATAATCGACGTAGATGCATATACAGGTGGATTCAATTTACAGATAGCATATTCTACAGGATATACAGCAGGGTTAGATAATTAGAAAAGGAAAGAATACGAAATGGAAAAATTTAAGACTATAAAAATTAATGCAGTTGCAGAAATTGAAGAAAAGCGTTCAAGATTTATTGGAAGTGCATTTTATGTTGAAAATGAGGAAGAAGCGGAAAAAATAATAAAAGATACAAAGAAAAAATATTATGATGCGAGACATAATTGTTTTGCTTATATTATTAATAATGGAAGTGTTGCAAAGAGGTTTAGTGATGATGGAGAACCAAGTGGAACAGCAGGTTCTCCTATATTGAATGTGCTTGAAAAGAATGAGTTATATAATGTATTGGTTATAGTAACTAGATATTTTGGAGGAATTCTACTAGGGGCAGGTGGACTTGTTAGAGCCTATACTGAAGCAGCAGTAAAAGCGATAGAAAAAGCAGAGATAGTAGAACAGGAAAATGGTTTTGAATTAGAAATATGGATTTCGTATCAAGATATGGAAAAAATGAAATATTATTGTGATAAAAATAATATTAAGATAATTAAATGGGAATATGGTGAGAATATAGGATGCACTATAGAGGTAACAAATGCTGAAAAAGATATAATTTTAACAGATTATAAATATAATGATAAGATGCCAAATATTATAGATTATAAAGTAATAAGAGAGAAATTTATTAGAAAATAGTGGCTTTTGGGGATTAATAAAAAATATTTTAAAAAATTATAAAAAACTATTGTAAAAAAATGGAAATAGATATATAATCTAACTGTAAAATTTTTACAATTAAATTTTTTGTTAGGGGGATAAGATATTGAACGAGAAAATCAAAATTTTAGTATCAGATGACAACCAAGACTTTGCAAAAACGTTAGTAAATTATTTATCAAAAGATGAAGACCTAGAAGTAGTAGGTATAGCAAGAGATGGGCAAGATGCGTATAACAAAATTAAAGAATTTAAGCCAGATGTAGCATTACTGGATATTATAATGCCGCATTTAGACGGATTAGGAGTATTGGAGAGAGTAAATTCTTCAGATTTAGAGAAAAAACCTATGTGTATTATTTTATCAGCAGTCGGACAAGATAAAATTACACAAAGAGCCATTGAATTAGGGGCACAATATTATATAGTTAAGCCATTTGATATCGGAATATTAGTTAAAAGAATTAAAGAGTTAAAATATTATCAACCAAATCATAATTCAAATATAATTAGTAAAGAAATTAAATCTAAATATATAGAAATATCCCCAGTAAACGAAAAAAGTAAAGAAAATTTAGAAGCATTAGTAACAAATATTATTCATGAAATAGGTGTTCCGGCACATATTAAAGGATACCAATATTTGCGTGAAGCAATAATAATGGTAGTTAGTAATGTAGATATACTAAACCAAATTACAAAGCAATTATATCCAGATATTGCAATAAAATATCACACAACACCAAGCCGTGTAGAGCGTGCTATTCGCCATGCAATAGAAGTAGCATGGGGCAGAGGTAGACAAGATGTGGTAGAAAGAATATTTGGCTATACTGTATCAGCAGCCAAAGGAAAGCCAACGAATAGTGAATTTATCGCAATGATAGCTGATAAATTGAGGCTTGAATTAAAGAGTGCGTAAGATATGCTCGAAAGCATTGCAAGAGTAAGAAAGCATAGAAAATAAAAATCTGCTCTGATTGCAATAAATTGCATAAAAAACGAAATAGAATAGAAAAAAATTCGCGAGTATTGCAATGAACTATTTTAAGCGATAGCAATAAACTAAAAAATTTATTGGCTATGAAATATGGAAAAAATTTCCTCTTTATGTTTATTAAACAATAAATGTAAGGAGGAATTTTTGTATGGAAAAAATTGATTTAGAAATTGATGATTTTATTAATTATTGCTCATACAAAGGGCTAGCACCAAAGACTTATGCGAGTTATGAACAATCACTACGACTTTTAGTTATTTATTTAAAGGAAAAATTTGAGATAACAAAGACAGACCAAGTAAAAGAAAAACATTTAAAGGACTATATTGAGAATTTGAAAGAAAGAGGCAAATATACTGTAGTCTATAATGAAAAGTCCAAAAAGATAAATAATCCACAAAATAGAGGAGACTTTGGAAAAAAGGTAGAATTGGTTACAATAAATAATTATACAAGGAATATGAGAGTATATTTCAATTATATGTACGATAATAGACTTATAAAACAAAATCCTATGAAGAATATAAAAACAATAAAGACACCTAGAAAAGTAAAGGACTATTTGGAAGATGATATGTTCAATAGATTATTAAAATGCTTTGATTTGTCAAAATTCCATGAATATAGAGATTATGTGATAACAGAGTTAATATTTGATACAGGCATGAGAATTGGAGAATGTTTGTCAATTAGAGATGAAACAGACATAAATTTTACAGAAAGAACAATATTTTTACCTGCCGAAAATACAAAAGGAAAGAAAGATAGATATGTTTTCTTTTCAGTACAAATGGCAACAGAATTAAAAAGATGGTTACAGTATCGTGATAGATATAAAGATAGTGAATACTGTTTTTGCACAATAAGAGGTACACAATTACATGAAAGAAGTTTTGAAAGTAATTTTACTGTATATGGAGAAAGAATTGGAAAAAAGGACATACACCCACATATGCTTAGAAATAACTTTGCAAAAAGATTTTTAATGAATGGTGGAGATATTTATACATTATCAAAAATTTTAGGACATAGTTCAGTAAAGGTAACAGAGGAGTGCTATTTAGACTTAGAGACAGAAGATTTAAGGAGAAAGTATCAAAGGTACTCGCCACTAATGAATATGAAAAAATAAAAAGAAGAATGATATGTATTTTATTTTTACATATCATTCTTCTTTAAATGGGTCAATTTTAAGAAATTCCTCAAATTCATTAAGCATTTCTTTATTTACTTTACTAGCATTTTTTAATTCTAAAGCTTTATCATTCCATGAATAAAAGGTTTCAGGAGGATATTTTTGAGGGTTTCGCTCTATTCTTTTATTATATTTATTGTATATTTTGTAATATTCTTTCAATATAGGGCTATTAGCTACTTTTTCAGAATAAACAATATTATTATGAATCACACTACAGGTAGTAGAACAAAAAGCACTTCTTCCTAATGTGTGAGTCAGCATATACTTGCCACATCCTTCACAAATAGAAACAAAATTTTCGCCAAAAAAGAAACAAAAATAATCGTATAATAAAAAGTCTTGAAGTGAAGGAAAAGTTAAAAAAGTGGAATCCTCATTTATAGAATATTTAATTTTTACATTGTATGGGGCTTGTAGAATTTTTTTTACTTTTTCATTTTCTAATGCTCTTTTTTTAATACTTTGGGCAATACATAAAAGACATTCTTCATACACAGCCTTAAATAAGTCAGCTAATTTTTTCTTAGATTCTTCACTAGTTTTGTTATTAAAGTCATTAATAAAACTTGCGTTTTCATGAGCTTTTTGAAATATATAGTTTAAAAAAATTAATGATAACTCTCCATATTTATAATTATTTTTCTTATATGTGAAAGTCTCATCATCATTCAAAGAAATAGTCATTTTTACCTCCATAAAATGTATAAAATACTTTCTGACAAAATTTTTGTCAAAAAATATTTGTCATAGACATTATAGCACTACAAGGATTAAAATAGCAATACGGGAGGTGAGAAAAATGATTTATAAAACGATAGCTATTTTAGAAAATAATGAAAGGGCATTTGTTCAAGATTTATTATTGAATATTAATAATGAAGAAGACGACAACAAAATGCTTTCAGGTGAAAATGTAGCTGTAATTACAAAGAGGCTGATAGACAGATACAAAATTAACTTCGCAGAATTTATGTATCAATTGCAAAATGAAGAACTTATTGAATTTTGCCATAACAATGGACTTGATAAGTTGTACAGTAATAAATTGCTAAAATCCTTAAAAGATGCATTGCTTATGGCTTATAGTAAGCTGATTAGTGGTACATGAGGCTAAAAAAAATGGCTTATATTAAGCCATTTTCAAAAATACAAAAGAAACTTTTATATTTTACTAACAAAACCATTTTAATATAATAAGTTTCTTTTGTCAAACAAAAATAAAGGAGAATGATAAAATGGAAAAAGAATGTAAAAAGGAAAAAATTGAGTTTTATGCAAAAACTACACTGTTATCGAGAGGTTGGACTGAAAGAAGTATAGATGAATTATTACCCCCTCCAAAGTTGGTAGATAATCCTCATTATAAGTGTGCAGCCCCCATGCAATTATGGGATAAAAAAATAGTACACCAAAAAGAACGCACAAAAAAATTCAAGATGTATGCTGAAAAGAAAGCAAAAAGAAGTAAGGCAATGCAAAAAGTTATAGAGAAAAAGAAGGACGAAACAATAGAAATTGCTGAATGTCTAGACATAACTGTAAAAAGAATAGATTTTAATGAATTAAGAAAATTAGCTTTATTAGATAAGGAAATTTGGTATGAAGTGACAGGACAATATTGGCGAGCACCACTTGTTCACTTTGCTGATGAAGCCACTATAACTAGATGGGAGTTAAACTACATACGACATAATTTGACCAATTATGATGAGGAGTTAGAAAAGCTAAGAGGTAGAATTGGAAAAGATATAGCATATTGCCATTACAAAGATATACTGATGGATAAAATTTATGAAGTATATCCAGAATTTATGCAAGAGGAGGAGCAAGCATAGAATGAAAAAAACAAGTATGAAAAAAGAATTAAAAAAGCAACTTGAGGAAGACAGTTACAAAAAATATTGTAGGGGCAGATTCTATAACATTTGTCAATATAGATATCCAGACAAAGAAGAATTTAAAAGTTGGTTATATAAATTATATCAAAAAAAATATGGAACAATTAGTAATAATTACTTAGACAATGAAGATATTGAAGAAAAAAAAGAGCAACTTTACAGGGAGAAACAGAATTTGATTAACAATTATAAATATGAAAAAAATAAAATAGAAAAAATAGTAAAACAAAAAAATAAATTCTATGAAAATTCTTTTGGTGTGCCAGATGAAAAAATAAACGAATTTATTGATAATGCCGAAAATCAGTCAAATTATCCATATGACTTAATAGACACTCAAGACGAAATCACTTTCATCGGCTATTTGATTACTAACTCTGAAATTAGGCAGAACTATATTGAAGATATTAATATATATTTCTTTGCCATACCTAAAATGTCAAACATATATTCTTTATTAAAAAAATATAACGGCTCTGAAAGTAACCTGTCAGAATATCTTATTCAAGAAGGAGTTACAGCTGATGAAATAGAATGTATTTTAAAAATTATGGAAGACAGTAATATGGATATAGATAGTATTTACCTACTTCTTTTGAAATATGACATTTTAAGAGACTATAATAGAAATGCCATTAACCCAGCAACAAGAGATTTCATATGTGAAGTACCATATTTATATGGTTTTTCAAATTATAGTATTGAGGAACTAGATACTTATTTAGAAACCGCTATAGAAACTATTGAAAAAGAGTATAGCAATGATTACAAGCTCAAAAAAGACTACAAAATCATTACACCCATAGATTTAGATTTGCCTCATCTTTTTAATGAAGATACAAAAATAGAAAACTTTGGTACTGAAATACCATTTCCAATAATTAACAAATGCATTTACGGCTTGAGATTAGGTACTTTTTTGGGAATTGGTATGCTTTCAAATGCTGGAAAAACAAGATTTATGACAAATTTAATAGCTCATTTAGTCTTGGTAGAAGATAAGAAAGTACATATAATTCTAAATGAAACGACAGAAGATGACTTTAGTATGTGTATTATTACTAGCTTTTTGAATAACAGAGACATTCAAGAAAAATATGATTTTTCCTTTAATATTCCTGAAAGGGATATTAGAAATATTAAAAATTTAAAAGGAGAAAATAGACAAGAATTCCCTAAATTAATAAAAATGCTAGAAGAAAAAATCAATAAAAATTTGTGTGTGCAGATAACAGATAATTATACAGACACAGACCTAAAAAATATGATTATTCAAGGACATTTTAGCTTTGGAACAGAATATGTGTTTTATGATACTTTAAAAGCAAGTGCAGAATCTATGAATGTAACAGATGACTTAAAAAAGACAGCAACTCTATTATCTGAAATTGCAAAAAAACATCAAATATTCATAGCTTGTTCTTTCCAATTAACTGATGACACGATAAAAACAGCACCTGAACTAATTAACAGACTAAATATTGCAAATTCAAAGCAAATTTACCATGTTATGGATACAGTAATACTTTTTAAGGAAATAGACAAAAAAGATTATAGTAAATATGCTTTTGTAAAATATAAAGAAACACAACCGCAGTCACTAGAACACGCTAAGAGATATTATGCTTGCGTCTTGAACAAAAATAGAGTTGGAGAAAAACTAACCTTAATTTTTGAAGTCGATTTAGATTTAAATGTGTGGAAGGAACTAGGAAAATTATTAAAAAAATAATTGTTAGTTAGTAGGGGCACTCTCCCCTTTAGAGGGGGAGTAGCCCCTTAACTAAATAAGACCTGTATATATAGATGAATTTTCGCATTATAAATATATATTATTATATAAATATAGTGCGAAAAAGGAGGCAAAATGAGTAAGTATGAAGTAGTTAAAGGATTTATTGAAAATATGAAAAAATTATATTCTGTTACATATACAGATAAACAAATAAGAAACTTGGAGATATTATATGAAGCTTTAGAAAGCAAAAGTACTATAGCCAATATAATACCTATTCCAATGGGAGAAGGAAAAAGTATGTTTATTGAATATTATTGCAGATATAAATATGATACTGACCAGGATTTTTCAGCAGTAATCGTAAAATCAAAAATATATGAGGCTGATGAATTTTGCAGTAATATGGGGGTAAAAGATAGCAATAGTGCATTATTATATGAAATTCTTGGCAAAACAGATTATTATGGCTCGATAATGACTTTTAATGGAAATCCTATGTATGAGTTTCCTAAATATAATAATTTGAAGGCATTAGCATTAAAAGGATTTAATTTTGCATATTGTATAAAATACAAAGATATAAATTCTAAAGCTAAAGAAAAATATTATGGAGATGCTTTAATTGCAACGGACTATGATAGTAGGTTATGTTTAAATTGTGAGAAACATTGCCCAATAAAAAAGTTAAAATATCATATAAAAAAATTTAGAGTGATAGCAATAACACATAATAGATTATTTTGGAGTAATTCCCAAAAAGAGATTTTAGAAAATGTGCTTTACTACGAAAATGAAAAAGGAGAATTGCTCAAAAGAAAATTGCTAATTATTGATGAAAAAATTTCAATGTTTTATAGGGAAGTATTAAAGCTCACAGATTTTACTAAGTTAGAAAATTTTATTAACAATAGCAATGTACCAGCTAATGACAAAAAGTTAATAAAAAAATTTAAAAAGGAGATAAATAATTTAGAGTTCGGACAAAACAACAATGACTTTAAAATTGTAGACAATAAAATAAACATAACAGATAAATTCTCTGAAAAATTGTCAAAACAAATTTTTAAAAATGAAGAATGTAAAGAACTAGAAACAACTATTTCTTTTTTAGAAAAAATGGGAAATTTTCCAAAAATAATGACATACATTAATAAAAATCAAAGTCCTAAAAATGACAACAGAGAAATAAGTATAGCAAAGTATTTAGATTTAAGTAATTATAGCCAATATTTTGAAAACACAGTAGTAACAGACGCAACAAGTATCATAGATATAGAATATGATAAGTCAAAAGCGGTTATAAATAAAGACATAAACATAATTAAAAAGTCAATTAATTGCTTTATTCCTACAAAATTGTCCAGTTTTAGTAAACAAGCAACCAAGAATAATTATAACATCAATATAGAAAATATAGGTAAAGAGTGTACTAGCATTATAAAACAAAACTCTGAAATTAAAACTCTTATACTAACTTATAAATGGTTATATAATGAAAGTGATAATTTTTTCCAAGATATTGAAAAAAATATAATGGCTGAGAAAGAGTCATATAGAATAATTTATTTTGGCGAATTTACGACAGGGGTAAATTTTTTATCTAATTATCAAAATATTATCTTTATCGGACAATTAAGAAAAGGCTCATTTTATGAGAAAACAAAAGAATTTATTTTGGATAATAATTTTACTCAAGAAGAAATTAGATATAATGAATTTTTGCTAGATATGATACAACAAATTGGAAGAACATCTTATAGGAAAGGGATTACTCCAAATGTTTTTATTTTTGAAAAAGAGGAAATAGTAAATAATCTAATTGAAGGACTTACAGCTTTTTTTAATGTAAATCTTTTTAAATATGAAAACAATTATCTATGGCGAGAAAGAAAAAAGAGAAATGACGGCAAATGTAAAAAGAATTCTTGGTATTGGAAATTTTTAGTTTTTGTAGACAAAGAAAGTAAAAAATTGGGCATGGATAAAAAAATATATAAGCTAGAAGATATTAAAAAAGCTATTGGTTATAATATGAAAGACTGTAAAAAGGCTTTTTTAGATAAAGCAACTAACTTTATAGATTATAATAAAAAGGAAAAGACAGTTGTCATTGATTTTGAAAAAGCTAAATATGATATTCAATTTAATGAAATAGATACTTAAAATGGGTGGTATATTATTAATAATATGCCCCCTACTTTTTAAAATTACTCATTTTGAATCTGCGCAAAAATAGAAAATTGAAATTTTTAAATCTAGGCATTTTGATTAGAACATTTTATATATTAATTTATTTTAGAGTATTTTACTATGTTGTTTCTATGGAGTTCAAAAATTGAAATTTAGTGTGTATCACTTGATAGTATATCTACAATAATATCAAAATATTGGTAGGCTTTTCCACGATTTATGAACGATATTTTTCTATTGTTGCTTTATTGTTGTTGTCTTATCCCAAAATAAGAAGTTATGGAAAAGTAGATAAATAATAAAAATAATTATAATACTGTTATTATAGCTCAAAACAATTATTTTAGTATTATCTATTAAAAAATAACACCAACTTTTGTAAATTAATTTAAAAGTATAAAAAAATAGAATTAGCAAGAGTTATATGGAGTTTGTTGTGTTGTTAGAAAATAACAATTTGTAAAAATTTAAGCATTATTTTTATTATTTGTATATAGTATTTACACAAAACTTACATTTGAAGAAATAAAAAACATTCAGCAATAGTACACTATAAATTTTTATAATTATATGAAGTTTATAGAATCTATGTTCAAAAAAGTAGTATGTATTAAAATTCAAAATACTGTAGTGTTTTTTAGTCACTAAAAGAGCCAATTATATAATAAGATAATATAATAACTTTACTACATTATTAATGTTATACTATTTTTATAGAGTTTATATACAACTATGCAATGTGTATTTTATTTTTTAATTATTCTACAGACATTGAAAAAATATAGTTTTAAAAATATGCTAAAAACTAGCAAGAATAATAGATAAAGTAACTAAATGAGCATTAATACAATATTGATATGAAGATTCTATTTATTTTTCTAGTTTTTTAAGCTTTCAATAATTCAAATACTTATATCCTGTTGCTTTTTTATGATTTTCATATTTAAACTTTAAAAGTTGCAAGAACATTAAAAATAAAAGACTTATATTATTATGACTTTATTATCTTTTTGTTTTAAAATAATGATTTCATAAATGTACTAAATAATACTTATTTGATTTGCTATATGATATTAATATTAAAAGTAATAATATATGTAATATATACTTATTTTTGCTTGCTTAATAATAAAAAACACTTAAATTTCAAATTCACTGGATAACAGAAAATTTGCGATATTATATACGAAAACTTGTGCTTTAACTTGATAATGTTTAAAACTTGAAACCGTTGAGGCTGTAAGAAAATATTTGATTTTTGTATTGACATTTTTTGAGAAATATGGTAACATCATTATAGTTCAAAAGAACAAAAAAACTTTCATAATGTATCAGTCGGCAAACTTATTACATTATGAAAGCCACATGAATATCTATGAAAGATATTACAAATATATGATAACATATTTTGCACTTATCTTTCAATAGGTATTTTGAAAATATTTTATAGAAAGGTAGGTGTTTTTATTATGCAATTAGAAGAAATCAAAAAAAGTTGCAAAATTATTACAAATGAAGAAAAGAATGGAGAGGAATTGTACTTTGAGCAAAAGCCAATGTACGACATTATTAAGGAATTAAAAAGCAATGGTTATAAGTGGCATAATGTTAAAAAATGTTGGTACAGAAAATTCGACTACACAGAAACAACAAAAAAAGAACAAAAAAATTATTTAGGTGTTAAAGTTGGCGACATTTTTCACTTTTCTTGGGGCTACGAACAAACAAACGCAAACTATTTTCAGGTGATAGCCTTGAAAGGTACAAAACAAGTAGTAATAAAAGAAATTGCATACGAAATCACAAAAACAACAGGATTTGACAGTTATAAAGTTAGACCAATTAAAAATTCATTTTTAAAAAATAGTCAATTTATATTGGATAATGAAAAAGGAGCAGTAAAACGAGTGAATGGATTACAAAATGGAACAATATACATAAACATTGATAGCTTTGGATTTTGCAGTTTATGGAATGGACAAGATGACTTAATGACTTGTTATTATTAAATATGAAAGGAGATTTTTGAAAATGGAAAGAAAAAGAATTGAAATAATAATAAATAAGTTAGATGATATTTGGCAAACTTCTTATGATGATGAATTTGATGTTGCATTATATATTTATGTAAGATATGGACTTTTTGAATTTAATAATTACATTTGTGACAATGAACTAGAAGAAATCAAAAAAATATTAAAAAGGCATAGTACGATTTTTAATGATGAAGTAAATGAAGAAATTAGTATGATATTAAATGACACAGAAGAAAATTAAAGAAACGGAGGAAAAAATAATGGCATTAGTAATTATATATATATTTATACTATTATTAAAAGGGGGAATGGGTAAAAGATAAAATAGAGGGCTACTATGCTTTTGTATATATAAATATAGTAGCCTAAAAATAAAAACAAAACAAGTTAAGCATAATGTCAATTATGTTGAACTAAAACGCAAAAATACATTATAAATATATAATGAGTTAAACATAATTACATATGAAAATATAAAAAACAAGTTAAACATAATTACACAGAAAGGAGTGGAACAAATGGAAGATTTTAAAAATTATTTACTAGAACAAAACAAATCACAAAATACAATACTAGCTTACATACAAAATATAGAAAACTTTAAAAAGTGGTACAAGGAAACAAAAGGAGAAGAATTGAAAAAAATATATAGACCAAATGTATTAGATTATAAAAGTTACTTACGAAATATAAAGAAAACTAAAAAAGGGCAAGCACTAAAAGCAGAAACAATTAATGCAAATTTATCGGCAATAATGAAATATAATAAATATTTAGTAGATAATGGAATACAGCAAGACCTTGTTTTAAATGATAATGATTTTATTAAAATACAAAAGCAACATATTAATCCTTGTAAGGTAAACGCATCAGACATAGAAAGATTTAGACAACAGATATTAGAGAATGAAACAAAAAGAGATTATGCAATAGCAACAATTATTTTTTATGTGGGCTTGCGTATTAGTGAATGTTTAAATATTCAAATGGCAGATTTTGACTTGACCAGTAAAGAGATAATAGTAAGAAACGGAAAAGGCGGAAAGGTTAGAACAGTCTACATGAACGAAAAAGTCATTGAGGCAATAAAAGAATACCTAAAAGAAAGAAAAAGCGACAGCCAATATTTGTTTGTCAGTAGGCAGTCAAAGAAAGTTAGTCGTAGCAGAATAAATCAAATATTCAATAAATATTCAAATGTTTTGACACCGCACGGAGGAAGGCATTATTGCTTTACAAATATGCAAAAAAAAGGCTTTTCGCTTATTGAAATAGCAATGATAGGAGGACATGCAAGTACAAGAACAACAGAAATATATGTAAATCCTTCACAAGAAGAAATAAAAGAAAGAATTAATATTTTATAGAAAAGAGGTAAAAAAAGAAATGGAAAAGGTAAAAAACAAAGTCGGTAGACCAAAACTAGTAATAAATGAAACTAAACTACAAGAAGAATTGAAAAAGTATTTGAATGGAGAACAAACAGCAGTGAAAACATATACAACATTAAAGATAGGCAAAACAAGTTTTTATGCAATACTAAAGGAAAGAGGGATAAAAAATGTTACTTCAATATAATAGGTTAAAATACATACTTTTGAAACATTATAAAAATGTTAATACACAAATTGAAACAAATGGAATAATCAATACTACATTATTTTTAGAAAAGGCAAAAATTACTATAGATAAAAGAAAAATAATGTTTTCTAATGGAGAGTATAAAAACATTATCATTGACTTGCAAAATGTAAGCAAAATTAAAATAATAAATAAATGGCACATATTAATTAAATACAAAGAAATTGAAATCGACATACAACAATAAAAAATGAGGGCTAGCATATTGCTAGTTCTTTTTATACTCCCCCCTATTTTAAGTGTTTCTAATTTTTTTTATTGAAATATAAGTATGGGCAGGTACAGAGACAGACCAAAAAAAGCTCTAGTACCGAATTACTAGAACTTTCTATAATAAATCCTTTATATCTACCTTTAAAACATCTGCAATATCAAATAACACTTCCAAAGACATTTTTTTAACAACATTTGGAGCTTCAATTTGCGTCATATATGAATAACTAATTCCTACTTTATTAGCAAGTTGTTCTTGTGTTAGTCCCTTTTTAATTCTATATTTACTTATCTTTATTCCTATGTTTTTATACCTTTCACTATGTTTCAAACCCATACTTTCCACCCAGCAAAATTTTACCCTAATTTTTCAATTTTATACTTTCATAAATAGTGAAGGTGTGCTATACTAATTTATATGTATTTAAAGTGAGGTAATAAAATGATAGAAAAAGCTATAGCAATAGATATATTAGAAAGAATTGAAGTGGATTTAAAAAATGGAAATAAAGATAAAGCTGTAGAAATCATTGATAAAATCCTAAATAATAAACTTCATGATTTAATGACAGAATACAAAAAAATACAAGAAAAATATGGAAAAGATAACGAAAAAGCAAAAAAAATAGAGCAAAAAATAAACAAAGAAATGAACAAAATTCTTTTTGAAAAAAATTAATTCACTTCTTTGTCGTCATCATCAGTTATTGACATTAAATCATTAAAACTACAATTTAAAGCTTTACAAAAGCCCTCCAAATATTTATAAGAAATACTTTTTTTGCCGAGGTTTTATGGCTTTATTTAAGTTATAGAATGATATGTCAAGTTGGTCGCACAACCATGTTTTAGTTTTGTTTTGCTCCTTTAATAATTTTTCGACATTCAATTTAATCATTGCAACACTTCCTATCACTCATTTTTATGTATTTTACAACATGGCACTTATGAGTGGTGGCACTTGCAAGTGAGTATAAGAAATGATATAATTTTAATAAATTTTAGAAGGAGCAAAAAATGGAAACAATAAGATTTTTAGATATTTTAAGTAGGATTAAGAGTTGTTTATTAAATGATGATAGGTATATAGCCAAAGAATATTTAAGGCTAGAAGTAGAGAACTTACAAGAACTAACAGAGAAAAAGTGTGAAAACAAACAATACTTTGGTACTACATATTGCAACTATTGTTTGAACGAAAATTGTAATGAAAATAAAAGGAAGGTGTTTTTTTAGAAAATGTTTTGGGAAATTTTTTGGATAATAGTAATAATTACTATTGCTGTAGTAGTTGTAAAATTTTTGACTAGACAACAAAAAAGTGAAAAAGAAAATAATTATAAAGAATCTATTAACAAAAATAATTTCATAGCTGAACAAGAATATCTTATAAATGATTATTCAAAAATTATGCTAGATGAAACTCACAAAAAAATTGCTATATATAATGAAAAAGGTCTAAAATGTTTCAATTATGAAGATTTAATAGACTTTGAAATCGTTGAAAATGGCTCTAACGTAATACAAAGTAAAGTTGCTAGTACTCTTGTTGGAGGTATTTTGTTAGGTGGTCTAGGTGCATTAGCTGGTGCAAATGGGAGAAAACAGATAAACGATATATGCAATAGTTTGATATTGAAATTATATTTTAGTAACAATGGAGCTGTTTGTATTACTGAGAAAATAAATGACAAACCATTGTACAAAAATTCCATAGAATATAAATCATTATCTAGCACAGTAGATAATATTGTAAGTGTATTAAAATATGTAAAACAGCAAGCTGATTATTCTGTATATTCAAATCCGACAGTATCTGCTAAAGAAAACAATAAAATAGAAGATACCTTTAGCATAAATCAGATAGAAAAATTAGCAGAATTAAAAGAAAAAGGCATTGTTACAGAACAAGAATTTGAAGAAAGTAAAAAGAAAATTTTAAGTAAATTATAGAGAGTAGGTATATATGATAATAACGATATTATATTATTAGTTGTAATTGTAGTATTGGACAAATGTATTGTAAAAGTAAATGATAAAAAAAGACAAAATATAAAATTAAATTTTACTTATCTTTTTTATTAATAAGGGGGAAAAAATATGGAACAA
Source organism: uncultured Clostridium sp. (assembly GCA_946500265.1). Lineage (GTDB taxonomy): Bacteria > Bacillota > Clostridia > TANB77 > CAG-508 > CALXVA01. The sequence goes on from CAMMVE010000008.1 coordinate 23,661, forward strand.
AAAAAGAAAAATAATAAAAAGATACTTATAATTATATTAATTATAGTCATTTCCATAGTTTGTGTAGGTTTAATAATATATCTTAACAAAGAAAGTTTAAATTTAGTAGGAAATTCTAATGTTAATGATCCCCAACTCGTTGAGGGAATGACACCTGTTAAATGGAATGGTAATCAATGGATAGAAACAACAACAGATGACAAAGAGTGGTACAATTATTCAAAAAAACAATGGGCTAATGTTAAATTAGCAGACGGTAGTATGTTTGTTTGGATTCCTAGATATGCTTATAAGATTACTAATGGTTATCACGGCGAGGGATTAGATTACTCAAGGCAAAGTTCTTTATCAGATTCTACGAAACAGGGAGGAACAATAGAAATAGCTTTCTTGAATGGAATTTCTAATGTGACTTTTAATAATAAAACAATAGATATTTCAAATACAAATAGTGAAAATGATTATGTGGTACACCCAGCCTTTAAGTTTGGAAATGAAGAATTGCAAGGAATTTGGGTTGCTAAATATGAAGCAAGTAGAACAGATAGCACAGATACGTCAGTAGGAAATTCTAAAATGCTTTCATTTAAAGATAATTCATTAAGTATTACAGATTACGACATAAATAATGCAATGTATTATTGTAGAAATATGGAAAATCAAGATATTTATGGTTGGACTAAACAAAATGGAACAATAGCAAATACAGGCGATATAATTGATGATTCTAATAGTTTTGATACTCATTTAATGAAAAATGTTGACTGGGGGGCAGTTTGTTATTTAGCAGAAAGCAAATATGGAATTAATAAAGAGATAACAGGAAATACAAGTTTGATAAGTGCTAAAGGAGACGTATCATCTACAACTACAGGAAATGAAACAGGAATTTATGATATGGCAGGACAAAATGCAGAATTTGTAAGTGCATACTATAATTGGGGTGAAAACAATTCAAGTTTAAATAAATATACTAATGCTACTAAATTTAATAAGAAATATGTAGATGTATATAACAGTTATGGTACAGATAATTATGGAGAGGCTATCTATGAAACATCAAAAGATAAGATAGCAAGGCGTAGTTGGTATGAGGGTCAGAGCGATATTGAAATGTCTTATCCATTCTTTGTAAGAGGAAAATCAAGCTATTCAAACAGTATTTATTCATATCATACAACCAGTGGAGATAAATCAAACGATTATAGTAATTATAAGATAGGCTTTAGAGCAACCATTGTAACAAGTACAGATGTATTAAGTGATGAAGAAAATCAAATTAAGAAAGAAACTATAGAAAAAGAAAACATACAAAACATCAAAACTTCTAGCTTGAGTAATCTAATAGATAGTCTAAGCAATACTTATGCAAAAGGATATATGGAATCTATGGATAAATTTACATACACTTTTGATATTGATGATGTTGATTTTACAGAAATAAGAAATTATTATACTACATTTAAAACAGATTACGAGAATTTTAAGACAAATATATCTAAATATGATGATTTACAACAAGAAATGAAAGATATAATATCAGCAACAGATGAATTTTTAAATGAGTTTGACAAAGCAACTACACAAACGAATGATGTTGACACAGTTTTAGATTATTGGGAAAGTTCAACAGAAAAATGGCAACAGTCATATAGATTAGTATATAAAGCATTATTCGGAAAAGATTTAGATTAGAAGGAGGCTTTTATATGGAGAAAAAAAGAGATAACAAGAAAATACCAATAATTATTGCAGTTGCAATTATATTAATTATATTTATTGTCATTATAGTATTAAATAGATACACAAGCAATGATACTACAGGTAGTTTGATTTTTAGTAGCAACCAAGATGAATTAATGAGCAAAACAGAACATGTCTATGGTAATTTACAAACAAACATAACTAATGAAGGACTTATAGCTGGAGATAATGAAAATATTTATTATTCAGGGCAAACTGGTTTAAAATATGCAATTAAAAAACAAAATATGCAAACAGGAGAAGTTACAGACTTAATAACAAGTAATAGTCCAATAAATTACATAAACTTGCATAATGATGATATATATTATTTGACAGATTACACTATTTATAAGATTAGTAAAGATAGTGAAGATAGACATTCTATAATAGAAAATGTTAATAGCTTTACATTAGTAGATGATTATATTTTCTATATTCAAAAAAATGGAAGTTATAATGGTAATTTATTTAGGTTAAAAATAGGAGAAACAAAGTCAAAAGAAATTTCTTCTTCAAAAGTCAAAGAATTTTCTATATATGGTAATAGTATTGCTTATGTAGAGGGAAATAATTATAAGTTATATACAGTTGATTTGGACGGAAAAAATGAAAAACAAATATGTGCGGATAAGGTAAACTATATAACAAGATATAATAATTATGTATTTTTTAATAACACTACTACAGCAACATTTTGCAAAATAAATATAGATGGAACAGGGCTAAAAGATGTAATGAGTGATTCACAAGATAAATATTTAATTCAAAATAATCAAATAATTATACCTAATAACTCATTCATTTTCTACGATTTTGATGGCAATGAGTTAAGAAAGTATAAAAGTGAAAAAGACGATACAATATATGATAATTCAATATTTGTAGATATAGGTATTACAAATAATATAGTTTATTATCAAAAACATTCTCTTTATAATCCAGATTATAGTCCTAAACTTATACGAATATCAGAATAATATTCGTAATATAGTTTAAAAATATTATATAATAAGTAAATAAAAGGTGATTTCTATTTTTTTAGAAATCATCTTTTTAAGATAATTATTTTTTCTATTCACTTATTAAAATAAATATGTCCTAATTTGTTAAAATTATATAAATACTTATTTTATAACTTTTCTAAATTGTAACACAAAAATTATAGTTAGTGAATAGCAAATAGACCTGCTAGAATCCATTTTAAGGCTTTTTTATTTTTTAGGAATATAACTTTATGTCTACATAATTTTAAAAGCTTTAAAAACGATTATGCAAATTAGTGAACTTAGCTTATATCAGGTGCTCCAGCCTTTTCTCAAAAAAATTATAATAGTATTAGAAAAGCAAAATAACCACATGAAAATTTATATAATAATTTACAACATTTTAAAAAAGTGAATGCCGTGAACTATTGAAAGCATTGAGCTTTTTTGCATAATAAAATTAGAATTTTATGCATATTAAATAATTTTGATTTATTTGTAAAATTATGCTATATTATTGTAAAATACAATAATAGGGAAGGAAGAATATGAATACTTTTAAGGAATTTATGGACTTTTTAAAATTACCACCTACTATATTAGGTGCTTTAGCAATTGCTAGTGGATTATTGTTATATTTACCTGATGACGTCATAAAGAGACTATATATGGAAAGCTTCAGAAGTAATTATGGCTTTATAATAGGAATAATTTTTGTTATTTCTATTTCTATATTGGTTATGTTATTAATAACATATATTTTTAAACACAGTAAAAAAATAATAATAAGAAAATATACAGGAATGAAAGATAGGAAAGGGAGGATAAAATATTTATTAGATATGGACAAAGCTAAGACAAATTTAATAAAAAGTTTTCTAAAAGAAAGCAATCATACTCTCGACTTATCTATGAATGATGGAATAACAGTTGAATTAGAATATATGGAAATTATATCTAAAGCGGGAGGAACTCAATTTGTCAATTTTTATGGAGATATGGCAGTGCTTAAATATTTTTTACAGCCATGGGTACTAAAAATTATAAATGAGGATGAACAACTAAAAAAGAAATTTTTAAGCTAGATGTGCAGAGGAAGGAATAGATATGGAATTAGAAAATGAATTTAAAGAAATAATGGAATATGCACACTTTTGGAACTGGTTACCAGATTGGGATTTAGTAAAGAAAATATATATTGAATTTCCAGACTCCTATTCTGTATTGTTACCATTTGCTTATTCATATTTGGAAGAGGTAATTCGTTCTACTACTTCAGAATATGGAAGAGAAGTTATTAATGAGAAGGGAAATGAGATTAATAGAAAAACAGGAATAGATTTAATTAATTTAGCAATACATCAAAATAGAGAAAAAAATGAATATGTTTCCTTTTTAAAAGAATTGAAAAAATATTTTATAAAATCCAAGTCTGATGATGAAGGTAATAATAGAAATAGTGTTAGTCATGGATATATGCACCCTAGATTTTGGAATAAGGAAACATTTGAAAGATTAATATGTGATATTGCAACAATCTCAAAGTATGCAAGATTCTAACTAATATTACTTGTTATAATTTTTAAGCTATTATTCAATAATCAAGAATAAAAAGGAAAAAATCAGTAAGTAAATCTTTACTTTTGCTTGCTTTTTTATAAAAAATATTGTATAGTATTGTACATAGGAAATGAAATAAGCAGAGTGTGTTGCCACCTTTAACTCTTTGATGTTTACAAACTACTCCACGACTTTTAGTTGTGAGACTGGTATATGGGGGTGGTTAATATGGTAGAATCAGCATTATTAACTATTACATACCTACTTTTCTTCGGATTGTTAGGAATGACTATCATAAATGTTGCCTTGTTAATCATCATTAGTATTCTACTACATAGGCAATAAAAAATAAACCATTCTGCTTTTGGTCGAGTAAATGGTTTATTTTTAAATCAAATTCGGCAACCACTTTGTGGCTTTCATTTCCTATAATTATTATACATAGTTTTATTAAAAAAGTCAAATGAATTTTTAATAAATTATAAAATTTATTGAGATACGAGGAAATAAAATGGAACAAAAAAATAAAGAAAACAATGTAACATTTTCAGAAAAAATAGATAATACTATTAATGGTTTTGCATTAGTAATAACATTTATAACTATCGGCATATTCCTATTGTTCAATAAGAATTACTTTGGAAATGAATTAATTGCGACAATTATACAATGGACTTTTATTGCTTTAGGCTGTTTAGGGTTTAGTACAGAAATTTCAAGAATGAATAAAGATAGAAACATCAAAGGGATAGATAATGTGGTATTAGGAATAGTTCTTATCATTATATGGTCAGTTATTTACTTTCTTATTAAAAATTGGATAGGAAGTAGTATAGGATTTTTATTTTTAGTTTTTGGCATCTATGGAATTTGCAGAGGAATAATTGAGATAGGATATTCAATTATGAGTAAAGGACAAAAGGAATATAGAGGGAATAAATTAGGCATTATAAAGGAAATTGTAATAATAATTTCGGAAATAGCAGGTATAGCTTTAATCATAATACAAATATTGCAAGCAGTAAAAGTTATATAAAATATTTAGAAAAAATATAAAGGTCATAATATAGCTAAAAGTGGAAGTGAAATTGCAGTTTACTTCTTCTTTTTTTGTGGTATGTTGTGTAATTAGTATATTATATTGAATTAAATAATTATTACATGACAATTTAATAAAAATAGTCATAATACTAAATTAAAAACAGGCTTAGTTCATTTATTTTTTATTTCGAATTTAAAGCTAAAAGTAATTTCAACTAACAAATTTTATTATGAACAAATATAACAGCAAATGAAATATGTTATTTTTATTTTTGAACTACTATTAAAAATATAAGTCCATAGCAAATGAATTTTTATAATAAAAATTATAAAAATTATAGTTCATAAAATTGACAAACGAAAAAAGTTCTATTACAATCAATGCAATAAACATATTGAGGTAAAAGCTATAAATATTTATTGCTTTAGTCAAATTTTTGCAATCATAAACTCTACATAAAATATCACACAACACCAAGTAGGGTAGAGCGTGCAATACGTCATGCAATTGAGGTTGCATGGGGAAGAGGCAGACAAGATGTAGTAGAAAGGATATTTGGATATACCGTATCTGCAGCAAAAGGAAAACCAACAAATAGTGAATTTATAGCAATGATAGCTGATAAATTGAGACTTGAATTAAAGAGTGCGTAAATTGTTTTGGAGACTTGTTTTTTATGATGGAGGAAAAGCAAGAGATAGAAAATTTTATAGAAAAATAAACTTCCAAGATTTATTGATTAGTTTTTAAAAAAGGTAATCAGTAAGAATTGGAAGTTTTTTTGTGAAATCTATTTTTGTTCGCTAGACAAATAAGTAAAAATATACTATAATAATTAACATAGGAAATGAGAATAAGCAGATGTGGTTCCCACTTTACATATAACAGAGAACAACTCTGGGAAAGTGAGGTGGTGTTTATGATAGAATTTCTGATGTTTCTAATTATAGGACTAATGATTTCAACAACCATAAACGTAGCCTTATTAACAATTATATTTATACAATGGACAAATAAGGAATAAATAAAAAACACATCTGTGATTTGAGCGTATAGATGTGTTTTTACTCTATATCGTGGAAAACCATGTTTGTGGTTTCTCCATTTCCTATAATTATTATACACAGATTAAATGGATTTGTCAAATAATTTTTAGATAAATGCATTAGCTTTATAAAAATATATTATCTTGTTTTTGGGATTAGATATTATATAGTAAAAATATCAATATAATATTTAGGGAGAGTTAAATGGAATTAATTATTATAATTTTAATTATTGTAGTAATAATTGTTTATAGAAATATATATTTTAAATCCGATAAATTTAAAAGAATTAAGGATGGTGTAATTGATTTAATAAATGAATTTAATAATTTAAATATTTATGCAGATAGTTTAAGCATAAATATTTTAGGCGGACAAGCCAAACAAACTTTTGTTGGTGAAATTTCAAATTCTAGTCGATGGGGATATAAACACTCAGGGTTATTCAGTAGACAAAATCATAGTCAAATATATCATTGTTCTCGTTCGATTGTTAGTAATGCTCAATTAGATGGTTTTAAGTATTTATGCAAATACTTTAATATTAACATTAACGAAGAACACCGTAATTTAGCTAATGATATGTTAAATAACTTTATAACATATGAAGAATCAAGAAAGATATTAGAGACCAAAAGAGATGATTTATTTAATAATATAAAAAATGAATTACCATTTTTAATTAGAATATTTAAAAAGTCTTTATACACAAAATTAGGATTAGTACCATTAGATTTAAAATCAGTAATTTATCCTTGCTACACTTTTTCTTATACAAGTTCAGGGGGAAATAGTGGATTAAATTATACAATAGAACTATCTATTTCAACTCTAAGGGATTTTATTAATTGGTTGGATGATAAAATAAAATATAAAAAATCAGCACAGTATCAAAGAATAATAATGACACCAGAACTTAGAAATAAAATTAAAAAAAGAGATAATTATACCTGCCAAAAATGTGGTGTTAGTGTCAAAGATGAACCAACTTTATTATTAGAAGTTGACCATATTATTCCTATATCAAAGGGGGGAAAATCAGTTGAAGAGAACTTACAATGCCTATGTTGGAAATGTAACCGTAGTAAAGGCACAAAAATATATGAAAATTCAGAAGAAAAATTAACATAGGGTAAGCATTGTATAAAAAAGATAATCATCAGATATATTATACTACTTAGGCAATAAAAAATAACCATTCTGCTTTGACGAGGGAATGGTTATTAATCAAACTTTCGGCAACCACTTTGTGGTTTCTCTATTTCCTATAATTATTATACAGAGATTCTATAAAAAAGTCAATGTTTTTTGAAAATTAAGAAACTACTTTTTTTGCAATAAAACCAGCAGGAAAATAGCAACTAATTGCGAATATAAAATAAGGAGGAAATGAAAATGGGAAACATTAATTATATATTTGTTTTTTTAGAAGGAATGCTATCTTTTCTATCTCCATGTGTATTGCCATTATTACCAGTATATATTAGTTATTTGGCAGGAAATGGTAAAGAAGTAGATGAGAATGGAAACATTAAATATATAAGGAAAAAAGTTTTTTTGAATACTATTTTGTTTGTTTTAGGAATCTCATTTGCTTTTTTTATTTTAGGAATGTCTTTCTCGGCAATAGGAGCTTTTTTTCAAGAAAACAGGCAGGTATTTACCACTATTGCAGGTGTATTTATTATTTTAATGGGACTTGTCCAGCTAGGTGTGGTTAAATTTACTTTTTTAGAAAAAGAATATAAGATTAAAACAAAAAATAATATAAAAAAGATGACACCACTTTTGGCATTTGTTTTTGGTTTTACATTTAGTTTTGCGTGGACACCATGCATCGGGCCAGCTCTAGCATCTGTACTTATGCTGGCTTCAAGTAGCGAGAGCATTTTACAGGGAAATTTATTGGTTCTAGTGTACACAATAGGATTTGCTATTCCATTTTTATTGGTGGGCTTTTTTACCACAGAATTATTGAACTTCTTGAGAAAACATCAAAAAATATTAAAGTACACAATAAAAATATCTGCTGTTATTTTAATTATAATAGGGATTTTAACGTTAACAGGAACCTATGAAAGAATGGCTGCTTATTTTAATCAGATAAGCAATAATGTAGAACAAACTACTGAAAATACCCAAGAAGAACAAGACACAAAAGAAAATTCGAATTCAGTAAATGACGAACAAGCAGAAAATACTCAGTCTCAAGAAATACAAAATGAAGAAGAGCAGATAAATGATGATCAAAGTAATAAACAACCAGCTATCGATTTTACTTTAATGGACCAGAACGGAAAAGAGCATCATCTAGCAGACTACAAAGGCAAAGTAGTATTCTTGAATTTTTGGACAACTTGGTGCACATATTGTAAAAGCGAATTGCAAGATTTACAAGAGCTTTATAATCAATATGGGAAAAATGAAGATGATGTTGTGTTTTTAGGAGTTACCAGTCCTTTAAGTGATAAAAATAAAAATGCAGCAGATGTATCAAAAGATGAAATTTTGCAATATATAGAACAAAATTCACTTGATTTTCCAATGTTATTTGATGAAGATGGCAAAGTATATAATTCTTATTATATTTATGCATTTCCAACATCATTCTTAATTAACCAAAATGGAGAGGTAGAGTGGTATTCACCAGGAGCTCTACCAAAAGAAGATATTAAAAGCGAAATAGATAGACTTTTAAAGAAATAACCATTACCACAGGAGAAATAAAATACACTCTTGCAGTAATAAATTGCTAGTGGTATACTAATATCAGATTATAATAGATAGGTGATTAAATTGAATATTAGTGCAAGATATCATATACCTGCAAGAAAATTAGATTTCGTAAATGTAAATCTAACAAAGGATAATAAACTTTTTATAGATCCTGTAAAAATGAAATGGGGAACAAGCGAAATTGATAAAATTTGTTTTTCTAAAATAGAAAATTTTGTTAATTTAATGATAAAGTTAGCTAGAAATAAGGAATATGGAAAATTACTCACTTTTTTTGAAAACTTTGCCGAAAGAAATGAAACTAGGTTGGGATATTCATTAGAAAGTAGATACGGAAAAAGTTTTGGAGAAGATGGTGGAACTTATTTAGTACAGTTGCTATCAAGAGACAATATTTTTGAGTCTGGATTTGTTGAGGATATATTTGACTTTATAATGTTAATTCCAAATATAGGGGAAGATAAAGTTTCTGATTTTATTACAGCAATAATATTTTCAGATTTATTAGATTATACACAATTTCAGAGTGAAATGTGGAATATACCAACTAAAAACTTTACTTTAAACAAATTATGTTGGAATTCAGAAAGTGAGATTTGGGAAACAAGAAGTGCTAACCTACCATTTTATGATGATAAGCCAATTGTATTTGTGCCTAAAAGCTTTGTAGGAGAGAAATATATTTTTTCTCATATAAAATTATATAGAGATATAATAATTCCATATTATAAAGATTTGCAAGCTCAAGATAGATCTGGCAGATTTGTAGTAAAATATAAGAACGGAAGAAAGCATGTGCTTGGAAATGAACTTAGGAAAGAGTATCCATGTACTAAATATGTAATTTTGGATTTTATAAAAAAATATGATTATATTTATAGAGAATACAAAAATAATCTACTTAATACTTGAACTGTAAATAAGTATGTGATATAAACTGTATATCAGGAAAGTAAAATGGAGAAGAAAGATGGAAAAATTAAGAGATATTTTATTTCAATGTTCAGATGCAGAGTACAAAAAATTTCATAGCAGTTTATGTCCTAATATTAATGACATTATAGGAGTTAGACTTCCAAAATTAAGAGAAATTGCAAAATTAGTTGCAAAAGATAACCCTATAAATTTTCTAGAAGAATATAAGTGTGAATTTTATGAAGAAAAAATGGTATATGGATTAATTATAGGATATATGAAAGCAGATTTTAGTACTAGACTAAAATACTTAGATATATTTGTGCCTATGATTGATAATTGGGCAATTTGTGACTGTTGTGCATCTACATATAAATTTACAAATAAAAATTTAGATGAAATGTATCAGTATTTACAAAAATACATTACTTCAGAAAATGAATTTGAAGTAAGATTCGCTTGTATTATGCTGATGGACTATTTCTTAAATGATAAATATATTGATAGAGTATTTGAAATATATAACAACATAAAATTAGATAAGTATTATGTGAAAATGGCTATTGCATGGGCAATATCTGTAGCTTTTGTTAAGTATGAAGAAAAGACGAGAGAGTTCTTGCAAAATAATGCTTTGGACAAGTTTACATTTAATAAATCATTGCAAAAAATTATTGAATCTAATAGAGTTAGTAAAGAAGTAAAAGACGAAATGAGACAAATGAAGAGAAAATAATTTTCAGCATAAGAAGGAGACGAGAACAAAAATGGAATTTGACCAAAATAGAAATGATGATAAAGATTATGTATTAGATATGGTGAGTAAACAAGGAAGTTTACTTGACTTGGCATCTGATAGGTTAAAAAATGATAGAGATGTTGTAATGGCAGCGATAAAACAAGATGGAAATGCATTAGAGTTTGCTAGCAAAGATTTAAAAGATGACAAGGAAATAGTGCTAGAGTCTATTAAAAAAGTAGGATGGACAGCTTGCTATGTTAGTGAAAGATTATCAGATGATAAAGAAACCATGCTGGATGCAGTAAAAATAAATGGACAAGAACTATATTATGCATCTGAAAAATTAAGGGATGATGACGATGTTGTAATGGCAGCAGTAACTAATAAAGGGCTAATTTTAAAATATGCAAGTAAAAGATTAAGAGCAAATAAAGATATAGTAAAAGCGGCGGTGCTTAATGACAAAAGAGCACTAGAATATATATCTGATGATGATGTAAAACAAGAAATTATAGAAGAATTAAATAAGAGCGAAGAAGAATAGAAACAAAATTAAATTTAATTGAATAAAATTTAAAAAATGTCAAACAATAAAACTGGTGATGAAATTGAAAATATCATGGGTAAAATATGAAAAAGATGATGTGAGTTTTAAAATGCCAGAAAGATTAGGGTTTGACGTTTTTAAATTGTCTGAACCAGAACAGACAGACGAGAAATTAAAAGAATTAATAAATAAAAGGTATGATACAATAATTTTGACAAATGAAATTGCTGGCTTTTCTGAAGATATAATCAAAAAATATGTAAAAGATAGAAATGTAAACATCATAATTGCTTTAGATAAAGAATAGAATTGGTTATAACAAAATCAGAAGGGAGCATCTCATTTGCAAAATAACAATTTGTACTGTAAAGCAAACTTAGATGAAGAAGATAAAAATCAGCTTTTGGTAAAAGAGTTAGAATATTCTATGAAAGAAATAGAAAAAGGATTTTCACACTTGATTCTTTTATGTGTTGGAACAGATTTAATTATAGGAGATTCAGTCGGTCCAATAATAGGAACAAAGCTTAAAAAAATAGAAAATGAATATATTAAAGTATTTGGAACATTAAGTAATACTTTAAACTTTAATAATGCGAGAGATGAAATTAATAAAATTTATTTAAACTATTCAAATCCATATATTATTACAATAGATGCTGCTTTAAGCAATTTCAATGAGGTAGGAGATATTGTAATAGATAAAGGATTTATTAAAATAGGAAAGGCCCTTGAAAAAAGCATTTGTTTTTATTCTAACACAAATATAAAATGTGTAGTTGGAAACAATGTGAGCGTGAAAGAAAATCTAAATCAATTAAAAAATATTGAAGAGCAGGAAATACATGCAATGGCTAACATAGTATCTAGTGGTATACAAAAAGTTTTAAATAAAATTAATATTTATGTATAAGAAAATAAAAAAATGGTAAAACTCTAATTAATAAAACTGTTATTTAAATTTTATTACTTAGAGGAGGAAAACAATATATGAATATGAGTGATATGAAAAATATGATTGTTTTAAAAAACTTACCATCAAATTTAGTTGATGAGGCAATTATTATTTTAAAAGAAAATAAAAAAATACATAAATATGAAATGGCTGATGCGAAGGAAGATAATTCAAAAGAAGAGAACAAAGAGCGAAATAAAAAAGATAACGTAAAACAAGATGATAAAAATTATATAATAAAAGAAGCGGAAATGTTAGTACAGTCATATACAAAAGAGTTAGAAGAAAAATCACCCAAACGTCAATATAATATAAAAAAACTAGAAAAGAAATATAAGAATTCTGTTAAACTAAATTTTTTCTTGGGATTTACAACAATTATTACAGCAACGCTAATGCTAATACTTGTTTAATTAAATATATATGAATAAAAAACACCTTAACCACATATACATTAAAAAACAACAAAGGAAGAGGTGTTTTTATTTTGGAACGAAGTATTAGTCAAGAAGAAAGAATTAGAAGAGCAGAGGAAATATACAATAGAAGGAGACTGGTTAGCGGCGTAAGAGTATCTTCAAATAATGTAAATAGAGCTGAAACAAAAAAGCTCTCATTATTTAAAAAGATGCTTATGCAACTAGCCATTTGTTCAGTGATTTATATAATTTTCTATTTAATAAAAAATACAAATTATATTTTTTCAGATGATGTAATAAGTAAAACAAAGGAATTTTTGTCTTATGATATAAATTTTGGAAATATACAAAATCAAATAACGGCATTTATAGATGACTATAACAAGAACGACGAAAATAATTCAGACGAAAGTACTCAAAATACAAATCAGACTACTGAAGAGAATATTGTAAACGAAATAAGTAGTAACACTGTATCTACTAACACAATAAATGCTAATTCTACTACAAATGAAATTAGTACAAATTCAATAGGGAATAACGAAAAAAATTCTGAGACAGCTGAAAGTAATGAAATAGGAGGAATAGGAGGAGCTGCAACTAATGAAATAGTAGAAGAAGCTAAAAAAGATGATGAAAATAAAACCCAGTCAGAATTAGATGTTGAATTTTTAAAAGAGAATTATAGCTTTATTATTCCGGTTGTTGGCACAATTACATCGAGATTTGGCAAAAGAGAAGAAACAGAAGTAGTTTCTGCAAACCATGCTGGAATTGATATAGGAGCTAATGAAGGAACTCCAATATATGCTGCAATGGATGGTACTGTAAAAGTGGCTTCAAGTGAAGGAGAATATGGAAAGCATATTGATATTGTAAATGATGATGTGCTTACAAGATATGCGCATTGTAGCAAACTTTTAGTAAAAGAGGGACAGAAAGTGAAACAAGGAGACAAAATTGCAGAGGTTGGCTCTACAGGAAATTCAACAGGACCACATCTACATTTTGAAATAAGATTAGAAGACAGAATAATTAATCCAGACTCTATTTTAGAATTTTAAAAGACTTTAAAGAAGCAGATAGTAAAGCCATAGAAAAATGTGAAACAACGGTGACAGAGTTTCGCTGGTTTAAAACTAAAAAATAAGGAGGATATATAATTTAAATGAGTATAAAGATAGATTTGAAAATATTTTTATTTGTTTTCTTGTTTCTAATAACGTCACAAATAGAAATGTATATATTGCTCATGATATTTGCAATAATACATGAATTAGGACATGTAATAGCAGGCTTGATTTTAAAATTTAAACCAGAAGAAATAAGGTTAACTCCTGTGGGACTACAGGTAAGTTTCAGCATAAATAGTATAGAGTACAACGAAAAAGTAAATAGAGCCAAAGTATTAAATATAAAAAAGGCAATAATTGCTTTAGCGGGTCCTATGACAAATTTATTCATATCTAGCATTGTGATTTTATTTGGGATGTTTTATAAAGAAATTCAATATACGTACATTTATCAAGTTGTAATATATGCAAATCTTCTAATAGCTTTATTTAATTTAATACCAATTTATCCAATGGATGGAGGAAGAGTAGTAAAAGAAGTGCTACACATAATATTTGGAAAGAAAAAAGCATACAAAATTACATACATAATTTCTAAGACAGTACTTATTTTGTTAACAATGCTATCAAGCATAGCAATTCTTTACATACATAACATAGCTATTTTAATAATAATTGTATATTTATGGTATTTGGAAATTGTTGAAATACGAAGATATAATAGAAGACGAAATATAGAGAAGTTAATTAGCTCTGTAGAAAATAAGGAGCATAGTTTAATAGATTCCACCACCGCTAAATGAGATATTTTTTTGCTATGTGTTTTAAAAATAAAAAATCTATGATATAATATTTATGTTAATATAGTTAGAGGAAAAGAAAATGTTTAATATAGAAGAAGAATTAAAAAAATTGCCCTCGAAACCAGGCGTATATATTATGCATGATAAAAACGACAAGATTATATATGTAGGCAAAGCAATATCTTTAAAAAATCGAGTAAGGCAGTATTTTAGGAAAACGAATAAAACTAAAAGAATAGAAAATATGGTAGCATTAATAGACCATTTTGAATATATTGTTACTGATAATGAAGCTGAGGCATTGATTTTAGAGTGTAATCTAATTAAAAAGAATATGCCTAAATTTAATGTGCTCTTGAAAGATGATAAAACATACCCATATATTAAGGTTAATATTAAAGCAGATTATCCAGATGTATACATAACGAGAAGAATTTTAAATGATGGAGCAAAATATTTTGGACCATATGCTAATAGCGGTGCTGCTAAAGAAATGATAGAATTTATAAAATCTAAATTTAAAATTAGACAGTGCAGAAGTTTCAAATATAAGGACAGGCCTTGTTTAAATTATCATATAAAAAAATGCTTGGCACCATGTATGGGATACATTTCAAAAGAAGAGTATCGCAAACAAATTGATGAAATTATAGATGTACTTGAAGGAAAAACAGATAAACTTTTAAAACAATTAAGTAATGAGATGGAAGAAGCTTCAAAAGGCATGAAATATGAGAGGGCTGCATATTTAAGAGATAAAATAATTGCAATAGAAAGAATTTCTGAAAAGCAGAAGGTTTCAAATATATCTGAAAATGATATAGATGTTATTGGATTAGCTAAGAGCAAAACAAGAGTATGTGTAGAAATATTTTTTGTTAGAAAAAGCAAAATGGTGGGAAGAGAGCAATTCTTTTTAGATGATTTAGTTGATGAAGAGCCAAAAGAAATTTTATCAAATTTTATTAAGCAATATTATCTTGATAGACCAATATTACCTAATAAAATAATGTTACGAGAAGAAATAGATGACAAAGAACTTTTAGAGGAATTATTTACACAAAAGGCAGGAAGAAAAGTAGAACTAAAAACACCTCAAAAGGGAGAAAAATTAAGGTTAGTCGAAATGGCAGAGAGCAATGCTAAAGTAACATTGGAGAATAAGGAAAAAGACAAACTGGAAGTTTTAACAGAATTAAAAGAGGTATTAAAATTAGATAAAATGCCAAGAAAAATAGAATGCTTTGATATATCTAATTTATCAGGAACGAATATGGTGGCAGGAATGTCTGTTATGGTAGATGGAGTAATAAAAAAGAATTTGGCAAGACGATTTAGAATAAAAACAGTATTTACGCAAGACGATCCAAGATGTATGAAAGAAGTAATTTCAAGAAGATTAGTTCATTCTATAGAAAATCCAAATGGGGGATTTGGTAAATTACCAGATGTTATTTTTGTTGATGGAGGAATAACTCAGATAAGAGCTGCAATAGAAGCAGAGGAAGAATTAAAAAAAGAATATAAAGAAAAAAATGAAGAATTTGATACAAGTATTTTAGACATACCAATATTTGGAATGGTAAAAGATGATAAGCACTCAACCAGAGCGCTTATGAATAGAGAAAGACAACAATTAAAAATCTCTAATATATTATTTAATTTAATAACAACATTTCAAGACTCTGTTCACGATACTGCAATAGGATACCATAAAAAGCTAAGAGAAAGAGAATTAACAAAATCAGCATTAGATGAAATATCTGGCATAGGAGAAGTAAGGAAAAATGCATTATTGAAAAAATTCTCAAGTGTTAAAAAAATAGCAGAAGCAGATATATCAGAAATATGTGAGATAAAAGGAATTAATGAAGAACTTGCACGAAAGATAAAAGAAGAGTTGCAAAAATAGTTGGAATATGACTTAAATAGTAGTAATTTTGCATACGAAACATGTAATAAGTAAGTTATTTCTCGAATATATTTATATTATAGAAAATATAAATAGGGGAAGAGCTTGAAAATTAAATTAAAGCTTTTCTTGGGAAGGGATGAGTTTTATATGGAGTATGCAAAAGACATTGTTTTAGATTTTAAGAAAGGACAAGCTATTAATGTAAGAACCAAAAAAGTGAGTTTCGCTTCAAAGGTTTTAGATAAAATATTAAAACACAAAATAATTACAACAATAGTAACTGCAGTTTTAAGTTTTGCAGTATTAGATTTCGTATTAATTGCTAGTTTTATTAATGTGTTAATTAATTCATAATTTAGCAATTGACCGAAAAAATAAATTTTTCTAATTGGGTTTAAATATTAAAAAAGTTTTAGGAAGGAAATAATAAAAATGGATGTAGCAAATAATTGGAAAGATTATGAAATACTAGACATGGCAAATGGAGAAAAATTGGAAAGATGGGGAGACGTTATTTTAATTAGACCAGACCCACAAATTATCTGGAAAGATAAGTCTTTTCCAAATAAATGGAACAGCGCACACGCTAGATATAACAGAAGTTCATCTGGTGGTGGTGGCTGGAAATATAATAAAAAAATTCCTCAAAATTGGCAAATAAAATATGGAGATTTAACATTTAATATAAAACCAATGGGATTTAAACATACTGGACTTTTTCCTGAGCAAGCTGTTAATTGGGACTGGATGATAAACAAAATAAAGGGAGAAAAGAGAGAAATTAAAGTATTAAATTTATTTGCATATACAGGAGGCGCAACAGTAGCGTGTAGCTATGCTGGTGCGTCTGTTTGCCATGTCGATAGTTCTAAAGGAATGACAACATGGGCAAAAGAAAATGTGGCATCATCTGGATTAAAAGAAAGACCAGTTAGATTTATAGTTGATGATGTTGTTAAATTTGTAAATAGAGAAATAAGAAGAGGAAATACATATGATGGAATTATTATGGATCCACCTTCTTATGGAAGAGGAACAAATGGGGAAGTTTGGAAATTTGAAGAGAATATTTCAGATTTAGTAGAACTTTGTACAAAAGTTTTATCTGAAAAACCATTATTTTTCTTAATTAATTCATATACAACAGGAATTTCTAGTACTGTTTTAGAAAATATTTTAAGAATGAATATAAGCAAAAAGGGTAAATTTTCACATGGAGAAGTTGGCTTACCTATGACGGATTCGAAGTTGATACTTCCTTGTGGAATTTATGGTCGCTGGGAGTCTGTTGGGAAATAATGCATTATTTAAATAAATTACTGCATAAGTCAAGTATAAAGTATATTTCTCGAATTTTTTTGTTCCTTGGTGTCGCACTTGCTTTTTCAAAGCTCGTTTGGTCGCTTACGCGGAACTTCAAAAATTCTCTAAATATACTTTATACTTGGCAAAAAACATTATTTAGTAATGGTGTTGTTATTAAATAGGAAAGAGAGAACTATTAGAATGCAAAAATTAAAAGTAATATTTGAAGATAATCATATTATTGTAGTAGAAAAACCAGTTAATATACCATCTCAAGGAGATAAAACTGGAGATATTGATATGCTTACAATTATAAAAGAATATTTGAAAGAAAAGTATAATAAACCAGGAAATGTTTATTTGGGTTTGATTCATAGATTAGATAGACCTGTTGGAGGAGTAATGGTGTTTGCAAAGACTTCAAAGGCAGCAGCAAGACTTAGTGAACAGGTAAGAGAAAAAATTTTTAAGAAGACGTATTTAGTAGTTGCAAATGGCAAGATGGAGAGTAAGAAGCGGAACTCTTGAAGATTACTTATTAAAAAATGAGAAAAATAATATGAGTAAAGTTGTAAAAGAAGGAACTAGAAATGCAAAATATGCTTCATTAGATTATGAGGTTTTGAAATACAATGAAGAAATAGACTTATCTGTCTTAAAAGTAAATCTTCATACTGGAAGACATCATCAAATAAGAGTACAACTTTCTAGCAGAGGTCATAGCATATATGCTGACCAAAAATATGGAGGAAGAGGACATGGAAAGCAAATAGCTCTTTGGGCATATGAGCTTACAATTCAGCATCCGATTACTAAAGAAATGGTAACATTTAGGTCTATTCCAGAATTTGTAGGAAGTTGGAAAATATTAGAAGATATAAAACTTATGAACGTTTAATTTATAGTAAATTATTGAAATAGGGGAAAAATTGTGATAGAATTTGCAAAAACAAATAGAAAGGAACAAAAAGATGTCATTTAAATACGAGCTAAAAGACGATGGAAAAACAATGGAAGTACAGGATCCAATATACGGAAAAATTGAAATTCAACCACCCTATTCAGAAATTGTTTTAACAAAAGAAATGCAGAGACTAAATGATATTACTCAAAATGGATTTTCTGTTTATGATTATCCGGGGCTAGAGAATAACGAAAGATTAAGTCATAGTGTAGGTGCTTTTTATCTTATGTCACAAATGATAAAACATTTGGAAAAAGAATTGCAACGCTATGACATTTTTATTTCAAAAGATGATAAAGATATGGCACTATGTTCAATGCTCTTGCATGATATTGGACATGGACCTTTTTCACATACTTGTGAAAGAATAACTAAATATTCTCATGAAAAAAGAACAACAGATATTTTGTTGGGGGATACAGAAGTAAACAAGTTGCTAAAGTCAACATTTGGAACTAAAAAACTAAAGAAAATTGCAAGTTATATTGCTGAAATAGATGATAAAGAAGAGGAAAATAGAGAAACAAAGAATAGTTTTACAAAGTTATTAAAATCGCTAATATCACATCAATTGGATGCTGATAGACTTGATTATTTAGTTCGTGACTCATATCATGCTGGTATAACATCTGGAATAGATTATAAAAAATTGATACAAACATTAGGAATTAGTGTAGATAATAACCAAGAATATGAATTATTAGTAGATAAAAAAGGATTAGCTAGCATTGAAACTATATTAATAGAAAGATTTCAAAAGTATAGAGATATTTATTTTACAAAGTCAGCATTACTTTTAGAATCAGTTTTTTCAAAAGTTCTTGAGATTTATAGGGAAAACCCAGAAGCAATAGATGCTGAATTGCCAGAAGCTTTTAAGAAATTTGCGTTAAATCCAACGAATTTATCGCTAAATGATTTTTTGGATGTTACAGACTCAGCTTTTTTAGAAGCCTTTGGCATAATGAAGGAAAAAGCGAAAAATCCTGTTTTACAATATTTATGTGATATGCCAAAAGTACTAGCCGATTTTCAAGATTTAGAAAATAATATTAATGCTGAAACAGTAAAACGAAAATTAAAAGATATATTCGGAGATAGAGATTTTTCCAATACATTATCTTTAATATCTAACAAATTTAAAATAAAATTGTATAAAAAGGAAGAATCACTTAGAATAAACTTTGGGAATTTTCATAAAGATCTAGCGGAAGCAACTCCTCACTTGATAAGACCAGAGGAATATCTTGAAAAAGATGGGTTATTCTTTAATCCAGAGATTCTTAGATTAGAATTAGGTATGACTCCAGAGGAGTTTAAGCCATATAGGGAGGAATTAAAAGTTATGGTTAATGAACTGAATAAAAAACCGGAAGAATTTGAACTAAAATATATTATTAATCAAAGTCAGCAACTATCACAAGACAGTATTTTAGAGCCATTATTGTCTAATGGATTTAAAATTGTAAAGATAAAAAGTAAACAAAATGATGATGAATATTTTGATACAAGAGATGCGTCTTTGCTAACTAGGGGAGGTTCTTTAAGAATTAGAAAATTAACTCAAGATGACAAGCAAAGATATAAGGCAACATATAAAATGCCAACAGCAGTAGGCGAAGTTTATTCTTCAAGAGAAGAAATAGAATTAGATTTGGATAAACCATCAATAGAAGAATTAAAAGAAAAAATGCAACAAAAGAAAATAGAAGTTGATTTAACTGAAGTATTAACTACTCCATTATTAAATGCTGTTACGCAAAGAAGAGACTTAATATTAGAAAAAAATGGAGTACAAGTATGCCTTTCATTTGATAATACTAAATACAAAAATCATGCGCTAAATGGACAAATGGCAGAAGACTCTATGATTGAAATTGAAGCTTTAGGAAATGTTGAAGATAGAGTAATGCTTAATGAAATAAATAGTATACTACAAAGTAATATTCAAGGGTTGCAAATTAATAAACAAAGTAAATATGAAAGAGGTATACAAAAAACTAAAGAAGAAGCGGATAAGATTAAATGGGCTAAGAAAAGAGAAAGTGCAACAAAGAAAAAAAGTTTATCAGAACCAGAAGAACTTGAATTGTAATATTATGTAAATTTTACGAAAATAACAAAAACCTATATGAAAAAGAAAATATAATTTTTCATATAGGTTTTTGCGTTCTTCATATAATAAATGAAAATAATGTCGTAATTTGTATTAATATAATTACAGAACGAAAAAATAATACGGCACAATTTTTTCATTTAGATTTAATGGAACGGAAGTGAAAACTATATGATAGAAAAAATCTGTAATTCTATACTTATCAAAATGCGAGAAAAGATGCCTGACATTACAGACGAAAAAGCAGAAATAATCCTTTATGGATTACAACTATTAATTGGAGAAATGCCAAAGATGTTTTTACTTTTTGGACTGAGCTTTTTATTAGGAATCGGTTGGTATATGGTATTTGCATATATTGCAGTTGTTCCATACAAAGCTGTTTCAGGAGGTTTTCATCTACACAGCCATCTTGGTTGTATAGTAAGCACAATAGCATTTTTCTATGGAAATATATTAATAAGCAAATTTTTAGTATTAGATAATATACAAAAATATATACTTATAGGACTAAGTTTGGTCTTCGGAATTTTAATGATTAGCATGTATGCACCAGCAGATACAGAAGAAGTACCAATAATTAGCAAAAAAGAAAGAAAAACCAAGAAAATATTATCATATGTGATGTTAACTCTAACTTTAGTTGTAGCATTATTTGTACCAGATAAAATGATGTCAAATATATTAATAATAGGAAGTATATTCCAGTCTATTTCAATTTCTAGATTAGCATATAAAATAACAAAAAATAAATATGGACATGAAGTTTATGAAAAACAATTAGAAAATTAATAATTAATTAGGTAATAAACATTAGCCGGCAATGTTTTATTATATAAAATTAAAAACGATGGGGAGGAATTTATTATGTTAAAAACTTTAGCAAAAATAGCAGAAAAATATGCAAAATCAACAAATACATCTTGTTATGTAATGAGTTTGTTTCATCAACCAAAGATGCCAGCATCATTAATAAAAAAGGATTAATAAATTTTATTATATAACAACTATTTTCCTATATAATAATATAAAATATCGACAAACTAAAAATAACTCGAAAGCATCGAGTTATTTTTAGTTATCTATTTATATATTTCAAATTGCTGACTGAAGAATTCATCATCTTTTGTAGTAAATAAGTTTAAGTTATTGTTATGCATTAATATTTGTCTTACTTTCCATAGTCCAAGACCACTATGATTTTCCTTACTTGTTTCACCTTTTTGATATATTTCTTCAGTATCAACATCTTTATTGACATATGTATTCTGAATTTTAACAATAATCATATCATTGCTCATTTCTTTTCTAAAAGTAACATTAATAATTTTCTTCTCACATTCTTTAGCTGCATCAATTGCATTATCTAACAAAATACCAAGAATTCTTGTAAAATCATATATTTGCATACGAGTTTCTATTTCGTTTAAATCTAAGAAAACATTTAAAGTTATTTCAACATTCATCTGATTAGCTTCATAATATTTAGTTGCTAACATATGATAAATTGCAGGATGATTTATTACTTTAGGTAATAATGCATATAAGTTATTTGTTTTATGGCATTCTTCAAGTAATTGATTATAATATTTCTTTAATCCTTCAATATCTTCATTCACTACATAACCACCAATACTATTTACAATATTATCAAAATCATGTTTAAATGATCTAACTTGGTCATGCAAAATTGATAATGAATGATTAGCAAGTTGTTCACTTTCTAAGTCTTGTTTAGTAGATTCTAATTTTGATGAACCTACAATTGTTGCAATACTTACTGCAAAATATGCAACTAAACATATTATATTTATTAAAGTAATAAGAAATGGCATGGTGCTACTATAAAATCTAATTAAATAAAATTGCATACCAATAACTATTACAATTAATATAGCATTAATAATTAAAAGTATTTTAGATTTGAATGACATATTTTCAAAGACAGGAACATATACTTTAAAAGTGGCTATAAGTTTAGATAATATAAACATTATTGAATAGATACATAATGAAATTCCTAATCTATATATTGGTGTTACAATCATTGTTTCAGAGGTAACATTAAATAATGTATGAAAAATACTAGCAAATGCAAAATCTAATATTGATGTGATAATCATAGTTATAATCTCTGATAAAATACTTTTCAGTATTGATGCTTTTAAAATGAAAAATACCATCAACGGCCAAACGATAATATTAACGAAAATATAATAAGGCTGAGGAATTATGAAAGTTATTAAGTTAGCGACTATTCCATAAACCATAACATAAATTATTTTTCTCTTTTTGGTAGATTGTATATTTAAAATTGTGGTAAAGTAATACATACTTATAAAAACATCTAAGAAACAAAGTGGTATTCCTTGTATTTTGACAAAAGTTTCATTTTGCGATGTCAAAGCTGACCATATCGTCTGTATCGTATTCATTTTCTAAAACCTCCATTAAAATTTCTTTATATTTTGGACCGATATAACAACTATCATTGTTAGAAAAATGTATAGTGTTTTTTGGTATATCAATATCAGATATTTTGCCTACATTAACTATATAAGACTTATGACATCTGACAAAATTATAAGGTAACATATCAGATATCTTGTTAAATGAGCTATAAGTTTCATAATCTCTTGTATCTGTGTGAAATATTACCTTCATTCCATCTTTTTTTATAAATCTAATACTATCTTCTTTAATAACAGTTTTATTGTTATCAAGTCTGATATATCTGCTAGTATCACCAAATACATCAGAATATAGTCTAAGTATAGTTTCTTCAAATCGTTCTTTGGTTAAAGGTTTTGCTAGGAAGTCAAAAGTTTTACATTTATATGCGATTAAGCTAAATTCAAAATGACCTGTAATAAAAATAATATAAACACTTTTATCAATTGCTCTGATTTGTTCAGCTAATTCAATTCCGGATTTTGTGGATTTCAAATCGATATCTAGTAAAAGTACATGAACAGGATTATGTTTTACGAAATTTAATAGTTTGTCAGGACTGCTTGAAGTAAAAGTTATTTGACCTTTTAGATTATTAGAGATTAAAATTGAATTTAACATTTTAGACAATTTATCTATTGCACTATAGTTGTCATCACATAATGCGAAATTTAACATTTCTTCCTCCATATATAATTATATAAAATTCGACAAAATTGAAAACCATTTTTTTCCAATTCCTATAATAATATAATCTAAAAAATTATTATTGTCAATATAAAATTTTTAGAAAAAAGAATTTATTTGTCGAAAAATATAGAAGCTTAAAATGTAGTAAACGCCTCAAAAAAGCTGGAAAATTAAGTAATATTTTTTGTTCGAATTCATAATATTAATAAAGAAAATATAGAGAACAATTATGAAAAGGAGGCAAAAAAATTGAACGAAAAGTCAATAAAAAAAATTACAACATTTTTAATGTGTGGACTAATACTTGTATTCACGTTATCGGTGGTAAATGTGAATAATAAAACAATAGAAACAAGTACAACTGCGGCTTTGAGCGATAAAAAAATAGGATGGGGAATAAAAAGAGGAGATAATCATGAACAACCAAATCTAGGAGCTGAAAATAAATGGATAATAGATGAGTATAATGGCATAAGCATGGGAAATAGTGAAAAACCATATATTTATTTAACTTTTGACTGCGGTTATGAAGCAGGATACACCGAAAAAATATTAGAGGTTTTGAAACAAAACGATGTTAAAGCAACCTTTTTTATAACAGGGCATTATTTGAATTCGGCATCAGATTTAGTAAAGAAAATGATAGATGAAGGACATATTATAGGAAATCATTTTTAAATTATGAGTATGTACCTAGAAAAATAATTTGATGAAAGCTAGATAAATAGCCGTTTTGCAAGATTAAAGTAAATGGATTGAAAAAGTCAATTCATTTATTTTTTTGCTCAAATTTAAAATCTAAGATGATATGTACCAAAAAAGTATGCCTAAAATTTATCAAAATTCGTTTTAAACAATTTTATGATGTTGTTCGACAAATTATTAGTCTAAAAGCAAAACAAACTTAAAATCAAAAATATGGAGGTGGTAGAAGATAAAAAATACAGATAAATAAAAAATAAATAATGAGGAGGAGAACTATATGGAAGAAAAAGATTCAATAGAAGTATTAGAAGAATTAGGAACAGGAATGTTTTGCAATATAGAATTACCATTAACAAATTCAATGACAAGTAATGTAACAGCAATTTATTTAGGAAAAGATAAAGATGGAAGATATAACTTTTTTGATGGTGGAGGTGCTTGTGGCACATTTAAAATGAATAAAAATTTTATAATACAAAGAGATATAAAAATAACAAATAAATTAGATGAAGAAAAAAGTTATGATTTATATGTAGAACTAAAAAAATATCAAAATAAAATGAAGGACAAGCATAAAGATAGAGATAGTAGATAAACGAGTTGTAGCAATACAATTCGTTTTTCCTCTTACATAACAGCAAAATAACATAGTCATTGAAAAATGACTAATTTTAAAGGAAAGGAGGAATTATAGATGTCTAAAACAAAAGTAATAGCCATTGCAAACCAAAAACGGTGGTGTTGGCAAAACAACAACAGCACTCAATTTAGGTGTAGGATTATCAAAAAGTGGAAAAAAAGTATTATTAGTAGACGCAGACCCACAAGGAGATTTAACAACTTGTTTAGGTTGGCGAAATCAAGATGAAATTGAAAAGACATTAGGAAGTGTATTAGAAAAAGTAATAAAAGACATTCCATTGGAAGAAAATGAAGCAATATTACATCATAGTGAAGGTGTTGATTTAGTACCTTCAAATATTGATTTAGAAACAATAGAAGTGGGACTTGTCAATATTATGAGTAGAGAATATGTTTTAAAAAGTTATATTGACCAAGTAAAAAGCAAATATGATTATGTGATTATAGATTGTAGACCTTCACTTAGTATGATAACACTTAATGCACTAGCTTGTAGTGATAGTGTAATCATACCAGTACAAGCCCATTATTTATCAGCTAAACGGAATGACACAACTTATTCAAACAATAAATAAAGTGCGAAAGCGAATAAATCCTAACCTAAAAATTGATGGTGTTTTGATTACCCTAGCAGATATGCAAACAAAAGTAGGAAAAACCACATTACAAACACTTCAAAATACTTATGGGAGCAAAATAAGAATTTACGATACTATTATTCCACAGGGCATAAAAGCAGTTGAAGGAACAATGGCAGGACAAAGTTTATTTACTTATGATAAAAACAGCAAACCAGCAATAGCATATCAAAATTTTTGCAAGGAGGTATTGAAAATTGAGAAACAACGAACTAGAAATGAAGCTTCCTACACTAGATGATATATTTGAACCTGTTGCACGGAAAAGACATTTTAAATATAGAAAAAGTAATTCCAATGCCAATAGAAAAATTAGATGATTTTCCAGACCACCCTTTTCAAGTTAGACAAGATGAAGAAATGGAAGATTTAGTGGAAAGAGTAAAAAAAGTTGGTGTAATAGAGCCAATTATAGTAAGACCAAAAGATAATGGACATTATGAAATCATATCAGGTCATAGAAGAAAATTAGCAGGAAAACTAGCAAATTTAAAAGAAGTACCAACAATTATAAGAAATTATAATGATGATGAGGCAATTATCATAATGGTAGATAGTAACCACCAAAGAGAAAATATACTTCCAAGCGAGAAAGCATACGCATACAAAATGCGATTAGAGGCAGAAAAAAGGCAAGGAGAAAGAACAGATTTAACTTCTTCGCAAGTTGCGACAAAGTTTAAAAACACAGCTGAAAAAATAGGAGAAAAGTTTGGAGATAGTAAAGATACAGTATATAGATATATAAGATTAACTTATCTAATAAAAGAAATATTGCTTGAAATGGTAGATACAAAGAAAATAGCTTTTAATCCTGCTGTTGAACTATCATACTTAAAAGAAGATGAGCAATATATATTATTGAATTGGATGCAATATAATGACGCAACACCTTCACAAGCACAGGCAAAATATTTAAAGAAATTAAGTCAAGAAGGAAGATTAACAACTGAAAAAATAGAAGAAATAATGGGAGAACAAAAGCCAAATCAAATTGAAAAAATAAAAATCGATGCAGAAAAGATACAAAGATTGCTCCCAAAAGAAGTTAAAACAGAAAAAGAAACAGAAGAATTTATTATAAAATGTATAAAAGAGCATAATCAGAGGGAGGAAAGAAAAAGAGAAATGTCACGCTAGGATTATGCCCAAAAATCGTGGGAGGATTTTTTATAAAATTCCCCCTTACAAACCCCTTTTAATACTAACTCTTTACTAACTGAAAAGAATATATAAAATAATAAAAAATAAAAAAATGGCACATTTGTTAAACTAAAATAAATCAAGTAAAATATGGACAAAGGAGTTGAGAGTAGTATGAAAATTGGGAAAATAATATGTTCAATATTTGCAATAGTTTTATTTATATTTGGTGTGGGGATAAAATTGTTTTGTAGTATATTAAAAGCAATAGCAGTAATGTTGAAAATAGCATTATAACTGATGAGTGAAATACAATATAAATATAATCAAACAATAATTGAACAAAAAAATTAAATTTATTATAAAAATATTAAAACAGGCACTATTTTAGTGTCTTTTTTTAATGTCAAAAATAAGGAGGATTTAAAATTATGAAAGTTAAAGTAAAGAAAAGTATAGCATTTTTAATGCTAATATTAACATTATTTTCTGTATTTACTAATATATTTGCAAATAAAGTAAATGCAACAGAAATTCAAACAGCAGATTTAAAAGACGGTGGAGATTGTGGTTACCATTTACAATTTTGGGATAGTGACGCAAATACTTGGAGCTATATTATAACAACTTATGTGTATTATGAGCAAAATGGTGTGCAATATCCTGCATATTGCTTAAATAGAGACCTACCACGGGGTTCGGTAGTTCAGGTGTTCCAGAATATACAGTAGATGTAACAAAGGTAATGGATGATGTGAGAATATGGAGAGTTGCAATAAATGGTTACCCATATCAAAGTCCAGAAGCACTTGGTGTTGCAAATCAATTTGACGCATTTGTTGCTACAAAACAAGCAATTTATAGCATTATTTATGGAACAGATGTCAATAGCTATTATAGAGGTGGAGACGCAAGAGGAGAGGCTATAAAAAATGCAATTGTAAAATTAGTTGATATTGGAAGAAACGGAACACAAACACCAGCCAATACAAATATTACAGTTGAAAAAATAAATGGATTTTTTGAAGATGGAAACTATTATTCACAAGAATATAGAGTAAATACACCAGTAGAAACAAGTCAATATACAATAACAGGAACAACAGGATTACCTGAAGGTAGTAAAATAACAGATTTATCAGGAAATGATAAAACAACATTCTCTGGAAATGAAAATTTTAAAATACAAATTCCAAAAGATAAATTAACAAGTAATATAAATGTCTCAATAGATGTTAAAGGAAAATCAAAAGTATATCCAGTATTCTATGGTGCAACAAGAATAAATGGAACACAAGACTATTTGCTCACTTATGATGTATATGGAGATACAACAGGAAAAGCAACTATGAATGTTGTAACTAATACAGGGAAAATACAAGTAATAAAAACAGATGATGAAACTTTTAAGCCTATTGCAAATGTGACATTTGGATTATATAAAAAAGACGGAACAGAAGTAGCAAGAGCAACAACCAATAGTGAAGGAATTGCAACATTTCAAGGATTATACCAAAATTCTTATCTATTAAAGGAATTGTCTGCAAATGAGAATTATATATTAAGTAATGTTACATTTGATGTTAATGTTGAATATAACAAAACAACACAAATTGAAGTGGAAAATGAACACAAAAAAGGAAATTTAAAAGTATATAAAGTAGATAAAGATAATAATAAAAT